>DASUPO010000099.1:0-62267 GCA_036281075.1 Actinomycetota bacterium | reverse complement strand
GAGTGGGGCTACGCGGCGGACGAGCACCTGAGCAACCAGGAGCTGATCGCCGAGCGCTACCGGGGCATCCGGCCGGCGTTCGGCTACCCGGCGTGCCCGGACCACAGCGAGAAGCGAACCCTCTTCGAGCTCCTGAACGTGAGCGAGGCGACCGGGATCGACCTCACAACGTCCTGCGCGATGATGCCGGCCGCCAGCGTGAGCGGCCTCTACCTCGCCCACCCCGCCGCGCGCTACTTCCACGTGGGTCGGATCGCGAAGGACCAGGTCGAGGACTACGCCCGCCGCAAGGGAGAGTCCGTGGCCGAGGCGGAGCGCTGGCTCGCGCCGAATCTGGCCTACGAGCCGGGGTAAAGGGCTCACGACCCGAGGTTCGCCTGCGCCGGCGTCGCCGCTGGTAGCGTCCTCGCATGGCGCAGACCCTCTGGCATCCGTTCGCCGACATGGCCTGGATCGTCGCCAAGGGCGAGGTCGTCCTCGAGCGGGGCGACGGGTGCTACGTCTGGGACGCGGCGGGCACCCGCTACCTCGATGCCACCGCCTCCCTGTGGTACTGCAACGTGGGCTGGGGACGGTCGGAGATCGGTGAGGCCGTGGCCGCGCAGATGGCCGAGCTCCCCGCGTACTCCACCTTCGGTGACTTCGTCACGCCCGTGACGCTCGAGCTGGCGGACCGGGTCGCGGGCATGTCGCCGGTGGATGGGACCAAGGTGTTCCTGACGAGCGGTGGATCCGACTCGATCGATACCGCCACGAAGATGGCCCGCCGGTACTGGCAGCTCCTGGACGAGCCCGACCGGACGATCTTGATCCGCCGGGAGAAGGCCTACCACGGCATGCACACCGCCGGGACGTCGCTCGCCGGGATCCCGTCGAACGCCGCGGGGCACGGCCAGCTGATCGAGGATGTCGTCGAGGTGCCCTGGGACGACGCGGACTCGCTCCGCGCCGCGATCGACGACGTGGGCCCCGAGCGGGTCGCGGCGTTCTTCTGCGAGCCGGTGATCGGCGCCGGGGGCGTGTTCCCGCCACCGGACGGATACCTCGAGGCCGCGCGCCGGGTCTGCCGCGACACCGGCGTGCTGTTCGTCGCCGACGAGGTGATCACGGGCTTCGGGCGGTGCGGCGATTGGTTCGCCTCCGGTCGGTTCGCTCTCGACCCCGACATCGTCGTCTGCGCGAAGGGCATCACGAGCGGCTACCTGCCGCTCGGCGCGGTCCTCGCCTCACCCGCCGTGGCGGACGCGTTCTGGTCCGACGGGGCCGGGATGTGGCGCCACGGGTACACCTACAGTGGGCACGCGGCCGTGGCCGCGGCCGCGCTCGTCAACATCGACATCCTCGAGCGAGAGGACCTGCCCGGGCGGGCCCGTGGGATGGAGGGAACGCTCCTGGACGCGCTGAAGCAGCTGGCCGACCACGAGCTGGTGGACGACGTCCGCGGGGGCGTGGGGCTGCTGGGCGCGATCTCGCTCCGACCGGACGCCGTCGCCGCCGATCCGATGGTGGCGGTGAAGGCGGGCGGAGAAACGCGGCGGGCCGGCGTCCTGGTCCGCCCGCTCGTCGGCGGCGCGATCGCCGTGAGCCCGCCGCTCACGATCTCGGAAGCGCAGCTCCAGGAGATGGTGGACGGGATGCGAGCAGGCCTCGACGCCGTCCGCTGAGTCGGGCCCGGAGACCGTTCCCGGCCTAGTGGAACGAGTGGCCGCAGGCGCACGAGCTCTGCGCGGCCGGGTTGTCGATCGTGAAGCCGGAGGCCTCGAGTGAGTCCACCCAGTCGATCGTCGCCTGGGAGAGGTAGGGCACGCTCATCTTGTCGACGACGACCTTGACCCCGAACTGCTCCTCGAGGTGGTCCTTCTCGGTGATCTGGTCGTCGAGGAACATCGCGTAGCGGAGCCCCGAGCAGCCACCCGGCTGCACGGCGATCCGGAGCGCGATCTCCGGGCGGCCTTCCTCGGTGATCAGCTTCTGGACCTCGCCCGCGGCGGTCTCTGTGAGCTGGATCGACTTCTGGGTCCGCTCTTCGGCGGTCTGGGCCATCGTTCCTCCGTGTCGGTTGGAGTCGGTTGGATGATCGCTCCGTACATCTTACCTTGGGATGCCGTCATCCCTCGGTGAAGTCGGCAGGTCGCGCGCCCGTCGCGCGCAGCAGCTCAGACGGTGGAAGCGGGAACACCGAATCCGGCGTTCCCGCTGCGACCCAGACCTCCTCGAAGGTCAACAGGTCCGGATCGACGTAGCCCGGGAGCGGCGTCGGGTGACCGAAGGGGGGCGTGCCGCCGACGGCGAAGCCGGTGGCGGCACGCGCCTCCTCGGGTGAGGCCCGGCGCGTCTCCGACGCGCCGGCCACCGCGGCGAGCTTCGCGGGGTCCACCCGGTTCGCGCCGGACGTGAAGGCGATCACGGCACCATCGTCCGCGATGAAGACGAGGGACTTCACGATCTGCGCGACGTCGCACCCGACCGCCCGCGCCGCGTCAGCGGCCGTCTTCGTTCCTTCGGGGAACCGGCGGATCCCCGGCTCGATCCCGACGGCGCGCGCCGCGTCGGTGAACCGCTCGGTCGCGCCCATCACGCGAGCCGGCGCGGCGCGCGAGCGGATGTCCGGGCGGGCACGGTGCGTACTGTACGATTCCGCGCCGTGACGGTGGACCGCAGAACCCTGCTCGGGGTCGCGCACGCGGAGCGACAGCGGCTCGGCCGGACGGTCCAGTACGCGGAGCCCCCGACCTGGGAGCAGCCGAGCGCACTCCCGGGCTGGTGGAACCGGGACGTGATGGCGCACCTCGCCTCGCACGACACGGCCGCGGCGCAGCTCGCGAAGGGCGATCCCGCTGAGGAGCTCGAGGACTACCGGGCGAGCCTGAATGGGGAGCCCTTCACGGTCGAGGCCTTCAACCGCTGGGCCGTCGAGCGCCGCGCGGGCCTCGACACCCGTGAGGTGCTGGTGACGTGGGGGAAGGCGGCGGACGCGTTCCTCGCGTACATGGGGCTCCTGTCCGACGACGAGTGGGAGGGGCGGCGCTACCCCTGGCTCGCCGGCGACATCGCGGCCCGCTACCTGGTCCAGTCGCGCATGGTCGAGTGGTGGATCCACGGCGAGGACATGCGCGCGACGAACGGGCTGGGGCCCGAGTACCAGCACTGGCCGATCCACATGACGATCGACCTCGGCGTCCGGATGTTGCCCTGGGCGCTCGCGGAAGCCGGGCTCGACCTCACCGGGGCCAGCGTCTCGATCGAGGTCGACGGGGCGGGCGGCGGCACGTGGCACTGGGGCCTGGGGGCCGGCGAGATGCCGCCCGCGGAGAAGCGGGCGGACGCGACGATCGTCGGCCGGGCGCCGCAGCTGGCCCTCGTGGCCGCTCGGCGGCTCTCCGCGACGGACGTGCTGGCTTCCGGCAACCTCGTCGTCGGTCTCGACGTGCAGCTCGGAACGGCGATCCTGACCCACATCCGCGCGTTCGTCTGAGGGAACCGGGGCGCATCCCCGCTCGTACCTCTAGCGTGTGTGGAAGCCGTGTACGTTCTCGACGGGATGCCCTCGAGCGACGCCGACGCCGACCAGCGCCTGATGCGCTCCTTCGCCGCGCGGGACCCACTTGCCGCGGACGCGCTGTATCAGCGCTTCGCGGGCCGGATCTACGGGCTGGGGCTCGTGATGCTCGGGAACGACGCGGCGGCGCAGGACCTCGTGCAGGACACGTTCGTGAAGCTCTGGCGGAACGCGGATCGGTACGACCGGTCCCGGGGCAAGCTCGAGACGTGGGTCCTGTTGATGGCGCGGTCGCTGGCGATCGACGCGATCCGTCGCCGCGTCCTCGAGGCGCGCACGATGGAGCACGTCGACCATCCCCACGAGGCGGACGACGGTCCGGGCCCCGACGAGCTTGCCGTGACCCACGATCTGACGGACCGGGCGCAGCGAGCGATGGCCGCGCTCCCTCCGGAGCAACGAGCGGCCCTGGAGCTCGCGTACCTGGGTGGGAAGACCAGCACCGAGATCTCCGACCTCGAAGGGATCCCAGTGGGTACGGCGAAGACACGGATCCGTGCCGCGTTGCTCCGGCTCCGCGAGCAGATGACGCCGGATCGATCGCCGGAGGACGCCCGGGAGGAGGCCGAGCGTGACGACGTGTGACGACGTTCGACCCCTGCTCCCCGACTTCGCGCTCGGATCCTCGAGCCGCGACGACATCGACGTGCGCGGGCACCTGCGGGGGTGCTCCGGGTGCCGTCGCGAGCTCGAGGACCTGAGTGACGGGCTCGAGGTCTTCGCGGCCGCGCTCGAGCGCCCGACGCCGCCCGAGCTGCGGGATCGGATCTCGGATGTCCTCGCCGCGGAGTGGGCGGACCGGCCGGACCGAGCGACGGGCGCGGACGCCCCTCGACGCTGGCGCATCGCCGTCGCGGCCTCGCTCGCGCTCGTGGTCCTCGCCGGCTGGTTCGGATGGTGGCAGCTCGGTCGCGCCGGGGACGCGGTGGAGGACGCGACCAGCTACCGGACTGTGCTCGCCACGCTCGGGGGCACCGGGTTCCGCGTCGGGGCGCTGGAGGGCGCGAGCGATCGACCCGTGGCCGGAAGCGTCGTGGCGTACGAGTCCAGCCACGACCAGTCGTTCGTCGTGGTCTTCGTCCGGACCCCGACGCTCGACGGCGAGGGACGGCTCCTCGTCTCCCGTTCGGACGGGACGACGTGGGATCCCGGCGTGCCGCTCGAGTTCGACGGGGACGGCGACGCGGCCGTGTGGTGGGTGACGGATCGGAGCATCTCGTCGATGACCGGGCTCCGGGTCACGGCTCCGGACGGTTCGACGCTGGCGACCGCCGGGCTCCGACCCGCCTAACCGCGGTCGACCACGAGACGCCGCACGTGCCGCTTCCTCGCGCCGAACCGGTACTTGTACGCGTAGTCGCCCTTCAGGAAGTCGAACCGTCCGCACCCGTCCTCGATCGCCTCCCGGACGTTCTCGGCGACCAGCACCATCCCGGGCGACAACCGCTGCCACGTGCGATCGAACGCCGAGTTGTACAACGAATACGTCTCGCGGAACCGGAACCCGATCGTGCCCGCCGCGAGCTCGCCGCCGACGCGCACGAACGTGAGCCGGAAGACGCCTCGCTCGCACAGGGTCTCCCCCAGCCGGCGGAAGAAGATCTCCATCCCCGGCACCATGAAGACGCCCTTCGGCCCCTCGCTCATCCGGTGCAGCTCGACGAACCGGTCGAGGAGCGGGAGGAGCGTCTCGGCCGTCGCCGACTCGATCCGGTACGGGCCGGCCTCCGCTTCGAGCCGTTTCGCCTTCCGCCGGATCTCGTGCCGGAGCTTCGCGGGGATCGCGGCCAGGTAGCCGTCCCACGTCGGGGGGAGATCGAGGATCGGGGCGACACCGTTCTGGTCCTCCGTCTCCTCCACGTGCGCCCCGGATGCGGTCGCCGCCTCGCGGAGCGCCGACAGCCAGGGACTGTCCTTCGGCAGCCCGCGCAGGTCGGCGCGCCGCCAGTCGTCCCGGTCCGACAGCGATCGCCAGAGGCCCTGCGCGAACGCGTCGCGGACGTCCGGGATCCCGACGGGCCCGAGGTAGTCCGTGATCTCCGTGCCGCCGAGGAACCGGAGGGTGTTGCCGATCCGCTCGAACGCGGCGGCGGCCACCTGCGCGCCGCCCGAGCTCTCCCCGAACGAGAGGAGGAGGTGCCCCGGCTCCTCCCCGAACTCCTCCCAGTACAGCTTGAGGAACTCGGGCGTGTGGAAGATCGTCCCCGCGGGATCCGCCAGGACGAGGTCGTTCCAGTCGCGTCGATGGAAATCCCGAGGGTCCTCGGAGGAGACCACCCGGACCTCCGTCACCAGGAGCCGCCGCCCCCGCCGCCGCCCCCGCCGCCGGAGAACCCACCGCCCCCGAAACCGCTCGACCCGGAGGAGGCCGGCGTCGCCGCGAGGGTTCCGCCCGTGGTGACGCTGAAGTGCCCGATCGAATCCGCGAACGCGACCGCCGTGAACGGCCGGCTCCCGACGTACCAGCTCGAGGTCTCCGGCTCGAGACCGAGATCCTGGAAGGCCTTCGCCCACTTCTCGGTGAGCCCGAACACGATCGCGTACGGGAGGAACCTCGTGAAGACGTTCTCCTGCTCGGCCCATCGGGACATGTGGGTCTCGGCGGTCGCGATCACGCGGCGGAAGCCCCGCACCCGACGGAGCATCGCCGTCCCCTTGGCCGTCCGGGCCGGCATCCGTCGCGAGAGGAGGGCGAGCGCGATCCCACCGAGGATCACGGGGATCCCGACGATCCCCCAGTGGGTCCAGCGAGCCAGTGCGAACGTGATCGCGCCGCCGACCACCACGAGGAGGACACCCCAGGCCGACCAGCGCGTCCGGGCCCGGTCCGGCCGGACGCGGAACCACTTCTGTCGCATCGCGTCCGCGTAGAGGGCGTCCTCCACCCCGTGCAGACGATCGGCGAACGTCGTCTTCAGCTCCGAGACCTTGACCTCGTTCCCGTCTCGGAACAGGCCGTCCAGGAGCCTCCGCTCGTAGCTCATCAGGTCGGTTCCGTCCTTCTCGAGCCGGACCAGGTTCCAGTCCGTCTTCGAGAACCACCCTTCGTCCGGGATCTCTTGGATCACGACGTATCCACGGCCGGCGAGGTCGACGATCGTCACCGTCACGTCGATCACGTTGGCCCGCTCGTCGATCAGCGTGCCGATCTGACCGGGACGAACGTCCTCGGGCGGCGCGAACTCGACGGGCGCCTCGGCGTCCCCCTCTCCGAGCGGCACCGGCTCCCCCCGCCCGGACGGTGTCCCCAACACCTGGTCGACGGGCGACCCCACGTACCGCCGGTCCCGGCCCTCCCGGGACCACAGCGCGAAGAGGAAGCCGCCCAGCGCCACGGCGACGGCAGCCGAGGCGCCGATCGTCCACGCGTTCACGCTGAAGGCTCGCTCCACCGACCAGCGCTCCACGTAGATCGGCTGCGGCGCCGGCACGACGCCCTTCCGGAACGAGGTCACCATCGACACGCCCTCGTAGGGCTGCAGCACGCGACCGGCGACGAACCGCGCTGCCGGACCGGAGACGGTCGAACCTGCGCACGGCTCGGTCGACCCTTGGTACCCCTGGTAGCACGCCGTCTCCGTGATCGGTCCAGGCGCGACGACCGCGATGTGGGCCGACTCGATCGGGGCCTGCCACTCGGGTCCGATCGCGTTCCAGTACAGCTCGTCGTGCTCGTCGAAGGCGTTCAACGCTCCTTCGACGCGATAGACGAGGGTGTACGTGTGGCGGCCGGTGATCTCCACGTCGGGATCCCCGACCCGGATGATCGTCGAGGACCCTTCCTCTGTGACGTCCACGTCGTCCGGTGCGTTCGTGGCCGTGACCGACTCGACCTCGACCGGCGTGACCCGGTCCCGGGTCTCGTCGAAGTACGCGCGGGTGGGGATCGAGCGGAAGATGCCGTGTCGTTGTTGGTCGCCGAAGTCGTAGTCGATCCGCTCGGTGATCCGGAGGTCACCGTCGGACAGGATCTCGATCCGAACGCGGTAGTCGTGGATCACCTCGCCTGTCTGGGCGCCGGCGGGCAACGCCGTCGCGAGGACGGCGGCGGCGATCGGGCCGAGGAGGGCGAGGATCCGGACGCGCCGCGCGCGGCGCGTCCGGGGGGATCGGGACCCGGGCACGGACGCCCAGGCTAGTGGGCGGCGGCGCCGCTCGCGGCGCCGCCGCCCGCGACCGCTTCCTGGAGGACGTCCCACGCAAGCACGGCGCACTTGATCCGGATCGGGTACTTCACGACCCCCTTCAACGCGACGAGGTCGCCGAAGGCGTCCTCGTCCGGATCCACCTCGCCGGCGAGCATCCCGCGGACGTCGGCCGCGAGCGCCAGGGCGTCGTCCACCGTCTTCCCGCCGACCGACTCGGTCATCATCGACGCGCTGGACTGGCTGATCGAGCAACCGGTCCCCTCGAACGTGATCTCGAGCAGCTTCCCGTCCTCGAGGCTGGCGGAGACGGTCACCTCGTCGCCGCAGAGCGGATTGCTCCGCGTCGACGTCACCACCGCCCCGGGGAGCTCGCGCTTGTTCCGGGGGTTCTTGTAGTGGTCGAGGATCGTCTCCTTGTAGATGTCGTCGAGCGCCACGTCGCCTCCTGCCGCGGTCCGTTCCGGAGCCTACCCGAACACCTTCGCAACCCCGCCGAGCGCCCGGACCAGGGCGTCCACGTCCTCCGACGTGTTGTACACGTAGAAGGACGCGCGCGTCGTCGCCGGGACTCCGAGGTGACGCATCAGGATCTGGGCGCAGTGGTGGCTGGCCCGGACGCACACCCCTTCCTGATCGAGCACCTGCGCGACGTCGTGCGGGTGGATGTCCCGGAACCAGAACGAGACGGCGCCTCCGCGCGCGTCGACGTCCTTCGGTCCGTGGACGACGGCGCCCGCTTCCTCGAGCCGCTCGATCGCGTAGCCGGTGAGCTCCTTCTCGTGTTCGCGGATCGCCTCCATCCCGATCGCCTCGAGGTAGTCGATCGCGGCCCCGAGCCCGACCTCCTGCGCGATGTTCATCGTGCCCGCCTCGAACTTGTGCGGCGGCGCCTTGTACGTCGAGTGGTCGGGGTAGACCTCCACGATCATCTCGCCCCCACCGAGGAACGGATCCATCCGGTCCAGGAGGTCGGGCGTGCCGTAGAGCCCGCCGGACGCGGTCGGGCCGAGCATCTTGTGGCCGGAGATCGTCAGCGCGTCGATCCCCAGATCCTGCACGTCCACCGCGTTGTGCGGGATGAGCTGCGCGCCGTCGACGACGGCGATCGCCCCGACGGCGTGGGCCGCGGCGGCGAGCTCCTTCACCGGCGGCAACGTCCCCAGCACGTTCGACTGCCCGGTGATCGCCAACACCTTCGTCCGTTCGGTCAGCAGGCCCTCGAGGTCGGAGAGCTCGAGCATCCCGTCGTCGGTCAGCGGGACGTACCGCAGGACCGCCCCCGTGGCGTTCGCGACGAGCTGCCACGGGACGATGTTCGAGTGGTGCTCCATGTCGGTCAGCAGGACCTCGTCGCCCTCGCGCAGGAACTTCCGCCCCCACCCGTTCGCCACGAGGTTCAGGGACTCGGTCGTTCCGCGCGTGAAGACCACCGTCGACGGGTCCGGTGCGCCGATGAAGCCGGCGAGCTTCTCCCGGGCGGACTCGAACATCGCCGTGGACTCCTCGGCGAGCTCGTACACCGCCCGGTACAGGTTCGCGTTGTGATGCGCGTAGTAGTCCGCGACGGTCTCGATCACCTGGCGCGGCTTCTGGCTCGTGTTCGCGCTGTCGAGGTAGACGATCGGCTTGCCGTGCGGCATCCGCTCGAGGATCGGGAAGTCCGCCCGGATCCGCTCGACGTCGATCGCAGCCGGCCGTCGCTCCGTGATCGACATGCGTTCCCCCTCGCCTTAGGCGTGCGCCTCGGCGCCGCTCTCCGACGCCTCCTCCAGCCCGAGCTCCCGGCGGATGCCCTCGTAGCCCTTCTCCTCGAGCTCGCTCGCGAGCTCGGGTCCGCCGGACCTCACGATACGACCCTGCATCATCACGTGGACCCGGTCGGCGGTGATGTAGTTGAGGATCCGCTGGTAATGGGTGATCAACAGGACCCCCAGATCGGGACCCACGAGCTCGGCCACTCCGCCGGCCACGAGCTTCAGCGAGTCGATATCCAGCCCCGAGTCCGTCTCGTCGAGGATCGCGATCTCGGGCTGCAGCACCGCCAGCTGGAGGATCTCGTTCCGCTTCTTCTCCCCTCCGGAGAACCCCTGGTTCACGTACCGCTGGACCATCGCGTCCTCGATGCCGAGGCGGTCCATCTGCTCCTTCATGTGCTTCCGGAACGCGAGCGCGCTGATCTGCTCGGCCTTCACGGACTGGTACGCCGTGCGAAGGAAGTTCACGACCGACACGCCGGGGACCTCGGTCGGGTACTGCAAGGCGAGGAAGAGGCCCCGCTTGGCCCGTTGGTCCGCGGTGAGCCCGGTGATCTTCTCGCCCTTGAAGATCACGTCGCCCCCTGACACGACGTAGCCGGGGCGCCCCATGATCACGTTCGACAGGGTGGACTTCCCCGAACCGTTCGGGCCCATCAGGGCGTGGGTCTCCCCCTGCGTCACGGTGAGATCGATCCCCTTCAGGATCTCCTTGCCTTCGACCTCCGCACGGAGATCTCGGATCTCCAGCCTCGCGCGGCCGTTCTGCTCGCTCATGTCCGTCACACCTCGATGTAGATGTCGTCGTCCTCGGTCGTCACGGCGAACACGTCCACCGGAGTGGTCGCCGGCAGGCTCCTCGGCTTGCCGCTGTTCAGGTCGAACGTCGAGCCGTGCTTCGGACACTCGACGGTCTCGAAGTCCGGATCGACCTCGCCCTCGTCCAGGTAGTAGTGCGCGTGGCTGCAGATCGCGTCGATCGCGCGCAATCCCTCGTCGCCGAGGTTCACGAGCGCGACGAGCCGCCCGTCGACCGGGAAGCGCTTCGCCTCGCCCTCGGCCGGGAGCTCGTCCGTGGAGCAGATCCTGACGCGCGTCATCACGCCGCGTCCCTCCCCCGAGCGAGCTCGTCTTGGATCGCCTGCTCGGCGCCCTCGCGGACCTCGTCGATCTTCACCCGGTCCAGGACCTCCTGGAAGAAGCCCGACACGATCAGTCGCTCGGCCTCGTCGCGCGGGATCCCGCGGCTGGTCAGGTAGAAGATCGCGTCCTCGTCCACGGGGCCGACGCTCGCCGCGTGTCCGCACCGGACGTCGTTCGCCTCGATCTCGAGGTTGGGGATCGCGTCGGCCTTCGCGTGTTCGGACAGGACGATGTTCCGCGACGTCTGCATCGCGTTGGTTTTCTGGGCGTCGGGCCGGACGTGCACCCAGCCGCTGTACACGGCGCGGCTCCGGTCGCGGAGCGCGCCCTTGTACAGCAGATCGCTCGTGCAGTTGGGCGCGAGGTGGTCCTGGATCGACCGATGGTCGAAGTGCTGGTCCTCGTCGGCGAAGAACACGCCGAGCATCTCCGAGAACCCGCCGGGCTCGGCGAGCACCGTCTCGGTTTCGGCGCGAGCGAGGCCCGCGCCGAACCCGATGTTCAAACTGCGGAACGTCGCGTCACGGCCAACCGAGGCCCGCTGGATCCCGAGGTGGGTGACGCCGCTCCCCCACTCCTGGATCGAGACGTAGCGCACATGCGCCCCGTCGCCGACGAAGATCTCCGTGACGGCGTCGCTGAAGGCACGGCCCAGATCCGGTGACACGTACCGGTCGATGAACGTCACCTCGGCGTCCCGTCCGACGATCAGGAGCGTGTGCGGGAAGAGAGCCGCGCCGTCGGCGTCGAGGTACGTCAGCGCCTGGATCGGAAGGTCCACCCGCGTGCCATCGGGTACGAGGACGAACGTTCCCCCGGTCCGGAACGTGGCGTGGAGCGCAGTGAACTTCGTTCGATCGGCCGGGACGAGCGCATGGAGGTACGGCTCGACGATCTCCGGGTGGTCGCGGAGCGCGGCGTCGATGCTCTCGAAGTGGACCTTCGAACGCTGCTCCGTCTCGGACTCGTTCGCCCCTCGGATCGCGGGGTCCAGGTGCGCGATCGTGGTCTGGGAGTTGTGCTGGATCAGGAGCCCCGCCCGCTCCTGGACGTCACCCGCGGCCCCCAGGAGATCGGTCGGCACCTCGTCGAGCGAGGTGGCCGTCCCGCCGGGCGTGAAGGCGGCGAAGTCGAGGTCGAAGTCCGAGAGATCGGTGTAGCGCCACTCCTCGGTCTCCTGCGAGGGCAGTGGCATCGACCGGAACAGCTCCAGGGCCCGTCGGCGCTGCGCCGCGATCGAAGCTGAGCCGTTCGGCAGTGCGTCGAGCGCACGCTCGTCGAACGTCGTCGTGGTCACTGCAGCCATACAGGAATCCTACCGGAGCGGTGGGATTCGCCTCTCGACGAGACCTTCGACCGTGTCGTGCCACGCTGCTACGGTTCGACCTCACAGGCAGTCGCTGAACATCCTCCCCGGAGGAGCAGACACCGATGGACCTCGCAGGCACGGTCATCAACGCTCTCGTCGTCGCGGCCGTCGGTGCGGTCCTGGCCTGGCTCGGGAAGGGGAGGTTCGAAGCCCAGGAACGACGGATCGATCGCCTCGAGGAACGGCTGGAACGACGGGCCGACGCCCTCCAGGCCTCCATCGAGGCGATGCGTTCGGACCTGACCCAGGTCGCCCTGGCAGTCGGCGTCCGGCCTCGCGCCGAGAACGCCTGACCTAGCCGACCGAGCCCTCCATCTGGAGCTCGATCAGGCGGTTCAGCTCGACCGCGTACTCCATCGGCAGCTCTCGCGTGATCGGCTCGATGAACCCGTTCACGATCATCGCGGTGGCCTCGGCCTCGGAGAGCCCGCGACTCATCAGGTAGAAGAGCTGGTCCTCGCCGACCTTCGAGACCGTCGCCTCGTGGCCGAGCGCGGCCGTCTCGTCCTCGACTTCGATGTACGGGTAGGTGTCCGAGCGGCTCTCGTCGTCGAGGATCAGCGCGTCGCAACGCACCGTGGACTTCGCATGGTGGGCGTCGGGCTCCACTCGAACGAGGCCGCGGTACCCGGTGCGGCCCCCGTCCTTCGAGACCGACTTCGAGTTGATCACGCTCGTGGTGTACGGCGCCGCGTGGATGGCCTTCCCGCCGGCGTCCGTGTGCATGCCCTTGCCGGCGAACGCGACGGAGAGCACTTCGCCGCGGGCGCCCTTGCCGAGCAGGTAGATCGACGGGTACTTCATCGTGACCTTCGAGCCGATGTTGCCGTCGATCCACTCCATCACCGCGTCCTCGTGGGCGGCCGCTCGCTTCGTGACCAGGTTGTAGACGTTCGTCGACCAGTTCTGGATCGTCGTGTAGCGGACGCGCGCGCCCTTCTTCGCGATGATCTCGACCACCGCGGAGTGCAGCGAGTCGCTCGTGTAGATCGGCGCCGAGCAGCCCTCGACGTAGTGCACGTACGAGCCCTCGTCGGCGATGATCAGCGTCCGCTCGAACTGGCCCATGTTCTCGGCGTTGATCCGGAAGTAGGCCTGCAGCGGGATGTCGACGGCCACGCCCGGCGGCACGTAGATGAACGACCCACCGGACCACACGGCCGTGTTCAGGGCCGCGAACTTGTTGTCGTTGGCCGGGATGATCGTCCCGAAGTACTCCTTCACGAGATCCGGGTGGTCGCGGAGCGCGGAGTCCATGTCGGTGAAGAGCACGCCGATGTCGTCGAGCTCCTTCTTGATCTTGTGGTAGACGACCTCGGACTCGTACTGGGCGGAGACGCCGCCGAGGTACTTCTTCTCCGCCTCCGGGATCCCCAGCTTGTCCCAGGTGCCCCGGATGTCCTCGGGGAGGTCCTCCCAGGTCTGCGCCTGCTTCTCGGTCGAACGGATGAAATAGAAGATGTTCTCGAAGTCGATCTCCGACAGGTCGGCGCCCCACCACGGCATCGGACGACCCTCGAAGTGCTTCAGGGCCTTCAGCCGGTACTTGCGCATCCAGTCCGGCTCGTCCTTGAGGGCGCTGATCTCTTCCACCACAGCGGGAGACAGCCCGCGCTTCGGCTCGAAGACGGCGTGGGAAGGGTCCTTCCAGTCGAAACGGTATCCCTTGGAAAGCTCCTTGAGATGTTCTTCCTGGCTGACGGCCATGTCACTCCCTCGGATCGACGTCGGCGGTCACCTCAAGGGTACCCGCGGTTGCCCCCTGAAGTCTATCTGGCAGGTCGGATTCGGATCAGAACATCATCCGGTCGTCGACTCCGACTTCGAACGCCTCGATCGATCCGTCTGCAACGATCCCCTCGATCAACGCGCGAGGTCCTCCCAGGTAGGAGCTGGTCCACTCGTCCCCCGTGTGCACGAACCAGCCACGGTCGTCGGACCACCACAGGTGCGGAGACTGGAAGTGGAGCGAATGGAAGACTCGCACCGCGTCTTGGGGCGTGCCCCGGAGGAGGACATAGGCGTCCGACCCATGGATCTCGAACGTCGGCAGACGATCGAGCGCCCTTTCCTCTCGTCTCATGCGTGCCCAGCCCATCCGTCGTGCCCACCATTCCGCGAACGGCCCCATATTCCGAGCCCTGAGCAATACGCCTCTGTGTGGAGGGAGGACCCCGATCCACACGGCGAACCATGCGTGTCCGCCGGCAACGCGAGCCTCGATCGCGCGCACGAGAGCTTCGACCTCGGGCTCGGAGAGGGACCCCGGTTCCAACCACCAAGGATCGTCGTCCCGGCTGAGATCCACCCAGGACGTGTCGGGGTGGAGTTGCAGCCCGAGCTCGATCGCTCGTTCACGCCACGACCCGGTGGGCTCGCGAACATCGGTCGGTCGCTGTGGGTGATGGAGGATCCTCGCGTAGGCCTCGAAGATCGGTGGCACGTGGTGACGGATGCGAGAGCCTTCCGAGGGTCGCTCCTCGAGTGCCGTCTGAACCCACCGAGCGGGACTGAGGTCACCTTCCGGCTGGAGTCCCTGAGGGAACTCGATCATCCGTGGCGTTCGGCGGCGTCCGCGGGGCTCCACCGATCCACCCGCCTCGCGAGCACCCTCGTGATGATCGAGCCCACCACGACCGTGAAGATCACGTAGGCCACCGTTAGCGGACCGATCTGGGCCTCCACCGCTCCCGCCGCGGCGAGCCCGGCGATCGCAATCGAGAACTCGCCCCTCGGCACGAGCGCCGCCCCCACGACCCCCCTGGCACGGGGTTCCGCGCCGAGACGCTCCGCCGACCACCAACCCGTCGCGTACTTCGTGGCCACGGTGAGGACTCCCAGGAAGATGGCGATCCCGAGCACCGGGGGGATCGTGGCGGGGTCGACGGACAGCCCGATGAACGCGAAGAAGATCGACGCGAAGAGATCGCGGAGCGGTCGCACGAGCTGCTGGGCACCTCGCGCCGCGGGGCCCGACAGCATGATCCCCGCGAGGAGCGCGCCGACCGCGGCCGAGAACCTCGCCACCTCCGCGAAGCCCGCGATCAGGAACGCGAAGCCCAGGATCGACAGAAGCAGGGCTTCGTCCGATCGGCTGAACAGCATCTGGCTCAGACCGACCTGCATCCGCATCCCCACGAAGAGGAGCAGCGAGACGGCCGCGATCGCGAGGACGGCTGCGAGGACCGAAACGCCGAGGTCGTCCCCGATCAGGAGCGCCGCCAGGACCGGCAGGTAGACCGCCATCGCGAGGTCCTCGATCACGGCGATCGTCACGACGTACCTGCCGGCCCCTCGCGCGTGAGGTCCGGCGTGCTCCAGCAGCTTCGCGGCGACGCCGGAGGACGAGACGTACGTGATCCCGCCGAGGAAGGCCGCGGCGAGTGGACCCCATCCGAGCGCGAGCCCGACGAGGAACCCGGGCGTGAAGTTCAGGGCGATGTCGACGACGCCCGGACCGACCGACCCGCGGGCCGTCTCGAGGAGATCGCGGGACGAGTGCTCGAGCCCGAGGGCGAACAGGACGAGGATCAGTCCGATCTCCGCCCCGATCTCGACGAACCCGTGCGTGGTGACCAGGGGGACGATGCCGCCCTCACCGAACGCCAGGCCGGCGAGCAGGTACAGCGGAGCCGTGGGGAGGTCGAACCGCGCGGCGACGCGGGCGAGGACCGCGAGCCCGATGATCACGGCGCCGAGCTCGAGGAGCCTCACGAGCCTGGCCTCCGAGCCGCGACGTCCATCGACCGAGTCTATGGACGGATCGAGGGCTCGGGCACGAGGGCCGGCCTCGCCTCAGCGAGGCCGGCCCTCGGGCGGTCCAGCTCCTTCCGGTTCGCTCAGCCCTTCTCGACGGGAGCGCCGACCAGCGAGCCGTACTCCGTCCACGAGCCGTCGTAGTTCTTCACGTTCTCGAACCCGAGCAGCTCCCGGAGCGCGAACCACGTGTGCGACGACCGCTCGCCGATCCGGCAGTAGGCGATCACCTCGCCCTCGTCGGTCACGCCCTCCGCCTCGTAGAGCTCCCGGAGCTCGTCCGCGGACTTGAACGTTCCGTCCTCGTCCGCCGCCTTCGCCCACGGGATGTTCGCGGCACCGGCGATGTGGCCCGGCACCTGCGCCTGCTCCTGCGGCAGGTGGTCCGGGGCGAGCTTCTCGCCCCGGAACTCCTCCGGGGCGCGCACGTCGACGAACGTGCTCGATCCCACCTTCGAGAGGACCTCGTCACGGAGCGCCCGGATCTCCGGCCGCTCACTCCCCGAGACCGAGAATCCCGTCGCGTCGTACGAGGGCACCTCCTGGGTGAGCTCGCGACTCTCGAGCTCCCACTTCTTCCGGCCGCCGTTCAGCAGCTTCACGTTGTCGAAGCCGCGGAGCTTCAGGAGCCAGTACGCGTAGGCCGCGAACCAGTTGTTGTTCCCACCGTAGAGCACGACGGTCGTGTCGGGGCCGACCCCGGCCTTCGACAGGAGCTCCGAGAACCCCGCCTGGTCCAGGTAGTCTCGACCGACGTCCGCGTGGAGGTCCTTCGTCCAGTTCCACCCCACCGCGCCACGGATGTGGCCCTTGTCGTAGGCCTCGGTGTCCTCGTCGACCTCGATCGCCCGGACGCCCGGATCGTCGAGGTGTTCCTCCAGCCAGTCCGTGTTCACCAGCACGTCGGGCTTCGCGTAGTCCGCCATCGGTGACTCCTTCCTTCCTCCCCGGGGAATCCGGGAACGAGTGCGCGGCCGATCGAACGAGAGGATCCGGGAGGAGGGCTACGCGAGCCGCGAGGAGCAGCCCCCTCCCGCAGGGAGGGGACAGCACAGACGGGAGGGGATCATCGACGCGACCACCCCGAACGCTCGGGTTCGGACCATCGGGATTCCCACCTCCCAGATCGGAGATCGCAGGTGCAACGACTACCGCACCCGAGAACGAGCGTCAAGGTCGAGCGGATGGACAGCTCAGAACATCCCGAGGGCGGCCTTGGCCTCCTCGGACATCATCTCGGGGCTCCAGGCGGGCCGGAGCACCATCTCCGGTCGGACCTCGCCGATCCCGGGGACCGGGGCGAGGAACGCTCGCATCTGGTCCTCGATCAGCGGCCCGATCGGGCAGCCCATCGTCGTCAGCGTGTACTGGATGTCGACGTCTCCCCCCGGGGACACGGCGACCTCGTAGACGAGACCGAGATCGACGATGTTGATGCCCAGCTCCGGGTCCACGACGCTCTTCAGCGCCTCCAGGACCTGCTCCTCGGACGGCGCGCCGTCCGCGTCGGAAACGTTGGAACCCGGGCCGGCATCCTGCGTTTGCGGTATGGCCGTTTCTGGCTCTGGCATGCGCACCTCGCTCGGGATCCGAACTATCCTTAGCAGCCAGAGTACCGCCTACGACCCGGAGGACCCGAGCCGGACCGCCCGAGGAGGGACCACGCCACACCATGAGCCCGATCCGTGCCTTGATCGTGGATGACCACCCCGTCACCCGTGAGGGCCTGCGCACAGCGCTCTCGATGTCGGACGATGCCGTGCTGGTGATCGGGGAGGCGGCGAGCGGCGAGGAGGCCGTGGACGCCGCGCGGGACCTGTCGCCCGACGTCGTGTTCATGGACGTCCGGATGCCCGGGATGGACGGGATCGAGGCGACGCGCAGGATCCGCGAGGCCTCCCCCGACACACGGGTGATCCTGATCACGATCGACGAGTCCCGTGGCGCGATCTCCGAGGCGATCCAGGCCGGCGTCTCCGGCTACCTCCTGAAGGACGCCACGCCCGACGCGTTGGTGGACGCCGCCCGCAACGCCGTGGAGGGCAACGCCGTGATCCATCCGCAGCTCACCAAGACCTTCATCGAGGAGGTCCACCTGGTGGAGACCGAGGGCACGAGGTCGACGCCGCTGTCGAAGCGCGAGCGGGAGATCCTGCAGAAGGTCGCGGACGGGGCCACGACCCGCCAGGTCGCGAGCGACCTGGGCATCTCCCCCCACACGGTGAAGACGCACCTCGAGCGGATCTTCGAGAAGCTCGGCGCGAACGACCGCGCCCAGGCCGTCGCCATCGCGATCCGCACCGGCATCGTCCACTGATCCGGCCGGACCCCACCGTCCGCCCGCCTCAACCCCCCTCCGGCGAGGCCGATATCCAGTGGAGATGTCCACGAGCGTGCTCCTCTGCGACACGGCCGACGAGATCGCGCGCTTCCAGTACCACCTCCTGCGGGAGCACGATCTCGAGGTCGAGGTCACGACGGATGCCTTCCGAGGGGTGGAGGCGGCCGTGCGCTCGCGCCCGGACGTCATCGTCTCGGAGCTCGTGCTGGAGGGCCTGGGAGGCGCGGAGCTCGTGAAGCGGTTCCTCGCGTCCTCTCCCGCCTCCCGGTTCGTGGCGCACACGATCGTCCGCGATCCCGTTCGCGTGACCGAGGTGCTCGCGGCGGGCGCCTCGGGATACGTCCTGAAAGAGGATCCGGTCGAGGACTCGCTGCGCGCGATCCGCGCGGCCACGAGCGGCACGGTGACGTTGTCCGGCCAGGTGGCCGGGCTCCTGTCGAGCGAGCTCGCGCGCGCGGTGGACCGCGCGCGCGAGCTCGACGCCGAGCTGGAGACCCTTCGCGACGACGTCGCGAAGGGCTCCACCGCCAAGGCGGACTTCCTCGCGAACATCTCCCACGAGCTGCGCACGCCGGTCACCGTCGCCAAGGGGATCGCGTACGTGCTGAAGAACCCGGCCGTCCCCGACGAGGAGCGGGCCGAGTTCCTGGAGCAGCTCACCGGGTCGCTCGACAAGCTGATGGGTATCGTCGACGAGCTGATCACGCTCTCCGAGCTCGAACGCGGCACGTTCGAGCTGAGCCTCGTCGAGATCGATCTCGCGCCGCTCGTGCGACACGCCCTCGACGAGGTCCGGATGCGTTATCCGGGGATCCCGATCGCCGCCGAGGTGCCCGACGGGCTGCACTGCTTCGCCGACGGGCCGAGGATCGGGTCCGTGGTCCGCGAGCTGCTGGACAACGCATGCCGGTACTCGCCGTTCGGGCGCGCCGTGGAGCTCGTCGCGCGCGACCTGGACGAAGGCGTGACCGTGATGGTCACGGATCGCGGCGAGGGCCTGGACCGGACGGTCGCCAGCAGGGCCTTCGAGCAGCCGTTCTCCACCGGCGAAGGCGTCCTGCACAAGGAGAAGTCCGGCGTGGGCACCGGCCTCCATCTCGCCCGACAGCTCGTGCTGGAGCACGGCGGGGTGATGTGGATCGACCCCTTGCCGGGGGGTGGGACCCGCGCCGCGTTCTGCATCCCCCACACGCGAGGCGAGCGACTGGACGCGCGACCCGCCCAGGTCGCCTGAAACGCCTTCCCCCGTTGGACCTACGGAGCCGCGGGACGTATCCTGGCCTCGAGGTCCATTGGTGCGGGTTCAGGGGCTCCTCATCGGCTTCGTGGCCGTCGTGGCGGCGTCCGCGTGCGCCCCTCCCTCCTCGGAACCCGCCTCGAGCGGAGACCTCCTGATCTCACCGTCCCCCACCCCGTTCACCTTGGTGAGCGCCGGCGAGGTGGCCGGGGCGGTGCCGGACGGCTGGCACGCGAGCCTGGCCGATCCCCTGTTGGGGATCCGCGGTGGGTTCGTCGCCTCGCCGAGGGTGGGGTCCTGGTCGGATGTCGACGGCTCGGCGGTCGGGATGTCCGCGACGTGGGTCGACGCGACCCGGGTGGGCGTGCCGTCCGACTACTACTACCTCGCCGCGAACGGTCCGCTCCTGTCACGCCTCACGACCTCGTCCAACTGCCGCGAACAATCGCACCGTGTGTACCTCGATCGCCGACCCACCTTCGATCCCGATCGGCACTCGCCCGGGCACTTCATGGCCAGGGGAGCCGGCGTCTGCAGGAGCGGTGGATCGTGGACGCGCTTCGCGTACTTCGTGGCGGCCCCGGGGTTCGGCCCGGTGCACAGGATCGGCATCCCGAGCAGCGGCCTCTACGTCGTGGTCGCCGTGGTGCCCGCGGAGCGTGGCGCCCGCGATCTGCTCCACCAGCTGATCCGCCGGACCCGGTTCGGCGGCGACCGCATCAGCGACTTCGTCGCGGTGGCAGGACCCTCGCAGACGTTCTGAGCCCGTCCCTAGCGAGGGCTCCGATCCACGAACGGCGGCCTCACGACCGTCGCCTTCCCTCGCCGGCCGCGGATGTCCACCTCCACCTCCCGCCCGAGCTCCACGACGTCACCCGGCCAGAGGTACGCGAGCCCGATCCCCGTCCCGAGCTCGGGCGAGAACGTGCCGCTCGTGACCTCGCCGACGAGCTGGTCGCCCACGAAGACCGGATAGTGGGCGCGCGGGATGTGCCGGCGCTCGTGCATCCGGAGACCGCGCAGGAGGCTCGGGAGCCCCTCCTCCCTTTGGCGGAGCAGGGCCTCTTTCCCCCGGAACGCACCTTTGTCCATCGCCACGGCCCACGCGAGGCCTGCCTCCAGGGCGGTCGACGCCTCGAACAGGTCCTGCCCGTAGAGCGGATAGCCCATCTCGAGCCTGAGGACGTCCCGCGCGGCGAGCCCGCAGGGACCACCCCCGGCGGCGCGCACCGCCCCCAGGAGCTCCGCCCAGAGCTGCTCCGCGACGTCCTGGTACGTGAAGAGCTCGTACCCGACCTCCCCCGTGTATCCCGACCGCGTCACGATCACCGGCCGGCGGTGGTACTCGGTCTCGGTGCATCGCATGAACCGCAGCTCCGCCGCGACCGGGAACAGGCCGTCCATCACGTCCCGCGAGGCCGGGCCCTGGACCGCGAGGAAGCACCAGTCCTGGTGGAAGATCAGGTGGAGCGGCTCGTCGGCCTCCTCCTCCTCGAGCATCCGGAGGACACGAGGCGCGTTGGCGGCGTTCGGAACCACGAAGTAGCGCTCCTCCCCGAGCCGGTAGACGATCAGGTCCTCGATCACGCCGCCGCCCTCGTTCAGGACGAGGTTGTAGAGCGCCTGCCCGACGGCCGCCGTGGAGAGGTCGTTCGTCACGACCCGCTGCAGCATGCCGAGCGCGCCGGAACCGACCACCTCGACCTTGCCGAGGTGCGTGAGATCGAACAGGCCGACGTGCGACCTGACGTCGCGATGCTCCGCCAACGCGCCCTCGTACTCGAGCGGCATCAGCCAGCCGGCGAACGGGGCGAGCTTCGCGCCGAGGCGGACGTGCTCCGACTCGAGCGGCGTCCGCTTCAGCTCCGGCGCGTCGATCGCAGCCGCCGGATCGGGCGTCGGTTCGGACATCGGGAGGATGCTAGCGACCTCCACCGCCGTCGGAAGCTCGGTCGCCCATGCCGTCCGGGAGATGATGAGTAGACTCGACGTTCGATGACGGACGCGTACGACGTCGTCGTGGTCGGTGCCGGCACCGGCGGCTACTCCACGGCGCTCCGGGCAGCCCAACTGGACAAGCGCGTGGCTCTCGTCGAGCGCCACGATCGATTGGGCGGCACCTGCCTGCTCCGCGGTTGCATCCCCACGAAGGCACTGCTGCAGTCCGCGGCCGTCCTGGACACGATCGAACGGTCCCAGGAGTGGGGCATCAAAGCATCCGGCGACCCCGACTGGTCGGCCGTCCGGGCGTTCGAGGACAGGATCGTGGACAAGCTCGTGAAGGGCGTCGAGGGGCTCGTGAAGGCCCGCGGGATCACCGTCCTCCACGGCACCGCGAAGCTCCTGCCCGGGCCGGCGATCGAGGTCGACGGGACGCGGGTCGACACGACCGACGTCGTGATCGCCACCGGATCGCAGCCGCGGCTCCTCCCCGGGCTCGACGTGACCGACCGGATCATCACGAGCGACGAGGCCCTGCGCTACGACCGGATCCCGGGATCGGCCGTCGTGATCGGAGCCGGCGCGGTGGGACTCGAGTTCGCCTCGCTGTACCGCTCGCTCGGCGCCGAGGTCACCCTGCTGGAGGCGCTGCCGAACCTCGCGCCGCTGGAGGACGAGGAGGTCTCGACCGCGGTCGCGCGGGCCTTCCGCCGCCGGAACATCCGGACGGCGTCCGGCGCCTCGGTGAAGGAGGTCTCCGACACGGGGGAGGCCGTCGACGTCGTCTACGAGGCCGGAGGCGAGGCGGAGAAGGTCACGGCGGACATCTGCCTCGTGGCCGTGGGCCGCGGACCGGTCACCGAAGGCCTCGGCCTCGAGGAGGCCGGCGTCTCGCTCCACGAGAAGGGCTTCGTGAACGTGGACGGCGAGCTCCGGACGAACGTCGACCACGTCTGGGCGGTCGGCGACGTGGCGGCCACGCCGCTCCAGCTGGCGCACGTGGCGTTCACGGAGGGCTACGCCGTCGCCGAGCGCATCGCCGGCGGGTCCGTCCCCGAGATCGACTACGTGAACATCCCTCGCGTCACGTACTGCTCGCCCGAGGTCGCGAGCGTCGGCCTGACCGCCGCCCAGGCCAAGGACGCGGGCCACCGGGTCGCGACCGCCCAGGTGGACTTCCGCGGGATCGGGAAGGCGAACATGCTCGGCGAGGGGGGCTTCGTGAAGGTGGTCGCGGAACAGGGCGGCGGTCCCGTCCTCGGCGTCCACATGATCGGTCCGCACGTGACGGACCTCGTCGCCGAGCCGATGCTGATCACGAGCTGGGAGGCGGCCGCGTCCGAGGTGGCCACGATGTTCCACCCCCACCCGTCGTTGTCCGAGGCGATCGGCGAGGCTCATCTGGCGCTCGCGGGCAAGCCGCTGCACACCCACTGAGGAGCCGCGTGGCCACGACGAAGACCCGCCGGGACCAGCAGACCGCAGCCGACCGACGGCTCCCCGACGACGAGCTGAAGCGCGCCCTCTACCTGCTGAAGCTGTGTCGGTACTTCGACGAGCGGATGGAGACCCTCTACCGCCAGGGGAAGCTCCCCGGCGCGATCTACTCCGGACGCGGCCAAGAGGGGACCCACATCGGCGTCGTGCTGCCGCTGCGCCCCGAGGACTCGCTGTTCCCGACCCACCGCGACCTCTCCGCCCAGATCGCGAAGGGCCTCGATCTGAAGCGGGTGATGGCGCAGTACTGGGGCAGGATCGACGGCTATACGCGCGGCCGCGACGGGAACAGCCACATCGGCGACTGGGCCGGGAACCGCACCTGGACCGTGATGTCGCACCTGCCGATCGCGTATCCGGTGGCGGTCGGCGCGGCGTGGGCGTACCAGCGGCGCGGCGATCCACACGTCGCGATGGCGATCTGCGGCGACGGCGCCACGTCGAACGGGCGCTGGCACGAGGCGCTGAACTGGTCCGCGATCTCCTCCCTGCCGGTCGTCTGGGTCGTCAACAACAATCGCTACGCGTACTCGACGCCGAACGAGCTCGAGTTCCCGGTTCCCACGATCGCCGAGCGCGCCGCCGCCTACGGGATGCCGGGGGTGCGCGTGGACGGCGCCGACGTGCTCGAGGTCGAGGCGGCGGCGCGCGAGGCCGTCGACCGCGCGCGCTCGGGTGGCGGCCCGACGCTGCTCGAGTCCGTCTCCCTCCGATGGAAGGGCCACGCCGGGCACGATCCGGCGAAGTACGTACCGAAGGAGCTCCTCGAGGATCACATGGAGAACAAGGATCCAGTGAAGAACTTCGAGCAGCGGATGCTCGCGGAGCAGGTCGTGAGCGAGCAGGACGTGAAGGACCTCCAGGAACGGATCGAGCGGGAGTTCCAGGAGGGCTACGACTTCGCGCAGGCGTCCCCGTTCCCCGAGCCGGAGGACCACGTCAAGGGTCTGTGGGTCGAGGACGGGTACTGGACCGGCGAGCCCGGCCGCGGCGGCGGCACGGAGGCGTCGTGACGGCGCAGAAGGCCACCGTCGAAGCGGGCGCCGCCGGCCACGGTGCCGAGCCCCGGGGCAAGCGGACCGAGGACGGCCAGGCGACCTACCTGATCGCGATCGCCGAGGGCCTCTGGGAGGAGATGGAACGCGACGAGCGCGTCTTCATGCTCGGCGAGGACATCGGCGTGTACGGCGGCGCGTTCAAGGTGACCGAGGGGTTCCAGGATCGCTTCGGCCGCGAGCGGGTGATCGACACGCCGATCGCCGAGGAGACGATCGTCGGGATGTCGATCGGCGCCGCGATGGAGGGCTTCCGGCCGGTGGCGGAGTTCCAGTACTCCGACTTCATGACGAGCGGCTTCGACGAGATCTCGACGGCCCTGGCCAGGGTCCACTACCGCAGCGGCGTCCCCCTCCCGGTGGTCCTGCGGGGGCCGTCGGGCGGGATGGTGCGGGCGTCGTCGTTCCACTCGATCAACCCGGAACCCTGGTTCTCGTACTCAGGCGGGATCAAGGTCATCTGCCCGGCGTTCCCTTCGGACGCGAAGGGGCTGATCAAGTCGGCGATCCGAGACGACAACCCGTGCATGTTCCTCGAGCACAAGTGGATCTACCGGAGGATCCGGGAGCAGGTGTCCGAGGATCCGGACTTCCTGGTCCCGATCGGCGCCGCCGACGTGAAGCGGGAAGGCGACGACGTCTCGATCGTCACGTACGGCGCGATGGTGCACCGGGCCCTCGAGGCGGCCGAAACCCTCTCGGCGGATGGCGTCTCCGCGGAGGTGGTGGACCTCCGCACGGTGCACCCGCTCGATGAGGAGACGGTCCTCCGGTCGGTCGAGAAGACGTCGCGCGCCCTCGTCCTGTCGGAGTCCTACCGGTTCGTCGGGATCGGCGCCGAGGTGGCGTCGACGATCGCCGAGAAGGCGTTCGAGCACCTCGACGCGCCGGTCGTCCGGTTGTCGCCCCCCAATGTGCCCGTGCCGTTCTCCCCGACGCTCGAGGACGCGTTCCTCCCCGGGGTCGACGACATCGTCGCGGAGGTGCAGAAGCTCTCGGCCTGGTGAGGAGACCTCGATGACCACCATCCAGATGCCCCAGCTCGGCGAGACGATCGTCGAGGGAACGATCCTGAAGTGGCTCAAGCGTGAGGGCGAGGAGATCGAGCGCGACGAGCCGCTCTTCGAGATCTCGACCGACAAGGTGGACACGGAGGTCCCCTCGCCGGTCAGCGGCACCGTGTCCAAGATCCTCGTCGAAGAGGGGCAGACCGTGCCCGTCGGGACGGACCTGGCCGAGGTCTCGGAGAACGGCCAGGCGGCGGGAGGAACCGGAGACGCCGGAGCCGCCGCCGGAGCTCCTCGGGAACCCGCGGCTGCCGAGGCGACTCCGCAGGAGAAGCCGGCGGCGGTGGAGGCCGCTCCCCAGCCGGCCGCTTCGGCGGAGAGCCAGCAGGCCGTCGCCGAGGGCTCGGCCGCGGAGATGCCTGCGGCCGAGCCGGCGACCCCCCAGGGCGCGGCGGCGTCCGCGGCCGCGCAGGCGCCGAGCGGGCCCGGGCCGGCCGGATCCGACGGCGCGCTCCCCGATCGCGGTCCCCGCTCGCGGATCCTCTCGCCGCTCGTGCGCCGGCTGGCGGACGAGCACGGCCTCGATCTCTCCCAGTTCGAGGGCACCGGCACCGGAGGCCGCATCACGAAGAAGGACGTCCTCGCCGCGATCGAGAGCGGCGGCGCGGCGGCGGCCGCCGCGCCGGCGACGGCCGAGGTTCCCACGGCAGCTCCACCCGCCGCGCCCGCTCCGGCGCCCGCGGCTCGCGCGGCGCCGGCCGCGCCCCCACCCGCGGCCGCGCCCACGGCGGCACCCGCGCCCGCCGCCGTCGCCCAGCCGGGCGCCGTCGGCCAGGGCGAGGAGGTCGTCCCGATCTCCCACATCCGCAAGGCGATCGGACAGCACATGCTGGCCTCCCTGCAGACCTCGGCGCGCGCCTGGACGATGGTCGAGGTGAACGTCGACCACCTCGTGAAGCTCCGCGAGCGGGCGAAGGAGGCGTTCAAGGCGAAGTACGGCGTCAACCTCACCTACTTGCCGTTCGTGATCCGTGCGACGTGCGACGCGCTGCTCACCCACCCCGAGGTCAACGCCGAGCTCCGCGGCGACGAAATCGTGCTGCACCGCTTCGTGAACATGGGCATCGCGGTCTCCTACGACGCCGGGCTGATCGTCCCCGTGATCAAGGGCGCGGACGCGATGAACACCGTGGGGCTCGCGCGGGCGATCACGGACCTCGCCGACCGGGCTCGCGCGCACCAGCTCAAGCCGGACGAGGTCCACGGGGCGACGTTCACGATCACGAATCCCGGGCCGTACGGCTCGATCGCGAGCGTCCCGATCATCAACCAGCCCAACGCGGGGATCCTGTCGCTCGACGCGATCCAGAAGCGGGCGGTCGTGATCGACGACACGATCGCGATCCGGTCGATGGTCAACATCTCGATGTCCTGGGACCACCGCACGATCGACGGAGAGATCGCGACGCGGTTCCTCGCGCGGGTGAAGCAGAACCTCGAGAGCTGGGACTTCGCAGAGGACGTCGCCGTCTGATCGCCGGATGAGACGCGAGGCGCACCTGCTCCGGCCGACCCGGCCGGTCCCGTACGGGATCGCGAACGACGCGATGCACCGGCTGGCGGAACGCCGGCTCGCCGGCGAGATCCCCGACACCGTGATCCTCCTCGAACACCCGCCCGTCTTCACCGCGGGGCGCCGCGCGCGGCCCGACGAGCTCCGGTGGTCGCCGGACGAGGTGGCCGCGCGCGGCGCCGAGGTCCATCGCATCGACCGCGGAGGGGCGTTCACGTTCCACGGTCCCGGCCAGCTCGTCGGCTATCCGGTCCTCGACCTCGGTCCCCGACCGGACGCCGCATCGCACCTGCGCCGGATGGAGGAGGCCGTGATCCGCACCGCGGCGGGCCTCGGGGTCGCACTGCATCGACGCGACGACGTGCAGACGGGCGTCTGGGACGGCGACGACAAGGTGTGCGCGATCGGCGTGCGGCTGATGCGCGCTCGCGTCACGCTCCACGGGTTCGCCCTGAACCTCGACCCCGACCTATCGTGGTGGGACGGGATCGTCGCCTGCGGGCTCCCCGACCACGGGGTCACGTCGCTCGCGAGGATCGCGGGACGCCCGATCGACGACGACGAGGTGATCGGACCGCTGACACGACACCTCGGGGACGTGTTCGATCTGCGGTTCGTGCCGACCGACGCGTCGGCGTTCGAGGCGGAGCCTCTCGCGGTCTAGGTAGGCTCCGTCCCTCGACGACGGACGAACCAGACGAACCCGCACACCGTGAGGAAGCCCAGGAGCGAACCGACGAAGAACACGAACTCGCTCGGCTCCCCACGCTCATCCGTGAGGGCGCCGATCCCCAGCGTGGCGAGACCGACGCCGGCCCCGACGATCAGGGCGGAGAGGGCGCCGAGGCGCTTGCCCGGCGGGAACGAGATCGCGGCCACGCCGGCGACGACGCCGCCGAGACCGATCAACATCACCGCGAGCGAAGCCCACCGTTCCGGCATGGAGGCATCATGACGTCGGCATGGCCCGGGGACCATCACCGGGCGCCGGACGACACGGGAACGTCATCGTCCCGTCACACCCGGAGCATCGAGGTATGACGCCCGACGTCCGTCTCCGCGAGGTCGACGAGACCGATCTGCCGACGTTCTTCGAGCACCAGCGCGACCCGGAGGCCAACCGGATGGCGAACTTCGCCGCTCGCACGCGCGAGGACTTCGACCGTCACTGGCACGCGATCCTGCGGAACGGATCCGGCGTCGTCCGCACGATCGAGTCGTCCGGGTCCGTGATCGGCAACGTCGTAAGCTGGGCGCACGACGCGGAGCGCGATGTCGGCTACTGGATCGGACGGGAGCACTGGGGTCGGGGGTTCGCGACCGCCGCCCTCGCCGCGTTCCTCGAGGAGCTTCCCGCCCGCCCGCTGTACGCCCACGTCGCCGCCCACAATCTCGGGTCGATCCGGGTCCTCGAGAAGTGCGGCTTCGAGCGGGTGGGCGCGTCGTCGATCGACGGGGTGGACGAGCTGCTCTTCCGACTGGGGTGATCCGTCAGAACAGTGCAGCCGACAGCTGTCGACGGTACTCCTGCACGAGCGGGTCCTCGTCGCCGACCGCCGTGAACACCGTGATCATCGCTTCCCGCGCCTCTTCGCTGCCCTCCCGGACCGCCTGCAGCAAGCCGGCCAGGCCGCCGATCACGTCGCCGCCGGCCACGAGCCGCTTCGCCTGGCCGATCGTGCCGTCCGCGGGCTCGTCGGCCCAGCGTCGCACCGCGATCGACGACGAGACCCGCTCCGCCTCCGGGTCCGGGCGATGCTTCGCGATCAGCTCCTCGGCCTCGTCGAGGTCGCCGCGATCGACGAGGATCCGTGCCAGACCGACCGCCGCCTCGCGGTTGTCCGGGTCTTCCGCCAGCACCCGCCGGTACCGCTCCTCGGCGGAGGCGAGGTCGCCGGACTCCTCCACCGTGCGCGCCTCCTCGGCCTGCCTCTCGGCCTCCGTGGGGACGATCGCGTCGATGAACCGGTTGACCTCCGGCTCCGGGTAGGCGCCGATGAACCCGTCCACCGGCTTCCCGTCCTTGAACGCGATCACCGTCGGGATGCTCTGGACGCCGAACGACGAGGCCGTCATCTGGTTGGCGTCGGTGTCGAGCTTCGCGAGGAGGAACGCTCCGTCGCGCTCGTCGGCGATCTTCTCCAGGATCGGGCCGAGCGTCCGGCACGGACCGCACCACTCCGCCCACATGTCGACCACGACCGGGCGCTCCTTCGAGCCCTCGACCACGACCTCTTGGAACGTCTGGTCGGTGACGTCCACCGTGTTCGTCGATGCCGCCATCCTGCTCGCCGCTCCTCCCGTACGATCCTTCGTGTCGAGGGGTTCCACCCGATGTCCGCTTCACCCAGTGTCGGTGAGCCGGTCCCCAACGACAACGCGCGCGGGTCCCGGAAGCTTCCTCGCGCGCTACCGCCCGGAGAACCGGGCGACGGCGCTCATCAGCTCCTCGATCTTCTCCTCGCCGTCGCCCCGTTCGATGCTCTCGGTCACGCAGTGCCGAACGTGGGCGTCGAGGAGTCCCATCCCCACCGCCTTCAGGGCGGCGGTCACCGAGTTCACCTGCGTCAGGATGTCGATGCAGTACGCGTCCTCGTCCACCATGCGCTGCAGCCCCCGGACCTGCCCCTCGATCCGGCGGAGCCGTGTCACCAGGTCGTCCCTGTTCCTCGCGTAGCCGTACACGGGATCCCCCTGCCTCGGATGCTCGGATCCGAGACTGGATGATACCCCCAGGGGGTATCGCGGGCCAGCGGGCTCCGCCGCAGACCACTGTTATCCTGCTCGAACGGTGCGAGGAGAGACTGCGTGTCCACGCGCGTAGCGGAGACCCCACACGGCGCGCTCGGCCTTTCCGCCGACGATCTCCTCGCGATGTACGAGCTGCTCCTCACCTCGCGGCTCCTCGACGAGGCCGCGCTCCGCCAGAACCGGATGGGCCGCGCCCCGTTCGTCGTGCCGGCCGCCGGCCACGAGGGGTGCCAGATCGGCACCGCATGGGCGATGCGCCGCGGCAGCGACATCTGGCTCCCCTACTACCGGGACCTCGGCGTCGTCCTCACGGCCGGGATGACCCCCTACGAGGTCTTCCTGGGCGTGTTCGCGAAGGCGGACGATCCGTCCTCCGGAGGCCGGCAGATGCCCGCCCACTGGGGCTCGCGCCGGCTGAGCATCATCAGCGGATCCTCCCCGATCGCCACGCAGGTCCCTCACGCCGCCGGGATCGCCTACGCCGTGAAGTACCGGGAGGAGGACGCCGTCGTCGGATGCTGGTTCGGGGACGGCGCGACCAGTGAGGGTGACTGGCACGAGGGCCTGAACTTCAGCGGGATCCACCGCCTGCCCGTGATCTTCGTCTGCGAGAACAACCAGTACGCGATCAGCGTCCCGCAGTCGAAGCAGATGGCCGTACAGGACGTCGCATCCCGGGCCGAGGGCTACGGGTTCCCCGGCGTCGTCGTCGACGGCAACGACGTCCTGGCGTGCTACGGCGCGATGAAGGAAGCGCACGAGCGGGCGCGGGCCGGCGACGGACCCACCTTGATCGAGTGCAAGACGTATCGCTTCCTGCCACACACCTCCGACGACGACGACAAGAGCTACCGCACGCGGGAGGAGGTCGAGGAGGCGAAGGGGAAGGACCCGCTCGTCCGGTTCGGCGACTACCTCCGCGAGCACGACGTCCTCGACGACGCCATCCACGAGGAGCTCCAGGCCTCGAAGAAGCGCGAGATCGACGACGCGATCCAGGCCGCGTGGGACGCGCCGGATCCCGACCCCGACAGCGCTCTGCGACACGTGTTCCAGGAGGAGGGGTCGTGACGGAGAAGAACGTCGTCACCGCGATCCGCGATGCGCTGCACGACGAGATGGACAACGACGAGCGGATCGTGTTGCTCGGCGAGGACGTCGGCGCGCGCGGGGGCGTCTTCCGGATCTCGGCAGGCTGGATGGAGGAGTTCGGCGAGCGGCGGGTGATCGACACGCCGCTCGCCGAGTCCGGGATCGTCGGCGTGGCGATCGGGATGGCCCTGCACGGGCTCCTCCCGATCGCCGAGATCCAGTTCGCCGACTTCATCCACCCGGCGTTCGACCAGGTCGTCTCCGAGGCCGCCCGGCTCCGGTACCGCTCGAACGGGGACTTCGGGGTGCCGATGGTGATCCGGACGCCCTGCGGCGGTGGGATCCACGGCGCGCTCTACCACTCGCAGTCGATCGAGGCGTTCTACGCGCACATCCCCGGCCTGAAGGTCGTGATGCCCTCCACCCCGGCCGACGCGGCGGGGCTGCTGCGGAGCGCGATCAAGGACCCGGACCCGGTCCTGTTCCTCGAGCACAAGAAGACGTATCGGGCGATCAAGGGCGACGTCCCGGACGGCGCCTACCTCACCCCGATCGGCTCCGCGGACGTGAAGCGCGAAGGCGACGACCTCACCTGCGTGAGCTACGGCTATTCGTTGCACACGTGCCTGGACGCCGCCGCGCGCCTATCCGAGGACGAGGGGACCTCCGTCGAGGTCGTGGACGTTCGCACCCTCGCGCCGCTGGACGTCGAGACGATCGTCGCGTCGGTCCGGAAGACCTCGAAGGCGATGGTCGTCTACGAGGACAACCGGACGTACGGCGCGGGCGCGGAGATCGCGTCCACGATCGCCGAGCAGGCGCTGTTCGACCTCGACGCGCCGATCGTCCGGATCGGCGGGCCGGATATCCCGGCGATGCCATTCGCGGGGCCGCTCGAGCACTTCTTCATGGAACCCGAGCCGGATCAGATCTACGCGCGGATGCGCGAGCTCGCCAGGACCTGACCGGGGCCGTCCCCGGGAGCCTGGCTAGACTCGAAGCCGATGGCGTCCTCCACACGCACCTCGGATCACAATCCGCAGAAGCGACGCCTCCATCTCCCGATCGTGGGCGTCACGAACGGGCCCGGCGAGGACGCGCTCCCCGCCCGCAAGCCGCCGTGGCTGAAGGTGCGCCTCGTGAGCGGCCCGAACTACGAGGAGCTCAAGGGGATCATGCGCGGTCGCTCCCTCCACACCGTGTGCGAGGAGGCGATGTGCCCCAACATCCGCGAGTGCTGGGAGGAGCGGGAGGCGACGTTCCTGATCCTGGGCTCGAAGTGCACGCGACGATGCGGCTTCTGCGACGTGATGACCGCGAAGCCCGATCCGGTGGACGAGGACGAGCCGGTGCGGATCGCCGACGCCGTCCGCGAGATGGGACTGCGCTACGTCGTGCTGACCGGCGTCGCTCGCGACGACCTGGATGACGGCGGGGCGCGCATCTGGGCCTCCGCGATCCACGCCGTGCGGGATGCCGTGCCCGGGATCCGCGTCGAGGTGCTGCCCTCGGACTTCAAGGGCGGCGAGCGCGACATCGCGACGGTCCTGGACGCCGAGCCGGACGTGTTCGCCCACAACCTCGAAACGGTGCGGCGGTTGCACGGTCGGATCCGGCCGGCGTTCGGCTACGACCGGTCGCTCGAGGTCTTGCGCTTCGCGGAGCGGCACCGCCGGGGGCAGATCACGAAGTCGAACCTGATCCTCGGGATGGGCGAACGGCCGGACGAGCTGCCCACGGCCATCGGGGACCTCCGGGACACCGGGATCGGGATCCTCACGATCGGGCAGTACCTCCAGCCGACCACGTACCACCTGCCGGTCGACCGCTGGGTCCATCCCGACGAGTTCGCGGAGTGGAAGCGCGTCGGCGAGGCGATGGGCATCGCGTACGTCGAGGCCGGCCCGCTCGTCCGGTCCAGCTACCACGCCGGCAAGCAGCTCACGCGCGCGGTCGAGGCCGGCGTGACCGCGATCGCCTGAACCTCAGAGCAACCGGAGCTGTTCGGCGCGGTCCTCGAGCCGGTCCGCGTGGCGGCGCCCACGGAAGGTAGGCCTCGACGGCTCGACGCGGCGAGGGCCGCCCGACGCCCGCACGAAGGATGACACCGTCCGGCCGAGCGCGTCCCTGGCCCCCTTGGGACCGTAGGGGTGCCGGTACATCTGCAGGTAGCGCGGCACGAGGTCGGGATGCGCCGCTTCCAACCACGGGAGGAACTCCTCCCGCACGCCGGGGCGGAGGTGCAGCAGGATCGGGGACACGTGCGTCGCGCCGGCGTCGATCGCGGCCTCGACGACCTCGCGGAGCTGCTCGGGCCGATCGGAAAGGCCGGGCAGGACCGGCGCCATCAGCACGCCGGTGGGGATCCCGGCCTCGGTGAGCTCGCGGACCGCGTCGATCCGCGCCCTCGGGTTCGGCGTCCCCGGCTCGGTGTCCCGCCACACGGCTTCGTCCAGCGTCCCGATCGAGAACGCCGCAGCGACGGAGGCCACCTCGGCCGCCTCGGTCAGCAGATCGAGGTCCCGGAGGATCAACGTTCCCTTCGTCAGGATCGAGAACGGGTTCCGGTAGTCGATCAACGCCCGGATGATCCCGCGCATCAGCTTGTACCGGCCCTCCGCCCGTTGGTACGGGTCGGTGTTCGTCCCCATCGCGATGTGCTCGCCCTTCCACCGCTTGGCGGCGAGCTCGCGGCGCAAGACGTCCGGCGCGTTGACCTTCACGACGAGCTTCGTCTCGAAGTCGCGTCCGGCGTCCATGTCGAGGTAGGTGTGCGTCGGCCGCGCGAAGCAATTGTGGCTGACGACGCCGTTCGCGATGAAGTCGCCGGTTCCGGTCGTGATGTCGAACATCGGCATCTCGAGCCCGAGGTCCTCGATCGCGACGACACCCAGAGGCGTGTTGCCCTTGAGCGCGAGACCCTCGATCGATCGCTTCCTTTCGATCGCCGGATCGACCGTGTGCAGGAAGGCGAGGCGCTCGCGGAGGCCGCCGAGGAGCCGGATGTTCTTGAGTCCGTTCACGTGGTTGGTGTGTTCGAGCACCGAGGCGAACTCGAGCTCGTCCAGGGCTGCCTTCGTCCGCCGCAGGATCTCCGGATCCGTGTTCGAGATCCGGATCACGTTCCGGGCGCAGGATCCTTCGGCATCGAAGACTCCAGCGAGGAACCCCTTGTGCCACGAGGTGGTCGGCTGCGTGGGCCATGCCACGATGCTGCGGATCCCCTCGACGTCCGCGCGCCGCTGCGTCCGGATGGCATGGACCTCCTTGCTCCGAACCGTCGCCGTGTGGAACGTGAACGGAGTCGTCCGCACGCCTGCGAGTGCAAGGTACGCCGCAGTCCTGCCGAGTCCGTCGAGGGCGAGCCGGAACCTGTGGACGGTCTCGTCGCGGCCTTGTCTCCGCCGATACGGGTAGGAGGCCAGGTGACCGTCGCCGCGGATCATGCCGGTGAGGTAGCCGCGCCGATAGTCCTCGTCCTCGACGGGCTCTTTCGCGAACCCCCCGAAACCGATCAGTGCGTTGTTCGTCGTCAGGAAGGGGCGACGCGTTGCTCCATGCTCGGTTCCCGTGACGTGCTTCCATCCTCGTTCCGAGAGGTATCGGTGGTCTCCGCTCGCGATCAGCTCGGTTCCGTCCTCGAGCGTGACCCGGTACGCGCGCTTGACGGACTCCCAATGAGCGATGACGGCGGTCGTGACGTATCGCCGATATCGGCCACGGACCTCCGTCCCGTAGATGCGCTCGCCCGCTTCGATCTTCGCGAGCGGTTTGGTTCGCCCGTCCGCCATGAGGATCGGTGTGTCACCCGCTTGGCAGTAGCGGCACGCATGGGAGCAACCTCTGTACGGATTGATCGTCCAGTTGAACGGGAGAAAGTTCCCGGGCACTCGGTTGATGATCGACTTCGCCTCCGACTCGATGAACGTGATGCCCCGGAACTCGGGCGTGTCGAATGTCTCCCGCGCGATCTCGAAGAGCTGCTCCACCAGCCCAGGATAGAACGTATGTTCGATTCGCGTCCAGGGGCTAGGAGGGCGCGTCGATCCGCTGCGCGAGCTTCGGGAGCATCGCGACCGCGATCTCCGGTTCCTCCTCGAGGAGCTTCTGGAAGTCGCTCCGCGAGATCGCGAGGCACTTCACGGCCGTCTTCGCGCGCACGCGTGCGTTCCGCGGATGGTCGGTCAGGAGCGCCAACTCGCCGAAGAACTCACCGGGTCCGTACTCCCAGGAGTGGCCGTTCGGCGTCTGGACCTCGACGGTGCCCTCGTCCAGGACGAACATCCCGGAGCCGGGTTGCCCCACCTCGATCAGGACCCAACCGGCGGGTGCTTCGAACTCGTTCGAGAGCTCCCCGATCCTCGCGAGGGCATGATCGTGGAGGCCGGCGAACAGCGGGATCGACCGAAGCTTCTCTACGTCCATGCCGGGCCGGACGCTACACGACGAGGGCCCATGAGGTGTGGGGCTCACGAAGTCAGCGACGAAGAAGCGAACATCCCGATGAAGGACGGAGGAGCAGGCCTGTAAGCCGGATCCTGTACCGGGACCGGAGGGTCCCTCGGCGACCATCTCTCTCGGCGCGCGACGGTCTCCCGCCGCGGCGCCGCGTCGCGGTGACCGCGCCGTGCGGCCTACCCGGCAGCTCGGGCGGGCCGCCCTCGAACGCTGCCTGCTTGGCCTTGCTCCGGGTGGGGCTTGCCGAGCCGGCACGGTCGCCCGTGCCGCTGGTGCGCTCTTACCGCACCGTTTCACCCTTACCCCCGAGGGGGCGGTCTTCTCTCTGTTGCGCCTTCGCGAGGTCGCCCCCGCCTGGGTCACCCCAGCACCCTGCCCTGTGGAGTCCGGACTTTCCTCGACCGCGCAAGCGCGGCCGCGGCCGCCCGGCCTGCTCCTCCGGGGAAAGGGTACTGCGTACGATGAGTGCTCGATGCGGAGGATCGCCACCTCGCTAGTGCTCGCGGCCGCGGCCGCCGCGGCTTGCTCGGGGATGCCCGAGCCCGAGGGACCGCGGCAGCCGGTCAGCCGCCAGGTGATCGCGCTCGACGACCTCCGGATCGCCGGCCAGGCCCGCTCCGTGGCGCATGCGTTCCTGCGCGCGTACGCCGAAGCGCCCGGCGACGGCGGACGCGCGCTGGAGCCGCTGGTCGAGGGCGTGCTGGCGCGGGAGTGGGCTCACTGGGTCACGATCCAGAACGCGGGGTTCCCCGGATCGATCGACGGCAGCCTCCAGCTCGGTCCCCTGGGAACGGCAGCGCCGGTCCGCGCGGAGGACGGGTCGCTCGACGACCTCGTCGCCTACGGGGTCGAGGTCCGCGCCACGATCACGTTCGAGCTGACCGACGAGCAGGGCGAGTCCGTCGAGCCCCTCCAGCGGCTGATGGACGGCCTCGTCGTGCTGGTCCAGGGGGAAGACGGCTCGTTCCGCGTGATCAACTTCGTCCGCGACGGACTGCGGCTCGACGAGTTCTTCCAGGTCTTCGAGGGGGCGCTCGAGCGTCGCGACGGCATCACGGTCGAGATCCGGAACCTGATCCAGCTCGCGCGCTGGCAGTTCGGCGTCGAGATCACGAACCGGACGGACCGGCCGGTGCGCCTCGTGCGCGACCTGACGGCCCTGCTCACGCCCGCCGAGGACGTGGCGACCGAGGAACCGCCGTTCGTCACGTTCCCCCTCGAGATCGAGCCGGGGGAAACGGCCGAGGGGATCGTCAGCTTCGCGGCACCCACGACCGGCGAGTCGTTGGACCTCGAGATCGCGATCGCCGGCCCGGACGGGAAAGCGACGGCGTTCGTCTTCGGCGTGCCGCAACCGGGGGGCGCGACCGAACCGTCCCCCACGCCGGCCGCTTAGCGCTCGCCGGCGAGCCAGCGGTCGACGCCCTCGTTCGCCAGGCGGTCGGCCTCCTGGTTCAGCTCCCGCCGAACGTGCTCGAACGTCACCCGTTCGAACCCCGCCGCCAGGCGCCGCGCCCGTCGGTGGAGCGGCTCGAGATGCGGTGTCTTGACCCGATACCGGCCCGTGAGCTGGTTGATCAGCAGCTGGCTGTCCGACCGGAGCGTGACGAGCTCGGCCCCGAGCTCGTCCGCGCGCGCGAGCCCCTCGATCACGGCCGTGTATTCCGCGACGTTGTTCGTGGTCTCACCGATCCCGCGAGCGATCTCGGCGAGAACGGCGCCGCCGTCGTCGGTGATCTGGACGCCGATCCCGGCCGGCCCCGGGTTGCCGCGCGACGCCCCGTCGCACGAGACGATCACGTGACCAGGATCCGCCGGCAGTGCTCACACCTCTTCGGACCCTCGGTGCGCTTCAGTCGGTCGAGGTACACGGATGAGAGCTGTTCGTGGCACCCCTGGCACACGCCGTCCACGAGGGCCACGGCGGCCACGCCCTTCTTCTGCGGACGGAGGTCCTCGTAGAGCTCGAGGAGCTCCGGGTCGATCGTGGCCGCGAGGCTCGAGCGCGTCTCGGTCCGCTCCTTCACCTCCGCCGTCAGGCGCGAGAGCTCGTCGGCGGCCGCACCCTCGACCTCGTCCACACGCTCGCGGAGCGCGGCCGATCGCTCGGCGGCTCGTCGCTCGCGCGTCTCGACCTCCTCGCGGACCTCCATCAGACCGAGGAGCTCGTCCTCGCGATCCCTCCTGCGCTTCTTCAGGTTGTCGACCTCGTGCCGGATCGAGTCGAGCTCGCGAGCGTTCGCGACGGAACCGTCGTAGAGACGGCGTTCCTCGGCGGCCTCCTTCTGGGTCATCGAGTCGATCTCGTGCTCGAACCGGGTCTGGTCGCGCGAGAGCTCGTCGAGCCTCAGCCGCAACTCACCGAGGAGCCGCTCGGCTTCGTTCGCCTCGGCGAGCGCCGCGGACGCGTCCTCCCCCGCCTCGAGCCCGCGGATCCGGGCCGTCAGCCGATCGATCGCGGTGTCGAGTTCCTGGACGTCGAGCAGGGGGCGGGCGGGATCCATCGGCGCGGAAGGGTAGTCGATGGTCTCGGCTCCGCGGCCCGGGCAGCCGGTACGCTCGCGTCGTGCAGGGCGAAGCGGACGGGCGGGTCGCGTTCGTGACCGGCGCCGGCAGCCCGTCCGGGATCGGGTTCGCGACCGCGAGGATCCTGGGACGGGAGGGCGCGGCGCTCGCGATCGCGTCGACGACCGACCGGATCCACGAGCGCGCGACGGCACTCTCGGATGGCGGCGTCGAGGCGGCCGCCTTCGTCGCCGACCTCACCGACCGGGCGCAGGTCCGGCGGACCGTCGACGCGATCGCGGAGCGGTTCGGGCGGATCGACATCCTCGTGAACAACGCGGGCATGGTTTCCGTCTCGACCGAGCCGACCGACGTGCAACCGTTCATCGAGGTCGACGACGACGCGTGGGATCGCGATCTCGCGATGAACCTCGGCACCGCGTACAACGTCACCCGGGCGGTGGTGCCCGCGATGGTCGACCGTGGCTGGGGGCGCGTCGTGATGGTTTCCTCGGTCACCGGGCCGGTCGTCACGTACCCGGGGCTGAGCGCGTACTCGGCCGCGAAGGCCGGGATGGACGGCCTGATGCGGGGCCTGGCGATCGAGGTCGCCGCCCGGGGCGTCACCGTGAACAGCGTGCTGCCCGGGTTCGTGGCCACGAAGTCGCAGACCGAGGACGAGGCCGACCACGGTCGGCACACGCCGGTCGGCCGGTCGGGCACGCCCGAGGAGGTCGGCGAGGTCGTCGCGTTCCTCGCGTCGGACCGTGCGAGCTACGTCACCGGGCAGACGTTCGTCGTCGATGGCGGGAACGTGATCCAGGAGGCGAAGGGGCCGTAGCCACCGGTCCGCCCCCCGGCGCAACCGGATCCGCGACCCGTCGCGCGGGCGTGATCGTCGTGGCCGCGACCGTGGCGGTGACGTGCGTGCTGCTCGGATTCTGGCAGCTCCGCCGCCTGGACGACCGCCGGGCGAGGAACGCGGCGATCCTCGATCGCCGATCGGCGGAGCCGATCGCGATCGAGGACGCCGACCCCGACGCCGCGGCGGCTCCGTTCCGCCGCGCGACCGCGGCCGGGAGATACGACACCGCGCACGAGGTCCTGCTCTACGGGCGCACGCTCGACGGCGCGTCGGGGCATCACGTCGTCACGCCGCTCCTGCTCCGCGGCGGCGGCGCGATCCTCGTCGATCGTGGCTGGGTCCCCTTCGCGATCCAGCGGGCCCCGGTCCGCACCGGCACCCCGCCGACGTCGCGGGTGACCGTCCGGGGGTCCCTCGTGCCCGACGAGGGAGACGGGTCGCTTCGACCGGACGAGGCGGGCGTCGTCCGCCGTCTCGACGTCGAGGGGATCGCGGCCACCCTCTCCTACGACGTGTATCCGCTCCCGCTCCTGCTCGCCGCCCAATCGCCGCCACAGGACGGCCCCCTCCCCGCCGCGGCGCCGCCGCCGGCGCTGTCGGAGGGACCGCACCTGCCCTACGCGATCCAGTGGTTCACGTTCGCCGCGGTCGCGGTCGGCGGCGCCACGCTCCTCCTGCGCCGAGATCGCCGCCGTCCTACAGGCTCGCCCTGACGATCCCCGCGAGCGCGCTCGCGAGGATCACGGGCACGATCTTCCACCGGAAGCGCCAGAGCCCCGCGAACGCGACGACGGCGACCGCGACCGCGAACGGGTCGACCTCGCTCCAGACCGGGAGCGGGAGCTCGCCGCCGAGGACGGGCACGATCCGCACGTCACGGAAGAGGGTCACGAGGCCGAACGTCACGGCGAGGTTCGCGATCACGCCCACGACCGCGGCCGTGACGGTCTGCAGGGCGGAGGCGAGGCGGACGTTCCCACGGATCCGCTCGAGGTACGGCGCCCCCAGGAAGATCCACAGGAAGCACGGCGCGAACGTCGCCCACACGGCCACGCTCGCGCCCAGGAACCCGGCCAACAACGGCGGCAGTCCGCCGGGGTGCTGGTAGGCCCCCACGAACCCGACGAACTCGAGGACCATGATCAGCGGGCCCGGGGTCGATTCCGCCAGACCGAGCCCCATCGCCATCTCCCCGGACCGCAGCCACCCGTACGTGGCGACGGCCGCCTGGTCGACGTAGGCGAGGACCGCGTAGGCGCCGCCGAACGTGACCAGGGCGGCCTTCGAGAAGAACCAGCCCATGTCCGTGAGGGTGCCCGCGTCGCGTCGCCACAGCGCGACGGCGACGAGCGGGAGGAGCCACACGGACAGCCCGATCGCCAGGACGAGGACGTTCCGGCGCCAGGTCGGGAGCGGCTCCTCGAGGCCACGCCCCACGGGGGCACCCGCGCGCTCCTCCTGCTCGCGCCCGACCCCGAGGTCGAAGGAGGCCGGGCGGACGGACCCGCCGATCAACCCGAACAGCAGCGCGAGGACAACGATCAGCGGGAAGGGCACGCGGAAGACGAAGATCGCCACGAACGTCACGATCGCGACCGCGAGCATCAGCCCGTTCGCCAGGGCGGTCCGGCCGAGCCTGACGGTCGCCAAGGCGACGATCCCGACGACCGCGGCAGCGAGTCCGGCGAACGCGCCCGCCACCCACTGGACGTCGCCGTGCGTCACGAACGTCCACGAGAGCGCGAGGAGCAGGAGGAAGCTCGGGACGATGAACGCGATCCCGGCGACCAGCCCGCCACGGATCCGGTGGAACCGCCACCCGATGTAGGTGGCCAGCTGGGTCGCCTCGGGACCCGGCAGGAGCATGCAGTAGCTCAGCGCGTGCAGGAACCGGCCCTCGTCGATCCAGCCTCGCCGCCGCACGAGCTCGTCGTGCATCAACGCGATCTGCCCCGCCGGGCCGCCGAAGTTCACGAACCCGAGCCAGATCCAGAAGCGCGACGCCCGTCGGAACGACGGGGTCTCCGAGACCTCGTCGGCCGGCGGTCCGGAGGAGCGCGTCATCGCGCCCGAGGGTACGCTCGCGCGATGCGCCTGACCCCCACCGAGGAGGACCGGCTCCGGGTGTTCACGGCCGCGCAGCTCGCGCGAGCGACGCTGGCTCGAGGCCTCCCGCTGAACGCACCCGAGGCCGTGGCCCTCGTGTGCGACGAGATGCACGCGGCCGGCCGCGCGGGCGGCTCCTACGACGAGGTCGCCGCGGCCGGCCGCGACGCCCGCGCGCCCGGCCAGGTGATCGACGGCGTGGCCGCAATCGTTCCCGAGGTCCGCGTCGAGGTCCTGCTCGACGAGGGCAGTCGCCTCTTCGTCCTGCGGGATCCGTTCGGCCCGGCGGACGACGACGCGCCGGGCGCGATACGGTTCGCGGACGGAGACGTGCAGCTCGCTCCCGGCCACGAGCGTCTCCGGCTGTCGGTCACGAACCGGGGCGAGCATCCGGTCCGCGTGTCGTCCCACTTCCCGTTCTGGCGCGCGAACCCCCGCCTGGCGTTCGACCGGTCGGCGGCCGAGGGCTTCCGGCTCGACCTCCCGGCCGGCGACTCCTTCCGATGGGCGCCCGGAGCGACCCACGAGGTCGACCTCGTGCGGTACGGGGGAACGGGGGCGTAGCCGCGTGCCCGACCGCTACCCGCGCGACGAGCACGCGGCGCGCCACGGCCCGACGGCCGGAGACCGGGTCCGGCTCGGGGACACCGACCTGTGGATCCGCATCGAGCGCGACCTGACCGAGCCGGCCGACCAGGCGCTCTGGGGCTACGCGAAGACCTGGCGATCCGGGATGGCCCAGCACGATCGCGCGACGACGGAGAGCGAGCTCGACACCGTCGTCGGGAGCGCGATCGTGTTGGACCCGCTCCTCGGCGTCGTGAAGGCCGACCTCGGCATCAAGGACGGCCGCATCGCCGGGATCGGTCGCGCCGGCAACCCCGACATCACCGACGGCGTCGACCTCACGATCGGGCCGAACACGTGGCCGATCCCCTGCCACGGCCTGATCGCGACACCGGGCGCCGTCGACTCGCACGTGCACCTGCTCTCCCCGCGGCTCGTACCGGTCGCCCTGGCCGCGGGCGTGACGACGCTGATCACCGCGGGGTTCGAGGAGCCGCCGTGGCGGATGCTCCGGACCCTCGAGGCGTTCGAGCACCTCCCCGTGAACGTCGGGCTCCAGCCGTCGGCGCGGACCGGCGTGCCCGGGCAGCTCGACGCCGCGATCGAGGCGGGCGCGGTCGGCCTCAAGATCCACGAGGACTGGGGCGCCTACCCCGAGCTGATCGACGAGGTCCTCCATGCGGCCGACGCGCACGACATCCAGGTCTGCCTCCACACCGACGGCCTGAACGAATCCTGCGAGCTGCCCGACACGGTCGAGGCGATCGGGGGGCGGGCGATCCACGCGTACCACGTGGAGGGTTCCGGCGGGGGACACATACCGGACCTGATCGGGATCGTCCGCGAGCCGAACGTGTTCTGCTCGTCGACGACGCCCACGATCCCCTACGGCCCGTCCACGGCCGCCGAGCAGCCCGACATGAAGCTCGTCGTCCACGAGGGCAACCCGTCCCTCCCCGCGGACGTCGAGGCCGCCCGGGAGCTCGTCCACCCCGCGACGATGGAGGCGGAGGGCCCCCTGCACGATCTCGGCGCGATCGCGATCGTGAACTCCGACTCGCAGGGGATGGGCCGGATCGGCGAGACGGTGCGGCGGACGTTCCAGCTCGCGCACGCGATGAAGGCGGCCGCGATCCCGACGGAGGGCGGAGACGACCGCGACGACAACGACCGCGTCCTCCGGTACCTCGCGAAGGTGACCGAGGAGCCGGCCCGCGTCCACGGCATCGCCGACGAGGTCGGCTCCCTCGCCCCCGGCCGGCTCGCCGACCTCGTCCTGTGGGAGGCATCCGCCTTCGGCGTGAAGCCCGTGATGATCCTCAAGGGCGGCGTCGTCGCGTGGACCGCGATCGGGGAGGGGAACGCGAGCGTCCACGGGGCCGAGCCGACGCGATACGGCCCTGATTGGGGGGCCGTCGGCCTCGCGCCCTCGGCCGTCTCGACGACGTTCGTCTCCGCCGCGTCCCTGGACGCCGGCATCGCCGGCGTCCTCGGGACGCGGCGGCGGCTGATGGCGGTGCGGGGCACGAGGTCCCTCCGGCGCGACGACCTCGCTCGCAACCGCACGGTCCCCTCGATCGAGGTCTCACCGGAGGACGGGACCGTCACCCTCGACGATCGGGTGCTCCGTGTCGAACCCGTCGACGAGGTGCCACTGTCGCGTCGCTACCTGCTGGCGTAGCCGGGTCAGTCCCGGTTGCGCATCGCCTCGGCCGCCATCGAGAAGTAGCCGAGCAGGGCCGCACGAGCCTCCTGGGGGGGATCCATCGCGTCGACCGCGGCCCGCATGTGGACCAGCCACCGGTCGCGCTCCGCCGGTCCGACCCCGAACGGCGCGTGCCGCATCCGCAGACGCGGGTGCCCGCGTTCGGCGTCGTACGTCGTCGGCCCGCCCCAGTACTGGGCCAAGAAGAGCGTGAGGTGCCGGATCGACGGCCCCAGGTCGTCCGGGTAGAGCGGCCGGAGGACGTCGTCGCCGGCGACACCCTCATAGAACCGCTCGACGAGGCCCTCGAAGAACGGCATCCCGCCGACGGCGTCGAAGACGGTGGGCTCCGTCTGCACGGACGCGGAGTCTACGGAGGCGCGCCGGGTATCACGACGTCGCGGGCGACCACGCCACCACCCGTCCGCCCTCGAGGACGAACGCCGGCTCCTCCGCGTCCAGGTCCTGGACCCAGATCCCGGCGCGGTCGTCGATCAGCGCCGGGAACGCGAAGGCCGTGCCCTCCGGGGACCACGGCGTCATCGACTGCGCGAACTGACCGTAGAACGGGACGTAGTCCCGCAGGAACGTCGGGCTCGGCAGGAACGCGAGCCCGATACGTGTCGTCGACTCTCCGTCCCACACCATCCACCGATGGGTCCCGGGGTCTCCTTCCTCCTGCGTCATCAGCAGGAGCCGGCTCCCGTCGGGGCTCCAGTGGAAGGCCGAGGTGGGCACCTCGGTGATCCGTCGGGAGCGAGCCGAGCCGAGCCGAACCACCGACACGCCGCCGATGCCGCCGCCGTCGCTCACGCGGTACGCCACCCTCTTCCCGTCCGGGCTCACGACGAACTCGATCGCTCCCTCGTACGAGACCAGCTCCCGCGCACGCACCTCGTCCCGCACGACGAGCGCCTGGTGCTCGTCGACGCTCGCCGCGTAAACCATCCGCCCGTCGGGGAGCCAGACCGGGGCTTGGAAGATCGCGGGCTGGTCGGCGATCGCCTCCAGGTTCCCTTCGAGGTCGAGCGTGCCGAGCGTGTCGTCCCCGACGTGGATCAACAGGCGGTCCCCCTCCGGGGACCACGACAGGTAGAAGGGCTGGCCCCGGCCGATCGTTCTCGCGGTGGGCGCGCCGTCGTCGCCGCGCTCCGCGACGCCCATCCCGATCGACCCGCCGAAGTTGCCGAGGTAGGCGATCCGGGACGACGTCGGGTCCCACTGCAGGAAGAACGTCGCCGTGTTCACGGGGAACACCGTTCGCCCGCGGCCGGCCGGATCGCTCGTCACGAGGCGGGATGCCGGACCCTCCTCGCCCTGCTCGAACTCGGCCCACGCCACCATGTGGCCGTCCGGGGACCAGATCGGATGCCGGACCTCGACGTCGACGCCGCCCCCCGGCGCGAGCGAACGGATCGCCCCACCGTCCGGGCCCGTCGTCACGACGCTGCCGTCGTCCATCAGGACCAGGAGCCGGTCGCCGCCGACCGTGCCCAAGCCGTCGCCGGACGGGAGCGCGCCGGAGGGCCCCTCCGGCGCGCCGGCGGTGCAGGCCACCGCGATCGCGAGGATCGCGATCGCGGCGCCCACCCGACGCTTCATCGCTGCAGCGTACGCCCGGCTGCCACGGCCTGCGTTCCAGCGACGTTCGGTATAGCCTGTGCGGGCCTCGGGTGAGGCGCCGACGATGAGGAGGCAACGGCCATGACCGACAGCGTCTATCGGGTGACCGAGGTGATCGGCACCAGCCCCACCTCGTGGGAAGAGGCCGCCAAGAACGCCGTGGAAACCGCCGCCAAGACCCTCCGGGACCTCCGCGTCGGTGAGGTCGTCAAGTTCGACGTCACGATCGAGGACGGCAAGGTGACCAGCTACCGCGCGCGCGTGAACATCTCGTTCAAGTACGAGTCGAGCTGACCCGGATGGCCGACACCACCCCGATCGACATCGGCACGCTCCGCGAGGACATCGAGAAGCTCGTCCTCCTCGAGGAGGTCGCGGAGCGGCGCCAGCGCATGATCGAGGAGCGTCTCGAGGCCGCGGTCCAGGCCGGGCTGACGCCGGAGAAGATCCGCGCCGAGCTCGACCTCTCCAAGGATTCGGTGAGGAAGCTCCTGTACGAGAAGACGCCCGACCTCGCCGAACGTCTCGGGATCTCCGACGAGACGGCCGAGAAGCTGTCGGGACAGATCAGCTGACGAGCCGGCCCACCGCCTGCGTCGCCTGAGCTCCCGCGTCCGCATGTCCGTGACCGGTACGTCGCTCACCATCCCCTGTCCCCCGTCGTCGCCGCCTCCGGGGGACCGTTCCTAGTCCATCCGCCCGGGGGCGGTCTGGGCCGCCCCGTCACCCGAAATGACCTGCGGACGGATGAACCGCCGAGGGCCGCCCGGATACCGTCGTTCCGGCTCGCGCCCTACAGAGCGTCGCACTCGGAGGCAACGGAGATGACGGCAGCATCACGGGAACGCCGTGCGCAGGAGACGCCTCGCGCAACCGGGGCTTCGCATCCGTCTGGTCCGGTGACGGGCGGTCCGCTCCCGATCGAGTTCCGAACGCTCCGCGTCGGGATGCGCGTGACGCTCCTCGCACCCCTGGCCGCGGCGGCGATGTTCGTGCTGGCGATGAAGACCCGCGTCGATCTCGGCGCCTACGGTTTGATCCTCACCGGCCTGGCCGTCGCCGCCTCGCTGGCCACCCTCCTGCCGTGGGAGCGCCTCCTCGGCACGAAGGCCGGGGTCCGCCTCCTGGCGGCCTGGTCGGTCACCGCGCTCGCGATGGTGACGATCGGCGTCTGGTCGACCGGCGGGGCGGGCTCGCCCCTCGTGCTGCTGTACGCACTCACGACCGTGTTCTTCGCGGTTGCGTTCCCGCCGCGGGGGCAGGTGGCCCTCCTGGCGATGACCCTGGTCGGTTACGGCCTCGCCCTGCGCGCGGCGAACGAGGGCCCGCTCCCGCTCGTCGTGATCTCGGTCCTCACGTTCCTGGCGGGATTCCTCGTGCAGGAGATCCGCGTGCAGGTCCGCGCCGCGTGGGACGCGAGGGTGGAGGCGGACCGCCGCTGGGCGCTGCTGGCGACCGTCTCCGCTGCGGCTCGAGACATGAGCAGCTCGAACGTCGATGCGGACCAGGTGCTGGAGACCACGATCGAGGCGGTCGAGGGGCTGGGCTTCCCCTTCGCCCGCGTGTTCGTCCGCGAGGAGGGCGGCTGGCACACCGTTCCGGGGGTGCCGGCCCCGGCGGGCACGGTCCCCGAGGTCGTCGAGGTCGCCGCCGACACGGGTCAGTTCGCTGTCTTCCGCGGAGGGACCACCGACCTGCCCCACTTCGGCGCCGCCGTGCCGATCAGCGTGACCGACGGCGTGGCCGCGGTCCTGGTCATCGGCACCGACGACGCGCCCGGTCCCACGACCCAGGACGTCGAGGTCTTCCGGATGCTCGCCTCCCAGGCGACCCTCGCGCTGGAGAACGTCCGGCGTTTCGACGAACAGCGTCAGGTGATCGAACGGCTGGCCGACCTCGACCGGATGAAGAACGACTTCCTGTCGACGGTGTCGCACGAGCTGCGGACGCCGCTCACGGTGATCACGGGTATGGGCCGCACGCTCGAGCACCAGTGGGAGACGATCGACGACGAGATCCGCACCGACTTCCTCGTTCGGCTGAACTCCAACGCCGCGACCCTCGATCATGTGATCGCGCAGCTCCTCGACTTCTCCAAGCTCGAGGCGGGACAGCTCCGTCCGGACACCTCGGAGATCGACCTCTCGCAGCTGCTGCCCACCGTGGTCGAGCGTCTCTCCACCCTGCTCGCAGGGCATCACGTCGAGGTGGACGTGGCGCCCGCGCTCTCGACGCACGCGGACCCGGGCCTGATCGAGCGGATCATCGAGAACCTGCTGTCGAACGCGTCCAAGTACACGCCCGCCGGCTGCCACGTCGTCGTGAGCGCGCAGGAAGGCGGTCCCGACCACGTGATCGTGGCTGTCCGCGACGACGGCCCCGGCATGTCGCCGGAGGAGGTCGCGAGGATCGGTGAGCGGTTCTTCCGGGGCGGCGACGTGCACACGCGATCGACGCGCGGCACCGGACTCGGCCTCGCCGTCGTCAGCGAGATCCTCGAGCTGCATGGCTCGAGGCTCGAGGTGGAGAGCTACATCGGTCACGGCTCTCGATTCTGGTTCCGTCTCGCGAAGGACCCTCAGGTGATGGCGGCCACCGCGCCGCGGACGCCGATCGAGGTGCAGAACGAAGAGGCTCCGCCGCCGGCGACCGGCTCCCGCCCGCCGGTGTCGTCCCTCCAGGGCGAGCGGTTCGAGACCGTCATGACGGCCGCGGCGACCGGCGTCGAGTGGGCGATCGGCCTGCTGTACCGGGCCTTCCACCCCGGGCTCCTCCGGTACGTCCGGGCACGAGGCGCGCGCGTGCCCGAGGCGGCCGCGGAGCTCGTGTGGATGGAGGTCGCTCGAGGTCTCCAGGACTTCGAGGGGGACGAGGTCGCGTTCCGCAGCTGGCTGTTCGAAATCGCGCGTCGTCCCGTCCACGAAGGTGACCGCATAGAAGATCCGATCGACCTCGAGGCCGCGGCGACGCAGCCGATGTCGGATGCCCTGGCACGGGTGGCCGCGCTCCCCCCCGAGCATGCCGACGTCTTGCTCCTGCGCGCCCTCGGTCACCTCGACGTCGACGCGGTCGCGGAGATCACGGGTCAAGAGACCGGCGCCGTGCGACTCCTCGAGATGGACGCTCTCCGGCTCCTCCGTGACGCCGACGAGGCCAAGACCGCGGAGGTGGGCTGATGGTCGAGCCCCGACGCCCCGACGATGGCAAGTCCCACCTGCGGGCCATGCTCCGTTCCCACGACGGTCGCCTGGTCGACCTGGATCAGCTCCTCCGCGAGGTCGGAACCCGGCCGCTCGCGGAGGAACTCTGGGAGGAACACGCCATCGTCTCGTCGATGGCCGAGGTGGTGCGCGCCTCCCGCGTGGGCCGGGTCATGAGCCGGCTCCCCGTGCGGCGGACCCACCGGCCGATCGTCCGGGGCGCGGTAGCGACTGCCACGATCGTGCTCACGGCAGGAAGCAGCCTCGCGCTCACGGGGACGCTGCCTGAGCGCGTTCGCGACTTCGCGTCGAACACCTTCGCGATGTTCGTGCCCTCGCGTGAGCGGATCACGGCGTCGGCCTCGATCCCGTTGTTCCCGTCGGGTGACCCGTTGCATCCCCCGTCGGACGATCCCGAGGCAGCCGGAGACACGCCCGATCTCGACGACGTGCGGATCGACGGCGGGGCCGTGGATGGCGGACTGATCGGGCGCGGCAATGGCGCGGTGATCGGCCGGAACGAGACCGACGAGACCGCCCCCCACCTCGACGAGGGTGGACGAGGCGAAGACGCCCTCGGCGGTTCCGAGGATCCCGGCGCCGACGACCAGGAGAGCGAGAACGGGAACGGCGCGAGCCCGAGCGAACAGGAACCCGGCGGCGGCGACGCGGGCTCCGGCGGCGGCAGCGTCGGCGCAGGCGGCGGCTCGGACGATGAGGCAGGCAACGGCGGTGGGAACGGCGACGCCGGCGCAGGCGGCGGCTCGGGCGATGAGTCTGGCAACGGTGGTGGGAAGGGCGGCGGCGGTGGGAAGGGCAACGGTGGTGGGAACGGGAACGGCGACGGCGGTGGGAACGGCAACGGCGGTGGGAACGGCAACGGCGGTGGGAACGGTGGCGGGAACAATTCCGACCCTCCCAGTGACCCGGTGGGCGACCCAGGAGATCCGGGCGACCCACCGGTCGATCCCGAGGATCCAGCCGACCCACCGGTCGATCCCGGAGAGCCAGCCGACCCACCGGGCGATGGCGAGGAAGACGAACCTCCCAGCGATCCCGGTCAACCCGGCGACCCGCCCGGGAGCGGAAGCGAGGACGGCGACTCGTAGCGTCGCGTCCCTCGGCATCGAAGGGCCACGGGCCGTCGCCTGAACCCATCCGCCGGGATCGGCGGACCCTCGGAACGAACTACGTGAAGTGTTCCTCGGGCGCCCCGGGTGGCGTCTTCGGTCGTGTCAGGATCAGGCTCAGGAAGTACAGGATCGGAACCCCGGCGTAGATCGCGAGGCTGGCCGTCGGAGCCGAGTCCGCGATCACGATGGCGAGGAGCCACAGCATGGCGGGGATCAGGACGATCAGGACCCCGACGCGTCGGGCTCGTCGATCGATCGCCTCGTACATCAGGTGCGGCCGGTTCGTCGCGTAGAGCCACACGATGAGCCGGGTCACGGCGATCAACAGCAGCAACAGTCCGTACAGGCTCAACGCGACCGGCTCCCGGTCGTACCGCGACAACAACGCCGCCCCGAACGGCAGCAGCGAGAGCGGGAGCATGTACAGGAGGTTGAGCCACACGAGGTTCCGATCGGTCAGCCGGACGTGCGCGAACAGATCGCGATGCGCGGTCCACGCGATCGCGACGACGAAGAAGCTGATCAGGAACGCGATGAAGGACGGCCGGACCTCTCGGAGCGCCTCGGTCAGCCGTTGACCGCTCGAGAGCTCCGGGACGTGGATCTCGAGCACCAACAGCGTGATGACGATCGCGAAGACCCCATCCGTCAGCGCCATGAGCCTGGCCGGATCGTGGGTGCGCTCGAACTGCCGTCGTTCCCGTTCCGGATCCATGATCCACCTCCACGACGTCTCGCGGCAGTATGAGCGCGCGACCGCGGCGCACCCTGGAGGCAGGCCCGAAGATCTCGTCGAGGGCTAGGCTGTCGACGTGCTGCGTGGGCTCGTGACGGCACTGGTGATCGGGATCGCGCTCTGGCTCCTGGCGATCATGATGCTGGTCGCCGTGGGACGTCGGGCCCAAGCGCGTGAGCTCGTCGGACTCGTGCCCAACCTCGTGATCCTGTTCCGGGGTCTCCTGGGTGACGACCGTGTGCCTCGCGCGACCAAGGGCCTGGTCTGGTTCGCGCTCGGCTGGCTCGCCTCACCGATCGATCTCATCCCCGAGTTCATCCCGATCCTCGGCCCGCTCGATGACGCGCTGGTCGCCGCCCTGGTGCTCCGGCACGTCGTTCGGCGAACGGAGAGAGCCGTCCTCGCCGACCACTGGCGCGAAGAGACCGGCACGCTCGACGTCCTCGCGGGTCGAGTCCACCCGGCCTCTCGCGGGCGCTGAGGGATCGAGCCCGATCTTCGACACGCCGGCGACCGGAAGACGGTCAGGCCGATGCGGTCACGACGAGGAACACGGCCGCGTAATGACACATCGCCGCCGCCGACGTGGCCGAGTGCCACACCTCGTGGTAGCCGAACGTCCGCGGGAACAGCCTGGGTCGGTGCAGGGCGAGCACGAGGGCTCCGGCCGAGTAGAGGAGCCCACCGGTGATCGTGAGGATCAGCGCGGCTGGACTCAGCCCGTCGACGAACTGCGGGAACGCGACGACCGCGAGCCACCCCAGCCCGAGATACATCATGCCGGAGAGCACGTGGAGGTCGACCCGGTAGAGCTTCACCAGGATCCCGATCGCCGCACCGACCCACACGGCGGCGAGCATCCCCACCCGCCACGAGCCTTCGAGCGCGAGCAAGCAGTACGGCGTGTACGTCCCCGCGATCAACAGGTAGATCGCCGCGTGATCCCGCCGCTGCCACCTGGCTCGTTCCGCCACGGGCCATGGGTGTCGGTGATACGTCGAGCTCACCCAGAACAAGGTGATCAGCGCGAGGGCGAAGACGGCGACGGCGACGCGGGCCCCGGTCGTCGGCGCGACGGCCACCAGCACGAGGCCCGCGGGGCACGCCACCAGGAAGGAGACCCTGTGGATCCACCCTCGAGCCCGGGGACGCTCAACCTCGTGCGCGGAGGCACGTGACTGCACCGCCAGATCCGGCCCGCAGCTCAGATCAGATCGGGCCCTTCCTCGCGGGCTTGTAGTCCACCGGCCCGTGGAGCCAGCAGAGGCTCGAGGCGTTGTAGGTGGACAGGACCGTCAGACATCCGTCCTGCGTGCACACGCGTCCCATCGGAGGCCTGGAGGATGCTTCCTTCCCGCGAACGGGGCTGCCCAGCTTCACATCCTGTGTCGGCCTACCCACGCGAACCGCTCCGGACGACGCCGCGGGAACGCGGCTTCGGATCGAACCCTGATGACATCTCGGCCTCCTCGATCGTGAACGGACCGTCGAGTCGGCGGCACTCCCAGCTCGGGGATGGGATACGGAGCCTTTCAAGCCGTCGGCGCGACCAGCGACGATGTGACAGGTCAACGCGATCTCCGGGCTCCGGCTCTCCCCTCGTTGGATGGGATCGCGACCCCATCAGTGTACGCGTTCGCTCCGAACTCAGGGAGATGCCGGGCCGAGCACCTTCTGGGCATGGTCCGGAACGTAGGTATAGATGTCGCGTGGTGGCCGAACGTATCCCTCGTCGGGCTGTCGTTCCGGCAGCGCCACCGGCTCGAGCGTTTTCGGGACGTAGGGGATCCGGCTCAGGAGATGCGCGATGCAGTTGAGGCGGGCGCGCCGCTTCTCGTCGGCGGGGACGACGAACCAGGGCGCCTCGGGGATATCGGTGTGGACGAACATCTCGTCTTTAGCCCGCGAGTAGTCGACCCAGTGCGTGCGCGAGTGCAGGTCCGTCGCAGAGAGCTTCCAGCGCCGCATCGGATCGCCGATCCGCGCCTCCAGCCTCCGTTCCTGCTCCTCATCGCTCACGGAGAACCAGTACTTCGTCAGGTGGATCCCGTCGGCGATGAGCAGCCGCTCGAAGATCGGACACTGTTGAAGGAACATCTTGTGTTCCTCGGCCGTGCAGAACCCGAGGACCTTCTCGATCCCGGCGCGGTTGTACCAACTGCGGTCGAACAACACGATCTCACCGCCACCCGGCAACTGCTCCACGTACCGTTGGAAGTACCACTGCGTCGCCTGCCGTTCCGAGGGGACGGGGAGGGCGACCACACGCGCGATCCGCGGATTCAGGTGCTCGGTGATCCGCTTGATGACCCCGCCCTTGCCGGCTGCGTCACGGCCTTCGAAGATCACGACCACCCGCTCGCCCGAGGTCCTCACCCACTCGGCCATCTTCACGAGCTCCTCCTGGAGTCGGACGAGCTCGGCCTCGTAGACCCGCCTCGGGATCCTGGGAGGGGAGGAAGTTTCCTTGACCTTCGAGTCGCTCACCGTCACGACCTCCAGGGCAACACGGTAGAGCATCGACCGACATGAGGGCTCGGCCGGGTTCAGCCGGATCCTCGGATCCCCGGATTGTGTCCTCGGTCGGATGGGAGGAAGCTCGTGCGATGGGATCGGGGGATCCGGACCACCGCAAGCGCAGGATCCGCATCGTTCAGGGTGTCCTCTCTGCGCTCGTGATGCTCGCGATCTTCGGGCTGATCCTGCCGAAGATCGCCAGCTACGGCGACGTGTGGAAGACCGTCGCGGCCCTGACGTGGATCGAGCTGCTTTCGCTCATCGCGGCGACGGTCTTCAACCTCTTCACCTATTGGTGGCAGATGCAGTCGGCCATGCCGGGACTCACCGTCGGTCAGGCCGCGGTGAGCAATCAGACCTCGACGACGGTCTCGAACCTCGTGCCCGGTGCCGGCGTCGTCGCGACCGGTCTCATGTACGGGATGTTCCACTCGTGGGGATTCTCTGGTTCCCAAGTCGCCCTCCTCGCGTCGACGACCGGCATCTGGAACACGTTCTTGAAGCTCGGTCTCCCGATCGCGGCCGTGGCGTTGCTCGCGATCAGGCGTGAGGCAACGGATGCGCTCCTGGTGCCGGCGGTGCTGGGCCTGGCGTTCCTCATCGGTAGCGTCGTGCTGTTCGCGATGGTGCTGTGGAAGAAGGCCTTCGCACGCGCCATCGGAGACGGGCTCGGTCGCGCGTGGTCGTGGATCCGGCGAATCGTGCACAAGCCCCCCGTCGACACATGGGGAGAGGGGGCCGTGCGGTTCCGGAAGCAGACGATCAAGCTGGTTGCCGGCAGGTGGCCTGCGCTGACGATCACGACCGTCGCCAGCCACCTCGCGCTGTGGTTCGTGCTCCTCCTCTCGCTTCGTCACGTCGGTGTATCCGCGCAAGAGGTGAGCACGATCCAGGTCCTTGCTGTCTTCGCGTTCGTCCGGTTGATCTCCACGATCCCCATCACACCGGGTGGCGTGGGCGTCGTGGAGCTCTCGCTGATCGGTGGTCTTTACGCGGCCGGGAGGAGCCACGCGGATGTCCCGCTCGACGAGTTCATGGTCCAGGTGACGGCGGCCGCGCTCTTGTTCCGGACGTTGACGTATGGGGTCCAGATCCCGCTGGGCGGCTTCACCTACCTGATCTGGCAACGCAAGAAGAGCTGGCGGAAACCGCAACCCGAACCCACCCGGCCGCCGATGGCAACCGCCGGGCTCCCGAATTGAGGAGCCTCGCTCGGCATCCGGGTCCGTTCGTGTTCGGCCTCCTGCTCAGCCTCGGAACGGCATGCACCGCGGACCCCGCCGTCGCTCCTCCCGATCAGCCTCAGGTCATCACGGTCGCGGCCTTCGGCTTCACCGAGAGCCACATCCTCGCCGAGCTCTACTCCCAAGCCCTGCGCTCCGACGGTTTCCCGACCGGACCGGTGGTGCAGGCGGGCCCGAGGGAGCTCGTCCAGCCGGCCCTGGCCGAGGGCTTGATCGATCTCGTCCCCGAGTACGCGGGGTCGGCGCTCTCCTTCCTCACGCTCGGCGAAGCCGGGGGCAGCGCCGACGTAGCGGAGACCCACGACGCGCTGACCGAGGCGGTCGCGCCGGCGGGTCTCGTCGCCCTGGAGCCATCGCCCGCCCAGGACTCGAATGCGATCGTCGTGACGCGAGCGACCGCAGACCGGTTCGGCTTGCGGGAGATCAGCGACCTGAGGGCTGTTGGGGCACAGCTCACCTTCGGCGGCCCTCCCGAGTGCGCGGATCGGTACCTCTGCCTGATGGGCCTCGACAGCGTGTACGGAGTCGGTTTCCGATCGTTCGTCCCGCTCGACTCGGGCGGCCCGCTGACCGTGCAGGCGCTCCGATCCGGAGGCATCGACGTCGCCCTGCTGTTCACCACGGACCCTGCGATCGTGTCCGAGGGGTTCGTCGTCCTGAACGATGACCGTGGGCTCCAGCCCTCCGAACACGTGACCCCGCTGATCCGTCGGCACGTGCTCACCACGCACGGGGACGGAGTCGCCTACACGGTGAACGCCGTCTCGGCCCGCCTCACCACGGCCGCCCTCCGGTCGATGATCGGCGACGTCGCGGGAGGACGGGCCGCGCCCGCGGTGGCCGCGTCGTGGCTTCGCCAGCACGGGTTCGGTTGATGGAGGACACGTGACGAGCGATCCCGACGTGTCCCGAAGCCCAAGCGGAGCGCCCGGGCTCGCGACGGTGCCGGTCCACGGGGACCGGATCGAGCGAGCGCGGAAGCAGCGCCGACCGACCGGCGCTCCCCCACCCATCCAACGAAGGATGGGCGCGAGCGGTCGATTCTGGATCGCGATGATCGCGTACGCGTTGATCATGACCGTCCTGCTTCTGCAGATCGACGCGGTGCTGCGCTTCTCGGATCGTGTCGAGACCTGGTGGCTGCTCCGTCTCGCCGAGCGTCGCGCCGACTGGCTGACGAAGATCATGCGTGGGATCAACGCGGCCGGGTCCGGCTGGGGCATGACCGTCCTCGGCCTCGGGATGGTGGGCGCCCTGATGATCTTCCGCAGGTGGCGCCACCTCCTCGTGTTCCTCGGAGGCCTGTTCGTGATGCAGATCGTCGGGGGCATCATGTACGAGCTGCTGACGCGACCGCGGCCCTACGGCGTGTCGATCATCGGCCCGTGGGGTGGATTCGCAATGCCGTCCGCCCCCGTCGCCGCTCTGACGGCCGTCCTGATCGGCATCGCGTACACGCTGGTGGTCCCCGGGCGCCCGCGCTGGTTCGCGAAGCTGACCATCGCCGGGGCGATCGCCCAGTTCGCGATCGCGAGGATGTACCTGGCGGTCGACGGGCCGTCTGACGTCCTGTACGGGCTGATCCTGGGCGTGGCCTTCCCGCTCACGGCGTTCCGCCTGTTCACACCGAACGAGGTGTTCCCCGTCGTCTATCGGAAAGGCAGCACGGCGCACCTCGACGTGACGGGCCGCCGAGCCGACGCGATCCGCCAGGCGGTCCGAGAACAGCTCGGGCTGACGGTGCTGGAGATCCAACCCGTCGGGCTCGCCGGGTCCGGAGGCTCCACACCGCTCCGATTGAAGGTCGCGGGCGACCCCGACACCTATCTGTTCGCGAAGCTGTACGCGAAGAGTCACGTGCGCGCCGACCGTTGGTACAAGCTGTCTCGAACCGTCCTGTACGGCTCCCTCGAGGACGAGGCCAGGTTCCAGTCCGTCCGGCGATTCGTCCAGTACGAGGACCACATGCTGCGGCTGCTCCGCGACGAGGGCCTCCCGGTGCCGGCACCGCACGGCATCGTCGAGATCGAGCCCGAGCGCGAGTACATGATCCTCATGGAGTTCTTCGAGGGCGCCGAGGAGATCGGGGGAGCCGACGTCAACGAGGGTGTGATCGACGAAGGGCTTTCGATGGTGCGCCGGCTGTGGGATGCGGGTCTGGCGCATCGTGACATCAAGCCCGCGAACCTGATGGTCCGGGACGGTGACCTGTTGCTGATCGATGTCTTCTTCGTCCAGGTGAGGCCGTCGCCGTGGCGCCAGGCGGTGGACCTCGGCAACATGATGCTGGTCCTGGCGGTCCGCTCGGACGTCGACCTCGTCTACCGCCGTGCCCTCCGGTTCTTCACCGAGGACGAGATCGCGGAGGCGTTCGCCGCCACCCGGGGGATCGCGAGCCCGACCCAGCTCCGCGCCTTCATGAAACGCGATCCGCGGGACCTGCTCGGGCAGTTCCGTGCCCTCGCGCCGGAGCGCCGACCGATCCCGATCCAGCGGTGGAGCGTCCGGCGGGTGCTGCTGGCCCTGTGGATGCTCCTCGTGTTCGCGATCGCGCTCTACGCCGGCATCTCCGCATTCCTCCCGGCACAGAACCTGGGCATCGCCCATGCGCCGGAGTGCAGCGCGAACGACACGGCCGTCCTCTCGGCGCAGTCCGTGCCGTCGGCTGCGGCGATCCCGTGTCTGGCCGCGCTCCCCTCAGGATGGGCCTTCGGGGGCGGAGACATCGAGACCGGCGAAGCGACGTTCTGGCTGAACTCCGATCGAGCCGGGGAGCGGGCGGTCACCGTGTCGCTCACGGCCGGATGCGACGTGTCCCTCGCGCACGAGGTCCCGTCCGACGAGCCCGACACGCGTCGGTTCGAGGATCCGTCGAGCCTGCAGCCGCTCGCAGGGGTCCGCTCCTACGTGTTCCCCGGAGGGTGCGCCACGTATCGCTTCGCGTTCGCGCCGGGCGCATCGACCGCGTTGGTGTTCGACGTCGACGAGGCTGTGTCGTTCGTGCCCCGAACCGATCTGGTGGCGGATCTCCAGGAGCGCGAGGGGCTCGCACTGTGCGGTCGGGGCGCGCCGTGCCCTGCGTGAGACGTCCCCCGGTCGAAACCCGACATGGCGTCGAGCACGAACATCCGCTCCTCGGGATGCCGAGGCGAGACACCGCCGTCACGATCGCGCTCGCGGTGGCAACCGGGGCGCTCTTCCTGCTCATGGCGGCGGAGGCCGGCCGGGATCTGATCCAGCCGATCGACGATGCGTTCCTCCGCTGGATGGTGTCGATCCGGACACCGACGCTGACGTTCATCGCGATGGCCCTGAACCTGGTCGGGCTGACCTTCGTGATGACGCCCATCCGACTGGGGATCACCGCGTGGCTGGCGATCCGGAGGAGATGGTGGCACCTGACCGCCTTCGTCTCCGCGATCGTCGTCTCGGAGATCGCGATCGGCACCCTGAAGGCGTTGTACGACCGACCTCGGGCGCTCGGATCGCTCGTCGAGACCAGCAGCGCCTCGTTCCCTTCGGGACACGCCGTGGCGGCGTCCGTCACCGCGGTGGCGGCGGTGATCGCCCTGCTCCCCGAGGGGCCTCGCCGATATCGGTGGGGAGCGGGAGCCGTCGCGTTCTCGTTCCTGATGGCCGTCTCCCGGACGTACCTGGGGGCCCACTGGCTCTCGGACGCCGTCGCCGGGGTGCTGTTGGGCACCACGATCGCGCTCGGGACGGCCGTGATCACCCACCGCGTGCGCGAGCGACGAGAAGGCGCTCCCGGTTCGGCTCCCGCGGGGAACGTCGGCTGACGTCGCGCCGCTGGGACGGCATCGATCCCACCACGACGAGCAGGCCGGTAAGAGACAAGCAACCGACCGTGTCCCGCTGGGGCAGCACCGAACCCGCTCACAGGCTTAACCTGTGGCGCTGAGGGACGCGAACCCTCCTCCTTGCCAGGGCGAACGGAACATGCAGGCTGACAAGGGGGCGCTCAGCGCCCATCATCTCCGGCGGGAGGTCCGAAGGAGTCAGATGGACGCGATCGAGACATCGAGCAGTGGTGGGGAGCGATCCAGGTGGCGGATCCGCCTGGAGCGGCTGCGGCTGCGTTTCCGCGACCCAGCCCTCGAGTCGAGGTATCGCGCCGATCGTTTCCGTCACGATCTCGGGAACATCCGCTTCGCGTTCCTGGCCGGGATCGCCCTCTGGGTCACGTGGGGCCTGCTCCTGCGCCCCCACATGCTGGCCCTGTCCGACCAGCGACTGGACCTGCTCATGCGGTTCGGCGTGTTCATCCCGATGTTGCTCGTCGGGTTCGGCCTCACGTACACGCGATCCTTCGGGCGCATCTGGGAATGGGTGTCGGTCGCGATCGCGTCGGCGACGCTCCTGTTCTGGGTCTTCTACGCCTCCCAAGTGAGGACGTTGCCCCTCGAGTACGGGTACGTCGGCGTCATCCTGATCACGGCGTTCACCTATACGCTGCTGCAGCTCCGGTTCGTCCTGGTCGTGCTGGTCACGGCGATCGGTATCGCCACATACCTTCCGTACGCCTTCTCGGCCCCATACTTCAACCCCTCGAGTCTGATCCTCACCATCCTCTACCTCGTGTCGTTCGGCTTGCTGGGAGGATTGGCCGCCTATCGGAGCGAGCGGTTCACGCGACAGCTGTTCCTCCGCGAACGCCAGCTCGACCAGGAACGGACGCGCTCCGACGGGCTCCTGCTCAACATGCTGCCCGAGGCCATCGTCGAGCAGCTCAAGGCCTCGTCCGGCGGACGGATCGCCCAGAACCTCGATCAGGTGAGCGTGTTCTTCGCGGACGCGGTCGGATCCACGGAAGCGGCCGCCCGGTCTTCCCCGGAGGAGTTCGCCGACGCCCTGGATGCGCTCTTCCGCCATTTCGACGAGATCGCCGATCGGCACGGCCTCGAGAAGATCAAGACGATCGGAGACGCCTACATGGCCGTCGCCGGGGCACCGACCCCCATCGCGAATCACGCCGACGCAGCCGTTCGGATGGCGATCGACATCCTCGACGACGCCGGGACGATCACGTGGCCGTCGGGCGACCCGATCATGGTGCACGGCGGGATCGCCACGGGGCCGGTCGTCGCCGGGGTGATCGGGGACCGGAGGTTCGCCTACGACCTGTGGGGCGACACCGTGAATCTCGCGAGCAGGCTCGAGGAGAGCGCGGAGCCCGGCCGGGTCCTGGTCTCCGAGTCGACGGTGAGCGAAGTGACCGATCGGTACGACTTCGGACCCTCCGAGATGCTCGACGTGAAGGGGAAGGGGCCCATGACGTGCCGGGTCCTCGTCAGCCGCCGCTCGAACGTCCCGCTCACGGCGCCGCTCGCCTCCGAGGTCGAATGAGACCCCTCCGTCGCAGCCTTCTGAGCACGGTCATCGTCCTGGTCGTGTGCACCTTCATCGCTGGGTGCACCGGCTCCGATGCCGGCCCGACGAGCCGTCCGGCGACCGGAGGCGACGGGGCGATCGTCGTCGGTGTGTCCGGGGATTTCGCCGAGAACCAGATCGTCGCCGAGATGTACGCCCAAGTCCTCGAAGATGCCGGCTATGCCGTTGAGCGACAGCTCAACCTGCGGTCTCGAGAGGTCTCGCAGAATGCCCTGGAGGCGGGCTACATCGACGTGAAGCCCGAGTACCTGTCGTCGTTGCTGCTCTTCCTCGACCCGAACGTGGAAGCGTCCGCTGTTGCTGACGACGTTGCCCGACGGACCCACCGATTGCTCCGCTCCAGAGGACTCGCATTGCTCACTCCATCGGCGGCGGTGGACACGAACCAGTTCGTGGCGAACGCGAAGACGGCCGAGCGGTACGACCTGACCACGATGAGCTCCCTCGCCGCCGTCGCCGACGAGCTGACCTTGGGCGGACCGCCGGAATGTCCGCAACGGCCGTTCTGCCTCCGCGGATTGCACGAAGTCTACGGGGTCCTCTTCAACGACTTCATGCCGCTGGACGCGGGTGGGCCGCTGACCGTGGACGCGCTCAAACGCGATGCCGTGCAGATCGGGTTGCTGTTCTCCACGGACCCGAGGATCGAAGCCAACGGGTTCGTCCCGCTCGTGGACGACAGGCGCCTCCAGAACGCGGAGAACATCACGCCCGTGATCCGTTCGGAGAAGCTGAACGACGAGGTTCGGCGGTTGCTCGATGCGGTGAGCGCCCAACTCACCACGGAGGAGATGACCGAACTCGTGGGGCAGGTCGTGATCGACGGGCGAAGCGTGGCCACCGTCGCAAAGGAGTTCCTGAGCGACATACGGCTTACCGGTGGGCGCTGAGGGACTCGAACCCCCGACCTTCGCCTTGTAAAGGCGAGCGAAACATGCAGGTCAGGGCCCTGGCCAGCCAAGATCTTGTGACGCTCAGTACCTGTGAGTACCTCGGAGTGCTCGTCTCTCGTGGTGCAGGAGTGGTGCAAGTGGATCCCCCGGACGGGCTCCGACTGGGCCGACGCCAGCCGACGCATCGGGGTCAGCCGCCCGCATCGTCACACGCTGCCCTGCGCGATCAGGCTGGTCATCTCGAGCTCGAAGATCCCAAGATCCTCAGGGCGATCCTGAAGGTCAGCGACCGTGAGGGCTAGACGTGGGTCAGAGCGGGGCCTGCGATTGCGGCTGGCAGGTTCCTCACTAGGTCGCCTAGAGCGTGGGTGAGACGAACCCCCGCCTGCCGTGCCGGCGATCCCAGCCCCAAGGCGGTGGCAGGCTTATCTCCCGTGGGCGATCTCGAACCAAACGCGATGCGGATCCTTGTCGATTCCCCACCGGTCGGAGATCTCCTCCACGAGGAACAGACCCAGCCCCCTTCGCCGGATTCTGGACTCCGGACGACACCGGTCGAGTCGAACCCTGTCCCGCCGTCTACAACCGACACGTGGATGGTATGAGGGGTGACCGCGATATTGAGGCGGACGGTCCCGTTCCCGTCAGCCCGCGCGTGCCGGACAGCATTGGAGACCAGTTCGCTGGTTAGGAGTTCGATCTCGGCGACTGCCTGGGGAGGCAGGTCGTTCGCGAGCTGGTCTCGGACATGCCTCCGAGCTTCGCCGACGGCGACCGGACCTACCGGGAGCGTGTGCTCGAACGACGCTCAAGCCTCCTCTCTGGCTCATCCCTACCCCGACGACGACCGCGCCAATCGCTTTCGGCAGTTGACGGGGTTGTGAGTCGCTAGTCGAGGTCTGTCGACGGTTCATCGCGGACCGGTGGTCGCCGGGAAGGAAGCATCGAGCGACTCGTCACGATGGCTTCGGCGAGGTCGACAAGTTTGCGGTTGGTTCTGCGCGACTCATCTCGCAGCATGTCGAACGCCGCCTGCTCGTTGATCTCGTGTCGTTCCATGAGGATGCCCTTGGCTCGTTCTGTCACTGCCCGTCGCCCGAAGGCGCCTTCGAGGTCCTGGTACTCGGCGAACCGTCGAAGGACGATGTCGATCGCGCTCTGCATCTCCTCGGGATCGTGCCCGTCGGCGATGTAGGCGAAGATGCCCCGCTTGGCCGCCTCTCGGATGAACCCCTCGTCCTGCACATCCAGGACCGCGATCACCGGACAGGTCGCCTCGTGCACGATCCGGTCGATCATCTCCAGGCCCTTTGCGTTCTCCTCGTGCACGATCACGAGGGCCACGTCGGGGCGTTCGCTCGCCGTGATGCGAGCGACCTCCGGCAGGGACGACTCCCGAGCGATGACGTCATGACCCAACCCGGCCACGGTGCGGGTGACCTCATCGAGGCGTACTCCGGGTCCATCGGTGACCAGGACACGCAGACGGGGAACGCTCTCCTTCTCCATAAGCCAAGCCCTCCGAAGGACCAAGTGATGGTAGCAAGCCCCGGTTCCCGGTCGAGGCGAAAGAAGTAGACTGAGATTTGCCGAGCCTAAGAGCGGCGGTTCCGGCAGGTCAGAGGCCCTAACCCACGGTCCTCGCAAAACGGACGGCGCGTCGAGTCGCGCCAGCGAGGAGTGGGTCCAATGGGGACCGGACAAGCACTCAACACCCGGATCGACGCACGGAACGGCGTCACGAGCATCGCCCTGTCGGGCGAACTCGATATGGCCACGGTGCCGGTCCTGAAGGACCAGCTGGCAGCCTCGGAGCAGAACGGCACGAAGGAGATCGTGCTCGACCTTCGTGACCTGAGATTCATTGACTCGTCAGGGCTGCACGAGATCGTGCGGGCCTATCGGCGCTCAGAGACGAACGGTCATCGGCTCCTGGTGGTCGGCGCGAGCCCGCTCACTCGAAGGATGTGCGAGATAACGGGCACGGAGTTCCTCCTGAATGCGCAGGGGACCGCCGGAGTGCTCAGCCGTTTCACGACGGACGGAGCCGAAACGGGAGTGAAGCACGATGTGGCAGGCAGCGAACCCCATGTCTGACTGGAGGGACCAGGAGGCGACCAACGAGACCATCTTCCGGGAGATGAACGAGTGGACCGAGGAGGGCAGCGACGCTCGTCTCGGGTTGGGTCCTCGGACGGACACCTACCTTTGCGAGTGTTCAGACCGTCGCTGCACGGAGCCGATTCACCTAACCCGCTTGGAGTACGAGGCGGTCAGGGCGGAGTCCAACCGGTTCGCGATCGCACTGAATCACGAGAACCCGGAGATCGATCTGGTCGTCGACGAGAACGAGCGGTTCGCCACCGTTGACAAGTTCCATGGGTCAGCGATGCGGATCGCTCGTGTGACGAATCCACGTCGCTAAGTTCCGGCCGGCAGGAAGGCCTCGTCCGGGAACAATCACATCGGTGCGTCGTCAAGGCCCTCACGCAGGCGAGTAGAGGGCCGGTCCGGCGGCTTCTCGGGTTCCCGCTAGCCCTCCGTCCGTGGCGGCACTCTCGAGCACGAATCGGACGCGGGCTGGCTGGTCGGTGGAGCAGGCGGCTCGACGTGAGCGTCCGCACCTACGGGGAGCTAGAGTCTGGCGATCGCACGCCGAACTTCGAGACGTGGGACCGGATCTGCAGGAGGTTCGGCTGGCCGCGAACCCGTCGCCACGCATGGAGCACGGCTTTGACTCCCATCTGCGCCGATGCCTATCGTCGATGCTGACCGGTTTACCGACCCCGATCCGATGGAGGCCGTCCAATGAAGCGCACGTTCGTCGCCCTCGCTGTCGTGACTGTGACACTCCTGGTCGGAGTCGGTGCGGCGCAGGCCGATGATCGCACCTGTCGCGGAACGATCGGGTCGATCCACATCGACGGCAACGTGATCGTCCCGAGTGGCGCGAGCTGCACCCTCATCGGCACCCGCGTCGACGACAACATCGAGGTCGACGGGGGAGCCACGCTGGTAGCACGAGGAGTGCGTATCGGCGGCAACATCCAGACGCAGGACCACCGCTCGGTGCTCGTGACGCT
>DASUPO010000098.1:0-70945 GCA_036281075.1 Actinomycetota bacterium | reverse complement strand
CGACCTACGTCGTGGCCGAGCGCGACGGCGAACGCTTCGTGGTCGCCGAGGCGCTCGCGGCGTCGACGCTCGGCGACGGATGGGAGACGCGTGGCACGGTGAGCGGCCAGACGCTCGTCGGCGCGCTCTACGAACCCCCCTACCCGAACGTCGACGGCGCGCACCGGGTCGTCGCGGAGTCGTTCGTCTCCCTCGAGGACGGGACCGGGATCGTCCACCTGGCGCCCGCGTTCGGCGCGGAGGATCTCGAGGTCGGACGAGCGCAGGGATGGCCGGTCTTCAAGCCGGTCGGCGACGACGGCCGCTTCACGGATCTCGCGCCCGCGTTCATCCGCGGCCTGTTCGTGAAGGACGCCGATCCGTCGATCGTCGAGGACCTCCGAACGCGCGGGCTGCTGGTCCGGTCGGAGACGATCGAGCACACCTACCCGTTCTGCTGGCGCTGCTCCACGCCACTCCTCTACTACGCGCGGACGTCGTGGTACGTGCGGACGACGGCGGTGAAGGACCGTCTCCTGGCCGTGAACGAGGAGGTCGACTGGCACCCGGACCACATCAAGCACGGGCGGTACGGGAACTGGCTCGAGAACAACGTCGACTGGGCGCTGTCCCGCGAGCGGTACTGGGGGACGCCGCTCCCGATCTGGCGATGCTCGCAGGACCACGCGACCGCGGTCGGGTCGCTCACGGAGCTCGGAGCGCTCGCGGGACGCGACGTGACCGGGATCGATCCCCACCGGCCGACGATCGACGAGGTCGCGATCGCGTGCCCGGACTGCGGTGAGGAGGCGCGCCGGGTCCCCGAGGTGATCGACGCCTGGTACGACTCGGGCGCGATGCCGTTCGCGCAGTGGGGGTATCACCCGGAGCTCGGGCGGGGCGAGGGCGCGCTCGAGCAGCGGTTCCCGGCGGACTTCATCTCCGAAGCGATCGATCAGACCCGCGGCTGGTTCTACACGTTGATGGCCGAAGGGGTCCTGCACTTCGACGCGACGGCGTACCGCACCGTCGTGTGCTTCGGGTTCATCGTCGACGAGCAGGGACGGAAGATGTCGAAGTCGCTCGGCAACGTGGTCGATCCGATGGACGTGATGGAACGCCACGGGGCGGACGCGCTCCGGTGGGTCCTGCTCACGAGCGGATCGCCGTGGTCCTCGCGACGGCTCGGCGAGACCGTGCTGGAGGACGCCGTGCGTCGGTTCCTCCTGACGCTCTGGCACGTGTACTCCTTCTTCGTCCTCTACGCGACGGCCGACGGCTTCGACCCCGAGACGGCCCCCGCCCAGCCGATCCCCGACCGACCGGCGCTGGATCGGTGGATCCTGTCCCGGCTGGCCGGGACGGTCCGCGAGGTCCGCCACGCGATGGATGCCTACGACGTCACGGGCGCCGGGCGGCGGATCCAGGCCTTCGTCGACGACCTGTCGAACTGGTACGTCCGGCGGTCGAGGCGCCGCTTCTGGGACCCGGGCGGTCGCGGGGGCCCGGACACGGTCGCCGCGTTCCACACGCTGCATGAGTGCCTGGTGACGACGGCCGAGCTCCTGGCGCCGTTCACCCCGTTCGTCGCGGAGGAGCTCTGGTCGAACCTCGCGGCCGGTCGGGCCGGACGGCCGGACTCGGTGCACCTCGCTGACTACCCGGCCGTGCACGAGGCCGCGGTCGACCCCGGTCTCGACGAGGCGATGGCGCTGGCCCGCCAGGTCGTCGAGCTCGGGCGTCGGATCCGGACCGAGACGCGGACGCGGACGCGCCAGCCGCTCGCGGCCGCGGTCGTGCACCTGCCCGAGCGGGCCGGCTCGTTCGAGGCGCTCCTGGAGACCGTCGCCGAGGAGCTGAACGTGAAACGCGTGGACCTGACGAGCTCCGCCGATGCGTTCGGGCCCTGGCGGGCCAAACCCGACTTCAAGGCCCTCGGGCCGCGACTGGGGTCACGCGTGCAGGCGGTCGCAGCGGCGCTGGCCCGCGACGACGGCACGCTCGCGGCGCGGCTCGCCGGCGGCGAGCGGGTGGAGATCGAGGTCGATGGCGCGTCGACCTCGATCGGGCCGGGCGACGTCCAGCTCGCGCGCGACGCCCGCTCGGGCATGGGGGTGGCCGCCGAGGGGGACGTCACGGTCGCGCTCGAACTCGACGTCACGCCCACGCTCCGCTCCGAGGGCCTGGCGAGGGAGCTGATCCGGATCGTGAACGACGCGCGGAAAGCCGCTGGCCTCGAGGTGACCGATCGGATCGAGCTCGCGGTCGAGACCGCGGGCGAACCGGCGGCGGCGTTCGACGCGCACCGGGAGGAGATCGCGGAGGAGACCCTCGCCTCGTCGATCCGCGACGACGTGGACGGGTTCCGTCAGGACGTCGAGCTGGACGGGACGCCGGTGGTCGTCCGGCTCAGGCGGGTGGACCGACCCTAGCGGTCAGTCCTCGCCCCAGAACAGCTCCCGGAGGGATCGATCCTGTTCGTCGGCGCGTCCCGATCTCGCCGGCTCGGGCTCCTCGAGCCGGATCGGCTCCTCGGCGATCACGCCGGTCTCGGTCGAGGTCGCGTCGGCGCCGCCCGTCTCCTGCGAAGAGGGGGGAGACGCCGTGCCCGATCCGTCCTCGGCGACGACGGGGGGCGCCGGCTCCTCCCGCGCCACGATCGCGGCGGGCGTGGGGGCGGGTTCGGCGGGTTCGGCCGCCGCGGCGTCCTCGGTGGCGGCGGGCGCGCTCGCCGCCCGGGCCGACCGCACCATGGCCTTCAGCTCCTCGGCGTGTGCCTGGACCAGACCGCCGAGGTCCTCGAGGAACCCCTTCTCCCGGCGGAGGAACGCATCCACCGCGGCGCGGTCGCCCTCGCCCGTCATCGGGGCGCCCGTCGCGGATCGATCGGCCGACGGTCCCGCGGCCGCGCGACGGAGCCGCTCGTTGTCCGCGATCAACGCGGACAGCGTGTCCGTGACGTCGTCGAGGAACTCGTCCACCTCCCGCATCACGTAGCCGCCGCTCGGTCGCGAGCTCCGTCGGAACTTCTTCTCCTGGACGTCGAGCGGGGTGATCCGCGCCCCGGTCCCGCGCAGGGCGGCGTCGACGTTGCCCGACTCCTCCGTGTCCTTCTTCCACAGCTTCATGTCGGCCTCGCGATCCATCGGATGTCCATCGGTCCCCCTCGCTTCCCGGTCCTCCCCCGGCGGTCAGCAGAACACTGTACGCAACACCACGAGCACCACGAAGGCAACCAGGACGGAGAGATCGAGCGCGCCGGCGGGCGGCACGATCCGGCGGAGCAGGCGCAGCGGCGGCTCCGTCACGTCGACCACGAGGTCGAACCCGGCCCGTAGCGGTCCCGACCCCGGCGGCCGCCACCCCGCGAACTGGATCCAGCTCACGATCACCCGAATGAACAGGATGATCATGAAGGCGAACAGGACGAAGCAGATCAGGTCGTCCACGACGCTCCCGCCCTGGTCATCGGGGCGGAAGGCTAGCAGCGCAGGGCTGCCGAGCCCGGGCGCGTCAGACGGTCAGAACTGGTTGTAGAACCCGCCGCCCGCGATCCGCTCGCGTTCCTCGGCGGAGACCTCGACGTCCGCGGGAGTGAGCAGATACACGCGGTTCGCCACGAGCTCGATCTTGCCGTCCAGCCCGTACACGAGGCCCGAGGCGAAGTCGACGAGCCGTCGCGCCGTGGAGTCCTCGGTCCCCTGGAGGTTCATGATGACGGCCGTGCCGTCCTTGAAGCGGTCCGCGACCTCCCTGGCTTCGTTGAACCTCTTGGGCTCGGACTTGTGGATCGCGGACGACGCGCCCGCCGCGCGGGGCGCGGCGATCGTACGCACGACGCCCTCGGCCTCCGCGGACGTCTCCCGCACGGGTTGCGGACGCATGCGCCGGACGGGCGCCGGCTCGACGTCCGGGAGCTCCTCGACGAACTCCTCGTCCTCCTCCACGAGTCCGAGGTAGTTCAGGGTCTTCTTCCACACGCCGCTCATGTCGGTTCCTCCCTGATCGTGCGGGGGCCGAACAGCGCCGTCCCGACACGGACCATCGTAGCGCCTTCCTCGACCGCGACCTCGTAATCCAACGACATCCCCATCGACGTTTCCAGCACATCCGGGTGTTGCTGCCGCAGCGCGTCGCGGAGCTCCCGGAGCCGTGCGAAGTACGGGCGCGACTCCTGCGGGTCGTTCGGGAGCGGCGGCATCGTCATGACGCCGACGAGGCGCAGCCCCGCGAGCGACGAGATCAGGTCGGCGAAGCGGTCGACGTCGGCCGGTGGGACGCCGACGCGACCGTCCGTGAGATCGACCTCGATCAAGGCATCGAGCCTGTGGCCGGCGCGAGCTGCCCGAGCGGCCAGCCGCCGCGCCGCCCGCTCCCCGGCCAGCGTCTCGACCACGTCGGCGTGATCGGCGACGAGGTGGGCGGTCCCGGACTGGAGCGTCCCGATGAAGTGCCACGTCGCCCCCGAGACCTCGTCGCGCTTGGCCCGGAGCTCCTGCGCGTAGTTCTCACCCAGCGCGGTCACGCCGGCGTCCACCGCCCAGCGGATCCGCTCGGGGGCCACGGTCTTCGTCGCCCCCACCAGGGTGACGTCGTCGGCGCCGCGGCCCGATCGAGCCGCCGCCCGCGCGATCCGGTCGCGGATCTCCGCGACGTTCCGCGCCACCTGGTCGCGATCTTCCGTCATCGGCTCCTTCCCGGCCGTCCCCACCCTCGCGACCGGTCGGCGATCGTGGCGCCTGGGAACGGGAAGGGGCGGGGAGGTCCTCCGGGAGGAGGCGGGGGAAGGGCGCCTCCTCGCTCGGACCTCCCCGCCCGGATCGCGGGGCCGCGCACGGCGGACGGTCAGCTCTTCAGGAAGTCCGGGATGTCCAGGTCCTCCTCGGCGTCGAACGTGAGCGACGAGGACCGCTCTCCCTCGGAGAAGACCCGGTCCTCGTCGTCCTCGGCCAGGATCGACGGGAGCGGCTCCGCGGGTTCGCCCTCGGCCTCCACGGGCTCCTCGAGGAGCTTCGAGAGCCGGTTCTCGAAGCGGTCCTCCGTCACTGCGGATACCTTGTCGAACCCGGCGGCCACGACGGTCACGCGCACCTCCTCGCCCAGCGCGTCGTCGACGACGGCTCCGAAGATGATGTTCGCGTCGGGGTGGGCGACCCGGGTGATCGCGTCGGCGGCGGCGTTGACCTCGTGCAGCGTGAGGTCGGTGGGCCCGGCGATCGAGAGCAGCACGCCCTTCGCCCCGTCGATCGACGACTCGAGGAGGGGCGAGCTGATCGCCGCCTTCGCGGCCTCGGTCGCGCGATCCTGCCCGGTGGCCAGTCCGATCCCCATCAGCGCGGAGCCTGCGCCGGCCATGATCGACTTCACGTCGGCGAAGTCGAGGTTGATGAGTCCGGGCGTCGTGATCAACGAGGTGATGCCGTCGACGCCCTGATACAGGACCTGGTCCGCCATGCGGAACGCGTCGATCATCGGCATGCTGGCGTCGGCGACCTGCAGGAGCCGGTCGTTCGGCACCACGATCAGGGTGTCGACGGACTTCTTCAGCTCCGTGATCCCGAGGTCCGCCTGCGTGGCCCGCTTGCGACCCTCGAAGCCGAAGGGCCGCGTCACGACCCCGATCGTGAGCGCGCCGAGGTTCCGCGCCACGTCGGCGACGATCGGCGCGCCACCCGTCCCGGTCCCACCGCCCTCACCGGCGGTGATGAACACCATGTCGGCGCCCTTCAGGATCTCCTCGATCTCGTCGGCGTGCTCCTCCGCTGCGCGCCGACCGACGTCGGGATCCGAACCTGCCCCCAGGCCCCGGGTGGTCTCGCGGCCGATGTCGAGCTTCACCTCGGCGTCGGACATCAACAGGGTCTGCGCATCGGTGTTCACGGCGGTGAACTCCACGCCCCGGAGGCCTGCCTCGATCATCCGGTTCACGGCGTTCACGCCGCCCCCGCCGATCCCCACGACCTTGATCACGGCGAGGTAGTTCTGAGGCGCATCCATCATCCGCTTCCCCTCCCGGGCCCCGGCCCGCGTGCTGGAGACGTCCCTCCCCGAGCGGAGCACCGTGCTCGATGCTCAACCCTAAGGGTCCACTTGAGCGTTATTACCATATCTAGCTCATGTGGAGGTAGCGACCCTACCGTGAAGACACTGGTCCGTCAAGGAGACCCGTCGGTCCTCGAACCCCGGTTGTGCATTCCCATGACAGATCCTGGGAGGTCGCCTCGTCAGGGCACGGGCACCGCGTGCGGGTCACGGTCGAGCGTCGCGGTGGGGCTCCCGGGAACGGTGAGATCGGCCGAGACCACGGCCACGTCCTCCTGCTGGATCCACGTCAGGAGGGCCCCGAGCGATCCCGCCTTCGCCTCCAGCTCGGTCGCGGGGCCGAACGTCGCGGTGAAGCCTGCCGCGAGCCGGAGGGCGAGCTCGCCATCCTCCATGACGACGATCGCGTCGACGGCACCGCGGAGCGACGGCCCGAGGGCGTCGGCCGCGCGCGCTCCGGTCACGAGGTCGTCGTCGCCGACCGGGCGTCCGGGACCCGAGACCAGCGAGGGGAGATCCGTCGCCTCGATCGTCGGACCGATCAGGACCCCGTCGGCGCCGACGAGCGCGCCGGGCGAACCGACGACCGCCACGGGACGCCTGCGGACGAGCGCGATCTCCACGCGGTCCGGGAGCTGCGTCGAGACGGTCGCGCCGAGGATCCGAGGGTCCCCTTCGAGCCGGCGCTCCACGGCGCGGGCGTCCAGGTGGAACACGTTCGACCCCTCCTCCACCCCGGCGAGCCGGAGGACCCCCGCGCGGGAGATGTCGCCCGCGCCGCGGACCTGGATGTCTCGGGCCGCGAACAACGGCGTGTACGTGGCCGCGACGGCCGCGCCGGCGACCACGATCGCCGCCAAGCCCGCGAGCGCCCACCCGCGGTGGGGTCGCTCGGCGGGCTCAGGCGCGCGCATCCGCCACCGCCCCCATCAGCCGGACCTCCGTCTCGAGCCGCACGCCCGCCGCCGACGCGACGAGGTCCCGGACGCGCTCGATCAGCTCCCACACATCGGCGGCCGATGCCCCAGAATCGGCGACGATGAAGTTGGCGTGCTTCTCGGACACGTGCGCGCCGCCCACCCGGAGGCCCTTGCCGCCCACGGCCTCGATCAGCCGCGCCGCGTGCTCGCCCTCCGGGTTCTTGAACACCGAGCCGCAGTTCGCCTCCGCGAGCGGCTGCGTGCGACGGCGCCACTCCCGCGCTTCCTCCATCCGGCGGCGGATCCGGTCCTCGTCGTCCGGGCGCAGCCGCGCGATCGCGCCCACGACCACGGCGTCGACGGGCAGGTCGGACCGCCGGTAGGCGAAACCGGCGTCCGCCGCCGTCACGCGCCGACGGTCGCCCTCGGGCAGGACGAAGACGTCGATCGCCTCGAGGACGTCCGACATCGAGCCGTCGTGGGCGCCGGCGTTCATCCGAACGGCGCCCCCCAGGCTCGCGGGGATCGCGACGCCGAACTCGAGCCCGCCGAGGTGGTGACGCATCGCGATCCCCGCGAACGCCGGCAGCGCCATCGCCCCGCCGGCCGTCAAGCGGTCGCCGTCGCGCGCCGCCCAGCGGAAGCCGCGACCGAGCCGGACCACGATCCCCGGGAAGCCGTCGTCCGCGATCAGGACGTTCGATCCCTTGCCGATCACGGCGACCGGCACGCCGGTGGCCGCGGCCACCTCGCCGACGGCGCGGAGCGCGTCGTCGTCCTCGGCCTCGACGAACAGCGCCGCCGGGCCGCCGATCCGGAAGCTCGTGAGCGGCCCGAGGGGGAAGCCGACGCGGAGAGCCGGCCCGATGCGTTCCCGGAGCGACCGTTCGGCATCCGCGAGCTCAGCCACGACGATCCTCCCCGCCGATCCGCGCGAGGGCGGCGTCCCCCACCATCCAGATGTCGCCGCACCCGAGCGTGATCACGAGGTCGCCCGCCGCGACCTTACGGTCGAGGTAGGCGACCGCGTCGTCCGCGTGCGGCGTGTACACGACCTCCAGGTCAGGGGCAGCGAGGCGCACCCCGTCGACGACCAGCTGGCCCGTGACGCCCGGGATCGGCAGCTGGTTCGCGCCGTAGACGTCGGTGACGACGATCACGTCGGCGGCCACGAGGCTCGCGCCGAGCTCCCGCCACAGGGCCTGCGTGCGCGAGTACCGGTGGGGCTGGAACACGGCGACGACGCGGCGGGGACCGCGCGACCGCGCCACCCCGAGCGTCACCGCGAGCTCGGTCGGGACGTGCGCGTAGTCGTCGTAAAAGTCGGCGCCGCGGGCGTTCCCGCGATGCTCGAACCGCCGCCGGACGCCGCCGAACGTCGCGAGCGTGCGGGCCGCCTCGGCCGCGGACACGCCGACGAGACCGGCCACCGCGGCGGCGCCGGCGGCGTCCAGCAGGTTGTGGGCCCCGTCGATCCGGAGCGCCAGCGGCGTCGTGACCCCGTCGGCCGTCAGCGTGCCCCGTGCCCCGCCCGGACCGGCCGAGAGCACCTCGAGGCGGACGTCGACCCCGGGCCCCACCCCGTACGCGATCGCGTCGGCCCCGGACCTGCGGAGCGCCTCCCGGGCCCCCTCGTCGTCGGTGCACACCACCAGGCGGTCGGACCGGTCGCAGAACTCGGCGAACGCGGCCCGCAGCTCCTCCTCGCCGCCGGGGTAGAAGTCGACGTGGTCGACCTCCACGTTCGTGACGACACCGACATCGGGGTCGGCGAGCAGGAACGAGCCGTCGCTCTCGTCGGCCTCGAACACGAACAGATCCCCCTCGCCGGCCCTCGCGCCGCTGCCGCTCTCGTTCAGATCCCCCCCGATCAGGTACGTGGGGTCCAGGCCGGCCCGCTCCACCACGGCGGCGATCATCGACGTCGTGGTCGTCTTCCCCGTCGTACCGGCCACCGCGATCGACCGGTGCGCGCGGGCGAACGCCGCGATCGCCTGCTGGCGGGCCCAGACGGCGATCCTCCGATCCCGCGCGGCCGCGACCTCCGGATTCTCCGACGCGATCGCGCTGGAGACCACGACCGCGTCGGGATCGCCCAACGCCGACGCGTCGTGCCCGACGCGGACCGTCGCACCGGCGGCCGCGAGCTCCCGGAGGCCCTCGGAGTCCTTCAGGTCCGAGCCGCTCACCGCGATCCCCCTGGCCAGGAAGAGCCGCGCGAGGTTCCGCATGCCGGCCCCCCCGATCCCCACGAGATGCACGGCGCGCACCCCCTCCAGGGACGGAACGTCGAGCGTCGGGATCGATCCCGCCGGCGGGCGGTAGCCGCTCAACGACTGACCGCCCGGACCAGTGCGGCGACGCGCTCGTCCGCGTCGGGCTTCGCCCACGCGAGCGCCGCGGCGCGCATCCCGTCTCGACGCTCGGGGTCCTCGGCCAGCCTGCCGATCCGTCCCGACAGCCCGTCCGGCGCGAGGTCACGATCGCGATAGATCTCGGCTGCGCCGGCGCGGGCCAGCTCGCGGGCGTTCGCCTCCTGATGGTGGTCGGTGGCGTGCGGGTACGGGATCAGGATCGACGGAACCCCGCAGACGGCCAGCTCGTGGACCGTGCTGGCGCCGGCGCGGGCCACCGCGAGGTCGGCGAGCGCGAGGGCGAGCTCGATCCGTTCGAGGAACGGCACGACGCGCACGACCACGCCCGCGGCCGGGTCGACGGCGTCCGCGACGACCGCCTCGTGCGCGCGCCCGGTGAGGACCACGAGCTGGAGGTCCGCGCGCGACCCGAGGATCGGCAGGGCGCCGGCGACGGTCTGGTCGAGGTGCAGGGCCCCTTGGCTCCCGCCCGTGATCAGCACCGTCGTCCGATCCGGTTGCAGGTCGAAGAACCGCCGTGCCTCCTCGGCCAGCTCGGACCGGCGGGTCGGCACGGCGAGGATCTCACGCCGGAGCGGCAGACCGGTGACCTCGGTGCGAACGGCGCGCGGGAACCGCGCCGCGGAGTCCTGGAACGTGAGAGCCAGCGCGTCCGCGCCCCTCGCGAGGAGCCGGTTCGCGAGCCCCGGCACGGCGTTCTGCTCGTGCAGCACCACCGGGACGTGAGCGATCCGCGCCGCGAGCACGGGGGCGACGCTCGCGTACCCCCCCATGCCCAGCACGGCCGCGGCGCCGCGGACGATCGGCCGGCTCGCCGCCACGGAGCGCAGCGCGACGAACGGGGCGGCCGCCGACCGGAGCGACAGCTCGCGTCGGAACGGAGCGGCCGGGACACCGTGGAACCGGAAGCCGGCCTCGGGGACGGCGGCGGCTTCCGGGCCGTCCCGCGAACCCACGAAGGTCACCGAGGCGCCGCGCTCGCGGAGCCGGCTCGCCACCGCGATCGAGGGTGAGACGTGGCCGGCCGTCCCTCCGCCCGCGATCACGATCCTCACCGCCCGCTCCTCCGCGCGGCCGGCCGGGATCGGCCGAGGGGGCGCCTCCTCTCCCCTGCCCGCACCGGCTCGAGCGCGACGCTCGCCAGCACGCCGACGGCGGCGAGCGTCACCACGAGCGCGGTGCCGCCGAACGAGACGAACGGCAACGGCACCCCGGTGATCGGCAACAGCCCGGTCACGGCGCCCAGGTTGACGAGCGTCTGGAGGCCGAGCCATCCGGTGATCCCGGCGGCGAGCAGCCGAGCGAACGGATCCGTCGCGTTCATCGCGATCCGGATCCCGGCGTAGAGCAGGACCCCGAAGAGGCTGAGGACCGCGAACGCACCGACGAGGCCGAGCTCCTCGCCGAGGACGGCGAAGACGAAGTCGCTGTGCGCGTTCGGGAGGTAGTCCCACTTCTGCCGGCTGTTCCCGAGCCCGACGCCGAACCAGCCTCCCGACCCGAGCGCGATCAACCCCTGCCGCAGCTGCCAGCCGGCGCCGGACGGATCGAGCTCCCAGTTGAGCCACGCCTCGAGGAAGCGCGTCCGGCGATACGCGGTCCCGAAGATCGAGTACGCGAGGCCGGCGAGTCCGGCCAGGCCCGTCCACAGGAGCGTCCGGAACGGCACCCCCGCGGCGAACAGCAGGAGGAAGGCGCTGCCGCAGACGATCAGCGCGGTGCCGAGGTCGCGTTGCAGCATGATCACGCCGGCCACCGCCAGGACCAGCGGCGCGAGCGGGAGGAGCGCGTCCCGTGGCTTGCGGAGGTCCTTCCACGGCCGGGAGAGGATCGCCGCCGCCGAACAGATCGTGAGGAGCTTGGCGAACTCCGCCGGCTGCAGGGTGATCGGCCCGAGGTCGATCCACCGTGAGGCGCCGTACAGGGACGATCCGACCGATGGGTGGAGGGCCAGGAGCATCAGCGGAACCAGGAGGAGCAGGAGCGGGATCGCCGCTCGGCGCCAGAACGCGATCGGGAGCCGGGCCGTGAGGACGAGGCCGATCACGCCGGCGAGGGCGTACACGGCCTGACGGTTGAAGTACCAGAAGCTCGTTCCGTAGCCCTCCACCGCCGAGATGGAGCCGGCCGAGAGGATCATGACGAGGCCGACGATCGTGAGCACCGCCGTGGGCACGAGGAGGAGCGTCAGGTTCCTGCGGGCGATCGCCGAGCCGCTCCGCGGGGAGCGGAGCAGCTCGGCGGTCGACACGAGCCGGAGATGCCTGGCCGCGGTGGGGCCACGGCGGGCGACGGTCCGGTCAGCCACGCGCGGCCACCTCCTCGCGGAGCGAGCGGGCGGCCGCCGCGAAGCGGTCGCCTCGTTCGGCGTACCCGCTGAATTGGTCCCAGCTCGCGCAGGCGGGGGCCAGCAGCACGGCGTCGCCGGGTCGGGCCACCGCGTACGCGTCGCGCACCGCGTCCTCGATCGAGCCGGCGATCGAGGTCGGGACCGCGCCCTCGAACACGGCCACGACCTCGCGGGCCGCCTCTCCGATCGCGACCACGGCGCGCAGGGACGCGGCGTGGTCGCGCAGGGGCGTGAGGTCGGCGCCCTTCGCGCGTCCGCCGGCGATCAGCACCGCGTCGCCGGCGGCCTCGATCGCGGCCGCGGTCGCGTGGACGTTGGTCGCCTTCGAGTCGTCGACGAACCGGACCCCGCCCACGGTCGCGACCACCTCCCCGCGGTGCGCGCCAGGCCGGAACCCGGCGAGCGCGGCCGCGGCGGCGGCGGCCTCGACCCCGAACGAGAGCGCGACGGCCGCCGCCGCGGCCGCGTCCGCGCGGAACCCGCTCCCCCGTTCTTCGATCCGACCCAGCCGGTGCTCGACGTCCAGGCGCGCGACGAGCTCCCCGCCGTCGAACCCGACCTCCCCCGCGCCCGGCACACCGGTCCGGAACCACCGGACGGCGCAGTCCGCCTGGCCGGAGATCGAGGCCGCGACCGGGTCGTCTCGGTTCCCCACGTGGACGTCGGTGCCGGTCTGCCGGGAATGGATCCGAGCCTTTGCGGCCGCGTAGTCCTCGAACGTCCCGTGCCAGTCGAGATGGTCGGGCGCGACGTTCAACAGCGCCGAGACCCTCGGGTGCAGGGACGACTGGGTCACGAGCTGGAAGCTCGAGACCTCCACGACGAGGGCCTCGCGGTCCTCCCGCGCGGCCTCCGGGAAGGACCGGCCGATGTTGCCGCAGGCGACGGCGTCGACGCCGGCGACCCTGAGGCACGCTTCGACCATCGACGTCACGGTCGTCTTCCCGTTCGTCCCGGTGATCGCGACGTACGGCACGTGCGCGAGACGGGCCCCCAGCTCCATCTCCCCCCAGATCAGTACGCCGCGTTCCCCTGCCCACCGGATCACGTCCGCGGCCGGCGGGACCCCCGGTCCGACGACGACGAGGTCCACGCCGTCCAGGTCGCCGGGATCGTGCCCGCCGGTCCGCAGCTCGATCCGCGCCGCTCGCAGGTCGGCGGCCGACGGCACCTCGGCCTCCGGGCGGATCTCGGACACGAGCACGTGGGCACCCTCCGCGACGAGAGCACGGGCCGCGCCGACGCCGGCGACCCCCGCCCCGACGACGAGCGCCTGCGTCCCCTCGAAGCGGCCGCTCACCCGAGACCCCCGCGGGCGATGAAGTCCGCGTAGAAGACGCCGAGGCCGACCGCCACGCACAAGCCGGCGATGATCCAGAACCGGACGATGACCGTGTCCTCGGGCCAGCCGCCGAGCTCGAAGTGGTGGTGGATCGGGGACATCCGGAACAGACGACGACCGAACCCTCGGAACGAGATCACCTGGATGATCACCGACATCGTCTCGATCACGTACAGGCCGCCGAGGATGATCAGCAACATCTGGGTGTTCGTCGTGATCGCGAGCGCGCCGAGCAGGCCGCCGATCGCGAGCGCGCCCGTGTCGCCCATGAAGATCCGGGCCGGGGCGGCGTTCCACCACAGGAACCCCGTGGCGGCGCCCATCATCGAGGCCGCGATGATCGCCGTGTCCTGCATCGCGCGGGTGTCGACGCCGTAGCAGGCCGGCAGCTCTCGCAGCTCGCACGTGTGCCGGAACTCCCAGAAGGCCACGAAGAGGAACCCCGCGAGCACGAGGATCGACGAACCGGCGGCCAGCCCGTCGAGACCGTCCGTGAGGTTCACCGAGTGCGCCGACGCGTTCAGCACGATGAAGACCCAGACGTAGAAGAAGATCCCGAGCTCGAGCGGCGTCGGCCGGACGAACGACAGGCTCGTCGCCGTCCCGCTCTGGTCCGACGTGGCGACGACGACGATCGCGAACACGACCGCCACCAGGGCGGTGCCGAGGAACTTCTGCATCTTGCCGAGACCCAGGGAGCGTCGGCGCCGCACCTTGAGGTAGTCGTCGACGAACCCGACCACGCCGAACCCCACGGCCGACAGGATCAACGCCGCGCCCGTCGGGGTGAACACGAACCCGTCGCTGAACCGGAAGCGGGTCGCGAGGTACGCGACGCTCATGCCCCCGAGCATCACGATTCCACCCATCGTGGGCGTGCCGACCTTCTCGAAGTGGGTGTGGGGACCGTCCTCACGGATCCGTTGCCCCCACCCGACCACGCGGAAGATCCGGATCGCCAACGGCGTCACGAGCAGGGTGAAACCCAGTCCCACGGCGCCCGCCACCAGGATCCAGATCACCGGAGCGCCTCCGCCACGGCCTCGAGGCCGGCTACGCGGGATCCTTTGCACAACACGAGATCACCCGGGCGGCCGGTGCCACGGACATCGGCGGAGGCCTCCTCCGCCGAGTCGTAGCTCACGACGTCGTGCGGATCCATCCCCTCGCGGATCGCTGCCCGCGCGATCGCGCGGGCCGTGTCCCCGACCGTCACGAGGCGATCGACCCGAACGCGGGCCGCGAGCGTCCCCACGCGGTCGTGCTCCTCCGCGGCGATCGGCCCGAGCTCCGCCATCTCCCCCAGCACCGCGATGAGCCGGCCGCCGCCCGCGACCCACCGGGCGGTCCGCAACGCCGCCGCCGTCGACTCGGGGTTCGCGTTGTACGCGTCGTTCAGGACGCGCACCCCGTCCGTCGTCGTGAACGTCTCCATCCGCCATCGCGACACGCGGGCTCCCGCGAGCGCCGCGGCACCGGCGATCGGATCGACGCCCAGCTCGAGGCCGACGGCGACGGCCGCCAGCGCGTTCGAGACCATGTGCTCCCCCGGCACCCCGAGGGACACGATCACGTCCGTGTGCGCCGCGACGAGGCGGAACGTCGCGCGGCCGTCCCGGTCCAGCGCCACGTCCTCGGCGCGGACGTCCGCCTCGGTGCGCGTCCCGAACGTCACCACGCGACAGGGCGCCCGGGCGGCGTAGCCGACGACGACCGGATCGTCCGCGTTCAGGATCGCGACGCCCGTCGGGGTGAGCGCGTCGATCGGCTCGGCCGAGGCCTCGACGATCGACGCCCACGATCCGAAGATCTCCATGTGCGCGACGCCGACGTTCGTCACGACGACGACGTCGGGGCGCGCGATACCCGAGAGGAGCTTGACGTCGCCGAGCCGGCGCGCGCCCATCTCGGCGACGACGACCTCGGTGTCGCCCGGCGCGCCGAGGATCGTCATCGGGAGCCCGACCTCGTTGTTGAACGAGCCGGGGCTCGCGTGGACCCGGTGTCGCGTCGCGAGGACCGCGTGGGCGAGGTCCTTCGTCGAGGTCTTGCCGTTCGCGCCCGTGATCCCGACCACCGTGGCGGGCATCGACGCCCGCTCGTCCGCGGCGAGCCGCATCAGCGCCTCGGACGTCGACCCGACCTGGATCGTCGGTCCGAGCGCCCCCTGGGGCTCGGCGACGATCGCGCCGGCCGCACCGCGACCGAACGCCTCCGCGACGAACCGATGGCCGTCCGCGCGCTCCCCCACGAGTGCGACGAACAGCGACCCCTCGGCGACGTCGCGCGAGTCCGTCGCGACGGCGCGGACCTCCGCGTCGTCGCCGACGAGCGAGCCCTCCACCGCGCGTGCCACGGCCGAGAGGGTCCTCGTCCTCACCCCCGCGCTCCGATCGCCTCGAGCTCCTCGCGCGCCACGACGCGGTCGTCGAAGGGGACCACGCGGCCGCCGAGCTCCTGCTCCGTCTCGTGGCCCTTGCCCGCGATCACCACGACGTCGCCGGGACCGGCCTCCGCCACGGCGAGCCGGATCGCCGTCCGACGATCCGGCTCGACGACGTAGCGCCCGCCGGTCGACGCCGCGCCCCGCTCGACCTCAGCGATGATCACGGAGGGGTCCTCGGAGCGTGGGTTGTCGGTGGTGATGACCGTGAGATCAGCTCCCTCCGTCGCCGCGGCGCCCATCGGGAACCGCTTCACGCGGTCGCGGTCACCACCGCAACCGAAGACGACGATGACCCGGCCCGTCGTCAACGGGCGTGCCGCCGCTAGCACTGTGCGGATGCTATCCGGCGTGTGCGCGTAATCCACCACCACGAGGAATCTCTGCCCGGCGTCGACCGGCTCCATCCGTCCCGGCACGCTGCCGGGGTCCGCCAGGGCATCGATCGTCGTCGCTCGGTCCACGCCCGATCGGTCCGCGACCGCCATCGCCGCGAGGCAGTTCGAGACGTTGAACGCGCCACGGAGCGGGCTCGTCACCTCCCGACCGTCCACGCGGAAGGCGACGCCGTCCGGGCCCGCTCGGACGTCGACGGCCCGCACGTCGGCGGCCGGATCCAGCCCGTACGTCGTGACCGGCACGGGCACCTGGAGCAGGCGGCGTCCCCCCTCGTCGTCGAGGTTCAGCACGGCGTGTCGCGCCCGGTCCCGATCGAACAGGGACGCCTTCGCCGCGAAGTAGGCCTCCATCGAGCCGTGGTGATCGAGGTGATCCTGCGACAGGTTCGTGAACACCGCGGCGTCGAAGCGGAGCCCGGCGACCCGCTCCTGGTCGAGCGCGTGCGAGGACACCTCCATCGCGACGACGGTGACGCCGGCCGAGCGCATCCTGGCGAGGAGCCGCTGGAGGTCCGGCGCCTCCGGGGTCGTGCGCGCGATCGGCACCGGCGCGCCCGCGACGCGGGCGCCCACGGTGCCGATCGCGCCCGTCGTGCGCCCGGCCGCGCGGAACGCCGCGTCGAGCAGGTGCACCACGGTCGTCTTCCCGTTCGTGCCGGTGACGCCGATCGTCGTCATCGACCGCGCCGGTTCGCCGAAGACGACCGACGACACGGGGCCCATCGAACGACGCACGGACGGCACGCGGAGCTGCGGGACGTCGAGGTCGAGCCAGCGTTCGACGACGACCGCGACGGCGCCCGATCGGACCGCCGGCGCCGCGAAGCGGTGGCCGTCCTCGGTCGCGCCCGTGACGCAGAAGAACAGCGAGCCCGGCGGAACGTCACGCGAGTCGTACGCGACCTCGCGGATCGCCACGTGGCGGTCACCGCGCACCTCCGACCCGGGCACGGCGGCGGCCGCCGCGGACAGCGGCACGTGGGGAAGTTCGCTCACCTGGCCGAAGGGTACCGGCGACCGACCGCCGTCCTCGGGAGGCGCGGGTCGCCCGTCAGAGCTCGGTCGCGAGCGGCGGGGGCCGCACCGGTGGGGCCGCCGGGATCGCGAGCCGCTGGATCACGTGCCGAGCGATCTCGGAGAACACCGGAGCGGCGGCGACCCCCCCGTACATCGTGCTCGGTTCGTCGATCGACACGACGATCACGACGCGGGGGTCGGACGCGGGGAGGTACCCGGCGAACGACGCCATGTACCGCCGCACGTACCGTCCGTCGACGAGCTTGCGGGCGGTCCCCGTCTTGCCGGCCACCTGGTACCCGGGAATCTGCGCGGCCTCGCCGGTCCCGGTCTCCACGACCGACGCGAGCATCCTCGTGAGCATCGATGCGGTCTCCTTCGAGAGGATCCGACGGGGTGGCGGCCCCGGCGCCTCCTCCAGGTCGCCAGCCGGGCCGGCGGTCCCTCGCACGAGCCGAGGTTGCACCCACGTCCCACCGTTCGCCACCGTCGCGTACACCGCGGCCATCTGGAGCGGCGTCATCGAGATCCCCTGACCGTAGGCGACGGTGGTCCGCGTGATGTCGGTCCAGTCGAGCAGCGGCGGCACGACACCGCCCGCCTCGCCCGGGAACCCGACGCCCGTGGGACTGCCGTAGCCGAACCGAGCGAGGACCGACGCGAGCGTCGGGCTCCCGACGCGCTCGGCCACCATCGCCGACCCGATGTTGCTCGAGTGGGCGACGATGTCGCCCAGGGTCATCGTCTGGACCGGGTGCTGGTGCGAGTCGTTCACGGTGTAGCCGCCGACCCGCATCCACCAGGGGACGAGGAAGCGCTCCCACGGCCCGACGGCCCCGCTCTCGAGCGCCGCCGCCGCCGTCACGATCTTGTTGACCGAGCCCGGTTCGAACATGTCGGTGACCGCGCGGTTGCGGGTGGCGTTCCGATCCGCGTGCTCGAAGTCGTTCGGGTCGAACCAGGGGAAGCTCGCCATTGCGTAGACGTCGCCGGATCGCGCGTCCATCACGACGACCGTGCCGCCCTTGGCGCGGTTCTCCCGCACCGCGCGGCGGAGCGCCTCCTGGGCGAGGTACTGGACCTCGCGGTCGAGCGTCGTCACGAGCGTCCTGCCGGCGATCGCGGGCTCCACCACCTCGAGCCCGTTCGCGATCGGAAGCCCGTCGCCGTCGAGCTCCACGGTTCGCGTGCCGGGCGTGCCCGCGAGGGCATCCTCGTACTCGAACTCGAGGCCCGCGAGTCCCGTGGCGTCCACGCCCACGAACCCCAGCACCTGCGGGGCGAGGGGTCCCGCCGGGTAGTACCGCTTCGGCACGTCCAGGAACCCGATCCCCGGCAGCGCCATCGTCTCGAGCCGTTCGGCGACGGCGACGTCGATCTGGCGGCCCAGGTACACGAAGGTGGCGTCCGCGGTGCGGAGCTTCCGCTCGACCTCCCGAGGGCGCAGGTCGAGCACCCGGGCGATCTTCGCCGCCTCGCCGACGGGATCGGTGACGTACCGCGGATCCGCGTAGACGTCACGCGCCTCGAGCGTGATCGCGAGCGGCGCGCCCGTTCGGTCCACGATCGCCCCGCGCTCGGCCGGCAGGTCGCTCGGCCGCACGCGCTGGGCGAGTCCCGCCGCCGCCAGGTCCCGATGGTCGCGGACCTGCAGCACCGCGAGCCGGGCGACCACCGCGACGAGCGCCAGGGCCATCACGCACAGCAGGGCGACGAGACGGCCCGCCGGCGGTCGCCTCACGCGGTCACCCCGACGTCTCGGCCGATGGGATCTGCAGGATCACGACGTCCCCGGGCGCCGGGGGGACGAGTCCCGTGCGGCGAGCCCAGGTCCCGATCCGAGAGGGCGACGACAGCCGCGCCACGTCGTTCACGAGGATCCGGCGCTCGTCGGCGAGCAGGCGCACGCGCTCGGCCACCGAGCGCGTGCGATAGGCGGCGTCGACCCGCATCGCGTTCAGGGAGACGAGACCGACGACGAGCGCCGAGACGATCGCCGCGGTCAGCAGCGAGAAGGCGGAGAGGTGCCCGCGACGCGTCCGCCGGTGGGGATGGGGAGGGCTGGGGACCGGCGGACGCGCCGCGGGCGGGCGTGCGGGGGTGACCGCACGACGGGACGGCGACGGGACGGGCGCCCACCGCTCGGCCTCGCGCGCCGGGAGGCTCATGCCGCCTCCACCAGCCGCTCGGCCGCCCGGAGCTTCGCGCTGCGGGCGCGGGGGTTGCGGGCCGCCTCCTCCGGCGTCGGCCGGAGGGGCTTCTTCGTGAGCACCTGGAGGCGATCGTCGTCGCGGAACGCGCGCTTGACGATGCCGTCCTCGAGCGAGTGATACGACAGCACGACCACGCGGCCACCGGGGCCGAGGAGCCGGACCGCCCGAGGCAGGGAGGTGGCGAGCTCCTCGAGCTCCCGGTTGACCGCGATGCGGAGCGCCTGGAACGTCCGACGCGCGGGGTGGGGGCCCCCCGGACGTCGTCCCACGGCGCTCGCGACCACACCGGCCAGCTGGTCGGTGGTCTCGATCCGCGACCGGTCGCGCTCGCGTCCGATCGCCGCGGCGATCCGACGCGAGCGACGCTCTCCGCCGAACTCGAAGAGCAGGTCCGCCAGCTCGTTCTCGGGAAGGTCGTTCACGAGGTCAGCGGCGGTGACCTCGTCGTCCCCCATCCGCATGTCCAGCGGCCCGTCCACGCGGTAGCCGAAGCCACGGGCGGACTCGTCGAGCTGCATCGACGACACTCCCAGGTCGAAGAGGACCCCGTGCAGCGGCCCCGTGGCTTCGGCCTCTCCGACCTGGGAGAAGCGTCGATGCACCGCCGTGAAGCGGTCGCCATACCTGGCGAGGCGCTCGGTCGCGACCCGGATCGCGTCCCGGTCGCGGTCGACGCCGATCACGCGGTCGACCCCCGCGTCGAGGAGCGCCGCGGCATGTCCGCCGGCCCCCAGCGTCATGTCCAACACCACGCCCGGTCGACCGAGGTGCTCGAGCACCTCGGCGACCATGACGGGCTCGTGCGGCGCGTCGTCGTCCACGTCACCCCAGCTGCCCCGCCCAGATGCCGAGGCCGATCGAGGCCACCAGCGTGAGCGCCGTCATCGCCAACAGCGAGAGGCTCTGCCGAACCTCGGTCGACAGCTTCGTCTGCATCACGTCCTCCCTCACAGGCTCGTGGAACCGAAGGCGTCAGCGAGGCGCCAGGTCCCCGTTCTCGTAGGCGGCGGTATGCGCCTCCACGTATCGGTCGAACTCGACGCGGTCCCAGATCTCCATGCGCTCGCGCACGCCGATCACCACGACCTCCTTGCCGATCCCCACCGCATCACGCAGCCGCTGCGGGATCGTCACGCGGCCCTGTCCGTCGAGCTTGGCCTGCTCCGCGGAGGAGAAGAACCGCCGGGCGAACGCCCGGCCGTCCCGGTCGGAGAGGGCGAAGGCGTCGACCTCGCTGCTCCGTCGCTCCCACTCGGCCCTGGGGAAGCAGTACAGGCTGCGGTCCTGTCCCACGGTGAGCCAGAGGCCGTCGTCGAAGGCCTCACGGAACCTCGCGGGCAGTGACACCCTGCCTTTGGGGTCGAGCGAGTAGCTGTGCGTGCCGAGGAGCTCGGCCACGCCCTTCCTCCCCTCTCCTCCACTGAGCCCCACGTTTATGCCACCAACACTCCACCGCGTCAACACGGAGGGGCGACGAATTCGAGGGAGGGCGTGATCGAGGACGTGGGTCGGGGCCAGCAGGTGCCGGGATCAGGACGCCAGGTACAGCTCCCAGCCGGGCTCGATCCGGCCGAGGGTGAGGTGGAACCCGTCGCGGGGCGCGTACGGCTGCCGGATCAGGGAGAACCCCGCCTCCTGCGGCGTACGGTCCTCCTTCCGCGCGTTGCACTTCCGACACGACGCGACGACGTTCTCCCAGACGTGCAGCCCGCCTCTCGATCGGGGGACGACGTGATCGAGGTTCTCCGCGGCGGCGCCACAGTACTGACACGTGCCGAGGTCGCGGGCGAAGACCGCGCGTCGCGTGAGCGGTGCGTGCGGGCGATACGGCACGTGCACGTATCGCCGCAGTCGCACGACCGACGGCGCCTCGATCGTCAGATGCGCCGAGTGGAACACCATCCCGTTGCTCATGACGACGTCGGCCTTCTCCTTGAGCACCATCACGACCGCCCGCCTGGCCGCCACCACCGCGAGGGGTGATTCCGATGCGTTGAGCACGAGGGCGCGTCCCACGTCGCGAAGTGTAACGACCTCGCAGCCGCTCCGAGGGATACGAGCGAGCGGATCACAAGCGTGTAATCTCCGCGGGGAGGCGGGCCGGCTCGCGCGCGATGCCTGATCGTTGCGAACAGGGGCCGCGCGGGGCGTCCGTTCGCGGGCCGGTCCGCCCTCCTCCCAATCGCGTGTCGGGAACTTGCCGTCCCCCCCGCGCGTCTCGTGCTCCGGGACTCCCCGCGTTCTGCGGCGGAACGTAAGATTGTGAACCTGCTCGAGCCCGGGAGAGATCGCTGATGGAGGTACGAGAGAGGCTCCCGGACCCGCAGGCGTTCGCCGCTCGGTTCCGCGAGATCGAGGAGAACGTCGAACGCGTGGTCCGGGGGAAGCACCGGGAGATCCGCCTGGCGCTGGTCGGGCTGATCGCCGAGGGGCACCTCCTGATCGAGGACGTCCCGGGCGTCGGCAAGACGATGCTCGCGAAGTCGATCGCACGATCGATCGACTGCTCCTTCCGGCGGATCCAGTTCACGCCCGATCTGCTGCCCACCGACGTCACGGGGGTGAACGTCTTCAGCCAGGAGACCGGCGACTTCGAGTTCAAGCCCGGCGCGATCTTCGCCAACATCGTGCTCGGTGACGAGATCAATCGCGCGTCGCCGAAGACGCAGTCCGCGCTCCTCGAGTGCATGGAGGAGCGGCAGGTCACGGTCGACACCGAGACCCATACGCTCGGCACGCCGTTCATCGTGATCGCGACGCAGAACCCAATCGAGCACGAGGGCACGTATCCGCTCCCGGAGGCGCAGCTCGACCGGTTCATGCTGCGGCTCGCGATCGGCTACCCGGACAACGACGTCGAGACCGACATCCTCGCGAGCCACGCCGCCGGCGCTCCTCTGGACGACATCGGACCGGTGAGCGACGCGGCCGGGGTGCGCGAGATGATCGAGGAAGCCCGGCAGATCCACGCGGCGCCCGCGATCCGCCGGTACATCGTGGATCTGGTCGAGGCGACCCGGAAGCACTCCGACGTCTACCTGGGCGCCAGCCCCCGCGCCTCGATCATGATCCTCCGCGCGGCCCGGGCGCTCGCGGCCGCCGAGGAACGCGACTACGTGATCCCCGACGACGTCAAGACCCTGGCGCCCACCGCCCTGTCCCACCGCATCATCGTCACCGCGGACGCGATCATGAGCGGGCGCTCGGCCGACGTCCTGGTGAGGGAGATCGTCGACGAGGTCGACGTTCCCATCGCGGAGAACCCGTGATGCTCGCCGGCCGTGGGGCCGCGGTCCTGTCGACCGGCCTCGCGATGTGGGTCGCGGCCAGGATCATCGGCTCCCCCGGCCTCGAGGTGGTGGCGGTCGGGATCGCCGCGCTGCCGCTGCTGGCCGCGTTCGCGGCCAAGCGCGGCGCACGGCGGATCCTCGTCCGCCGCCGGCTGTCCGACGTGCGCGTCTCGCCCGGGTCGCGCGTGACCGTCACGCTCGACGTGGAGAACCGCTCACCGCTGCCGACGTCGTTCCTGCTCGTGGAGGACCGGCTCCCCACGCCCCTCGGCCGCGCGGCGCGGCTCGTGATCGGCGGGATCCGAGCCGGATCCCGTGAGCAGGCGACGTACACGCTCGTTCCCCAGGCCCGCGGGCGGTACCTCCTCGGGCCGCTCGTCGTCGACGTCTCCGACCCGTTCGCTCTGACCCGCCTGCGGCTCGAGTTCGAGGAACGCGAGGAGCTCCTCGTCACGCCGGAGATCGAGGATCTCGGGCAGGCGCCGGACCCCTCGTCGGGACCGTCCTTCGGCGCGTCCCGGACGCGGCAGCTGTTCCGGACCGGCGAGGAGTACTACACGATGCGGCAGTACCAGGAGGGCGACGATCTCCGCCGGATCCACTGGCCATCGGTCGCCAGGACGGGCGTCCTGATGATCCGCCAGGACGAGTCCTCGCGTCGCGCGAGCGGCCTGGTGTTCCTCGACACGCGTGCCACGGCGCTCGGCCGCACGCACACGCCCGCCTTCGAACGCGGGGTCTCCGTCGCGGCCTCCGTCGGCGCCGTCCTCGCCCATCGCGGCTTCGTCCTGCGGCTCGGCACGACCGACCTGCCCGCCGCGGCCCTGTCCGAGGACCGGTTCCTGGATGCGCTCACCGGCGTCTCGCACGCCGAGGTGCGCTCGATGGCGCCCGCCCTCGCCCATCTCCGAGCGGGCTCCTCGCCCGACACCTCGGTCGTCTTCGTGTCCGCGCCGCCGGTCCCCGGGGAGCTCGGCAGCCTGATCCGTGCCGGCGCGGGCTTCGGCCAGAAGCTCGCGATCCTGATCTACCCGACCGACCCCGGCCGGCTGCCGCCGGAGCGGCAGGCGCAGCTCGAGGGGCGGGCGAGCCAGGCCCGCCTGTCCCTGGTCCGCGCGGGGTGGGACGTGATCGTCCTGCCCCCTTCGATGAGATTGCAGGAGCGATGGCACACGCCGCTGGAACGTCCGCTCGCGCGCATCGGCTGATCGCGCTCGCCGCCGTGCTGCTGCTGGCGGCGGCGACGGCCCTGGCGTTCGGCCGGGTCTTCCTGGGGCCGACCACCACGCTGAAGCTGCTCATCGTCGCCGTGGTGGCCGCGCTCCTCGCCGCGGTCTTCGAGCGTCGCAGCCTGCTCCTGTCGACCGTCGCGAGCGCGCTCGGGCTCGCGCTGGCGGTCGGGCTGATCGTGTTCCCCGACACGACCTGGTACGGCCTCCCGACGATGGACACGCTCCGCGCCACGCTCGACGCCGCGGCGCTGGTCGGGGAACAGGCCAGGATCCAGGCCGCGCCGGCCGAGCCCATCCCCCCGCTCCTGCTCGCCGCCGTGGTGTCCTTGTGGGCCGCGATGTTCTCGGCCCACGCCCTCGCGTTCCGCGCGGGGAGTCCGCTCCTCGGGCTGATCCCGCCCGTCGCGCTGCTCGCGTTCTCGGACTCGGTCCTGGAGCAGTTCGTCAAGCCCCTCTACGGCGTTGCCTTCCTCGCGGCCGCCCTGCTCGTGGTCTTCGCCGACGGCCTCTCGCGGGTCCAGGGCTGGGGTCCGGTCTGGTCCTCGGCGCGGCGGGGTGTGGCGTCCTTCGCCGGTCGGCGCGCGAGGGGGCTGGCGATCACCGCCCTCGGCGCCGCCGCCCTCGCCCCGATCTTCCTGCCCGGGTTCGGCTCGCGCGGGCTGATCGATCTCGGATCGACCTCCCAGGACGCGGTCTCGATCGACCCCTTCGTCACGATCCAGGCTCAGCTCACGAGCCGCGCGAAATACGAGATCCTCCGGATGACCGCGCCGCGGCCAGCGTACCTCCGGCTCTTCGCGCTCCCGCGATTCGACGGCGTCAGCTTCCGGCTCCCCGATCCCCCCCGCGATGGGGTCGTGATCCCACAGGGCGGTCGGGTCTCCACGGCCGTCGGCTCCGAGGGAGCGGGCGGCCTGACCGATCCGGTGGCGATCGAGGTGGTGCGGCGGTTCGAGGACGACTGGCTGCCCGTGCCGTACCCGGTGACGACGATCGACGTGCCGGGGCGGACGGTGCGGTTCGACGCCGCGACGGCGAGCACGTACCTCGACCGTCCGCTCGCGAGCGGCGATGTCTTCGAGGTCACGGCCCAGACGCTCCAGCCGACCGCGAACGAGCTCCGCCTCGTGGAGAACGGCGTCCCGATCGAGGGCGGGCGCTACGTCGATCTGCCTCCCGACATGCCGGAGGAGCTTCGCCAGATCGCCGTGGAGTGGACGGACGGCGCGGCCAACCGGTTCGATCGGGTGAAGGCGATCGAGGACCGGCTGCGCGACACGTCCGTCTTCAGCTACACGACCGTCACCGACCTCCGCGGGGGGACGAACTCGATCCTGGATTTCCTGACGCGATCGAGAGCCGGGTTCTGCCAGCAGTTCTCCTTCTCGATGGCGGTCCTGCTCCGTGAGCTCGGGATCGACGCGCGCATCGTGGTCGGGTTCTCGAGCGGTGTCCCGAGCTCCGTGAGCGAGGGCACCTACTCGGTGATGTCCGACACGGCCCACAGCTGGGTCGAGGTCTACTTCGAGGGCTGGGGGTGGCTGCCGTTCGAGCCGACGCCGAGCCGCGTGAATCCCGACGCCCTGTACTTCGACGGCGGGGAGGCCTGCTCGGGCCCGGACTGCCCGGGCGGGAGCGCGCCCCCGGCCCTTCCGGGTCAGGAAGCGACCCCCGGGACGGATCAGCGGGAGCGGATCGAGGGCGATCCACGGCTGGGCACCGCGCCGCCGCCGGCGCCACTCGCCCCACCGGTCCCGATCGGGCGCGAGCCGATCGTCACCGCGTGGCGGGTCCTCCTCGCGGCCGGGGTCGTCGGGCTCCTGTTCCTGCTGGTCGTGCCGCCGATCCGCGCCCTCCGGAGGAGGGCGCGGATCCGACGGGTCGTGGCGGACCCGAGGCGCCTGATCCTCGTGACCTACGAGCAGTTCGTGGAACGCGCGACGGGGCTCGGTTTCGGCCGAGCCCCGGGTCAGACCCTCGAGGAGTACCGCCGCACCGTCGCTGGGACCGGCTACCTGTCCGACGGGCACCTGGACCGACTGACCCGGCTCGCGACGAGCGCCGCGTACTCGCAGCACGAACCCGATGCGGGGCAGGCGCAGGAGGCCGGCGACGCTGCGGACATCGCGATCAGGGAGATCCGTCGGGCCGTGGGGCCGGCCAGGTGGTTCGTCGGGCTGTACCGGCGGCGCTGATCCTCAGCTGATCCTCAGCGAACGGCCGCGTGGCGCGTCGCCGTGTGCGCGGCGGCCGCCCGGAGCGCCCGGACGAAGCGCTCCCGATCCTCCTCGTACTGTCGGACCTTCGTCTCGACGCCGGTGGCGATGTCGTCGATCGCCACGAAGAACGCCATCTGACCGTCGCGCAGGGCGTCGATCACCTCTCCGTCACGGCGGCAGATCTTGAAGATCGACTGGCCGTCGGTCACGAGCTTCACCTCGGACAGGTGCTTCGTGAGCCCTGCCTTCCTCGTCAGGAACTCCCACGACCGCCGGACACGCTGGAGCGACATCCCCCCGTCCAGCAGCGACTTCACGACTCGCAGCGCGACGAGGTCGCGGAACGAATAAAGCCGGGGCACGCCGGGCCGGCCGCCGGTCCCCTGGACCGACGGCTGGACGAGTCCGATCTCGTCCCAGTAGCGAAGTTGGCGCGGAGAACAACCGGTGAACTTGCAAGCCTGATGGGCCGTGAACCCCTCCATCCGGACGCGCGCCCCTTCCGATCACACACTTCGAACCGAACCATCCGGTGCGATCGTCACGGGTCCTCCGGGGAGACCCGCCTCCGGCGACGACCCACACCCAGGGGAAGGAATGCACGTTCTACACCCATCGAAGGAAACGTGACAAGCGCAAAGGTCAGACCGTGTGATCGACGACGCGTTCGCGATCGAAGTCTCGCGCGCCACGCGCGCGACGCCCGGATCAGTCCTCCGGCGGCATCCCCGAGGCGGGTCGACGGAGACGTCCCGCGACCCGCGCCGCGAGCCGGCCGAAGGTCCCGGAGGCCGCCCGATCGTCGCCAAGCCGGCCGGCGTAGCGATACGCGAGCAGGGCGGAGAGCGTCATCAGGACGAAACCCGCGGCCGCGATCCAGACGGACACGCCGACGAGCAACAGCAGCAGCAACCCGACGACGAAGCCCGCCATCGCCATCTTCATCCGGCCCCAGGCGTGCGTGTGCAGGTTGGTGCGGCTGACCTGTTCGACGAGGCGAGGATCCTCCTCGGAGAGCCGTCGCTCGATCTCCTCGAGGATCTTCTGCTCTTGTTCGTTGAGGGGCATCCGAACCTCCGGCCGTGGGGGAACGACCCGTCACGTCGATTATAGAGAGCCCCTCGGACCGAGCGGAACCTCCCGTCGATCGGCGCGGCCCAGCAAGCTCGCCGGGGTCGTCGCCCCCGTCCCGAACCGCCGCTCGATCCGATCGACGGTCCGTTCCACGTCCCCCCGCCGCTCGGGGTGCAGCAGCGCCAGCTGCTCCGCCCCCGCCGGGACGAGGCCGCCGGCCTGGACCCCGAGGAGCCGGATCCGCCGCCGCGCTCCCGGGAGCGCCCGATAGAGCTCTCCGACCGTCCGGTAGAGATCAGCGCCGAGATCGGTCGGGTCGCCGTGGGTCCGCGACCGGGTGAGCGTCGTGAAGTTGGCCAGCCGGGCCTTCAGGGTGACGGTCCGCGCGCGGTACCCGTCCTCCCGGAGGCGGGCGGCCACCTTGCCCGAGAGGGCGAGCAGCTCGCGCAGGATCTCGTCCTCGTCGTCGAGGTCGCGGTCGAAGGTCGCCTCGTGGCTGAGCGACTTCGGTGCCTCGTAGGGGACGACGACGCGGTCGTCCACCCCGTGTGCCAGCGACGACAGGTGCGCCGCCGCGGCCTCGCCGAGGAGCCGATCGAGGATCGCCACCGGCGTCCGCCCGAGGTCGCCCACGGTTCTGATCGCCAGCCGGTCCAGGACGTCGCCGGTCTTCTCCCCGACACCCCAGAGCCGCCGGACCGGGAGCGGGTCGAGGAACGCCTGCACGCGACCGGCGGGCACGTGCCGCAAGCCGTCCGGCTTGCAGTCGTCAGAAGCGAGCTTGGCCACGGATTTCACGGGCGCCACCCCGACCGAGCAGATCACGCCGACCTCCGACTCGACGGTCGCCCGGATCCGCCGTCCGATCTCGACGGGGTCGCCGAACAGCTTCGTCGCGCCTCCGACGTCGAGGAACGCCTCGTCGAGCGAGATCGGTTCGACGAGCGGCGTGTGGGCGAGCAGGACCTCTCGGAAGCGGGTCGAATGCGTCCGGTACGCCTCGAAGTCCGGCGAGACGAAGACCCCGTCGGGACACAGCCGCCGGGCCCGCACCGACGGCATCGCACTGCGCACGCCGAAGGCCCGGGCCTCGTACGAGGCGCTCGTCACCACGCCGCGCGCACCGGTCCCTCCGACGATCACCGGCTTGCCTTTCAGCGTCGGGTCTTTCAGGACCTCGACCGATGCGTAGAACGCGTCGAGGTCGACGTGGAGGATCGGCTCGGGGGGGCGGGGGCTCACGCGGACATCATCCCGCGGAGCCGGGGCTCGCGTGCCACAGGCGACGGTCCGGGCGGTGGGGCTGCACCGGGCCCGCCATCGCTTCGCGGAGCCGGCCCTCGCCGCGGGCCCGGTGCAGCGCCGTGAGATCCCAGACGTCCTCGGCGACCACTGACACCCCTCGCTTGCCGGTACGACGGACCTGACCCCACACCACCATCGCGAACGCGTGGAAGACGGTCTTCGCGACCTTCGGCTGGACCGTCTCGAACACCGTGATCTCGAGCGGTCCGGTCCCGTCGTCCAGGGTGAGGAAGATGATCCGCTGGCCGCTGCGGATCGCCGGGGTCTGGGAGGCGACCTTCACGCCGGCCACCATCACCCACTCGTCGGCGCGGCACCGCCAGACGTCCTGCGCGGACGTGACACGGAGGTCGCGGAACAGCGGTTCGTAGAAGGTCGCGACGTGTCGGGTCGCATCGAGACCCAGGACCTCGAGCTCCGCCCGGACGACCTCGGCGTCCGTGTAGTCCCGGAACGCGAAGCGAGCCGAACCGTCGTGGGTCGCGCTCGCCGGGAACCGCAGTCGGAGCTGGTCGCCCTCGCGTTCGGCGTCGGTCGTGATCGCGGCGAAGAGATGGCCGCGGCGGTTCGTCGACTGTGGGAGCGCGTCGAACGCGCCGGCGTGCGCCAGCGCCTCCACGACCGGCCGGGCCACGGTCGTCCGCCGGAGGAAGTCCTCGACGCCCGTGAACGACCGTTCCGCCCGCCCGATCAGGATCGAGCGAACCTCGGCGTCGGAGATCCCGTGGACGTCCTGGAGGGCGAGACGGATCCCCCACTCCCCCGGTGAGACCTCCTCCGCGACGTACTCGGGCTCGCTGACGTTCACGTCGAGCGGCAGGATCGGGATCCCTCGTCGGCGCGCGTCGTCCAGCAGCGCCCGCCGCGGATACATCCCCGGGTCGTGCGTGAGGATCCCGGCCAGGAAGTGGGCCGGGTAGTGCGCCTTCAACCACGCGCTCCGGTACGTCGGGACAGCGAAGGCCGCCGCGTGCGCCTTGCAGAACCCGAACGACGCGAACTGGACGACCGCGTCCCACGTCTTGATCGCCGCCTGGTCGTCGACGCCGTGTCGCGTCGCCCCCAAGAGGAACTTCCTCCTGAACGTCGGTAGCAGCTCCTCGTGGTCCAGGTGCCGCCGGACGTGGTCGGCGTAGGTGAGGTCCCACCCGGCGATCGCGGAGAGCGTCCGCATCACCTGCTCGTGGTAGACGATCACGCCGAACGTCTCTCGGAGCGCCGGTCGGAGGTCGGGATGGACGTACTCCGGGCGCTCGAAGCTGGCCCGGCGTCGCAGGTACGGCGTGATCATGTCGGACTTCACCGGACCGGGCCGGAACAGCGAGATGTCGACGATCAGGTCGTCCCAGCGGTTCGGCTGGAGCTTCTGGAGCAGCTCGCGCTGGCCGGGCGACTCGATCTGGAAGCACCCGAGCGTGTCGGAGGCGCGGATCATCTCGAACGTCGCCTCGTCGTCGAGCGGGATCCGCTCGAGGTCGACCTTCTCCCCCAACGTCCGCGCGATCTCGTCGGTCGCGTGGCGCATGGACGAGAGCATCCGCACGCCGAGCACGTCGAGCTTCAGGTAGCCGAGCAGCTCGACGTCGTCCTTGTCCGCCTGGATCATCCGATGTCCGTTCGCGGAGCGTTCCAGCGGCACCCGCTCGACGAGGTCGTGGGACGAGAGCACGATCCCGCACGGGTGCAGCGCGATGTGCCGAGGGAACCCGTCGAGCCGCTCCGCCACCCGGAACAGGTGCTCGAGCTGCGCCATCGGCAGGTTGATCCCCTGGAGCTCCGGCAGGCGGGCCATCGCCTCGCGGAGGTTCCGGGCGGAGATGTGCGGGAACGACTTCGCGACCATCCCGACCTCGACCTCGGGGAGCCCGAGCGCCTTGCCGACCTCGCGGACCGCCGAGCGCGCCCGGTACGTGTCGATCATCGCGACGCAGCCGGTGCGCTCGTCGCCGTGCCGCGACAGGACCATGTCGTAGACGTCCTCCCGCCGAGCGGACTCGACGTCGATGTCTATGTCCGGCAGCTCGTCGCGCATCGGGTTCATGAACCGCTCGAAGGAGAGGTCGTGGCGGAGCGCGTCGACGTCGGAGATCCGGAGCAGGTAGCAGACGAGCGAACCGGCCGCGCTCCCACGGCACGCGACGTGGATCCCCATCGCGCGGATGTCGGCCACGATGTCGGCGACCGTGAGGAAGAACGCCGCGTAGCCCATCCGACGGATCATCGAGAGCTCGTGGTGGATCCGGTCCCGGAGGCGCTCGTCCTCGGTCACACCGCGGTCGAACACGCCAGCCCAGCAGCGTTCGGCGAGGACGGCGTCGGCGCTCCGACCCCCCTGGGTCGGGAAGTCCGGGAAGTGGACCCGCTTCAGGCCGAGGTCGAATCGGCACGCGTCGGCGATCTCGAGGGTCGCGTCGCAGAGATCGGGGCGCTCGACGAACAGGAGCCGCATCGCGTCGGCGGGCTTCAGCCATCCCTCCGCGTTGCGTCGCGAGACGTGGTTCGACGCGAGGGGCACGAGCTCGCGCATGCACTCCAGGGCGTCGGCGAGGAACGCGTCCTCGGGGACGAGGTACCTGGTCGGGTTCGTCGCGACCGCTCGGACCTCCAGACGCTCGGCCAGCCGGAGCATCGAGCGGATCTCCGTGTGGGTGTCGCGCTCCATCCGGTGCTCGGCCGCGACGAAGAGCCGGTCGCGGCCGAACGCCTGCCGGAACCGGTCGAGCGCGTCGGCGGCCGCGTCGGTGCGGCCGCGGATGGCGAGCCGGCCCGCGTGCGAACGTGGGCCGGCGATCGCGAGCAGCCCGCCGGCGTGCGCGCACACCTGCGTCGCGGAGATCGCGGGGTCGCCGCGCTCGCCGAGCATGTGCGCGTCGGTGAGCAGCCGGCAGAGGTTGGCGTAGCCCCGGTCGTCCTGCGCCAGCAGCACCAGCGGGGCGTCGGCGCCTCGCTCACGGATCGTGAGCGAGGCACCCAGGATCGGCCGGACGCCTTCGGCCTCGCACGCGCTCACGAACCGGGCCGCGCCGTAGAGCCCGTCCCGGTCCGTGAGCGCCACCGCCGGCATCTCGATCGCCGACGCGAGCTGCGCCAGGTGCTCCGGCACGAACGCCCCCTCTTTCAGGGAGAACGCGGACCGGACGTCGAGATGGACGAACCCACGAGGTGAATCGAACACATGTTCGATAGTAGGACGGAGGCGTCGAGCATGTCTAGGGTGGAGCCCGACCGAGGGGAGCGCCGATGGAACAGGATCAGGACGTGATCGAGCGGATCAACGAGATCGCGCACGAGGAGCACCAGCTGTGGGAGAAGGAGGGTCGAGGCGAGATCAGCGACCAGGAGCGGGAACGGCTCCACGGGCTCAGCGTGAAGCTCGACCAGTGTTACGACCTGCTGCACCAGCGCCGCGCGCGGCGCGACGCCGGGATGAACCCCGACGAGGCGAAGGTTCGCGACGAGCGTACGGTCGAGGGCTACCTCGGCTAGCGCACGTCGTGTCGGCGACGAGCATCGCTTCATGCGGGCTCTGGACACCATCGATCCGGCTGCCCGCTCGATCGTCACCGCGATCCGGGATGCGATCGTGGAGACCGCTTCTGACGAGCTCGTGGGACTCTTCGTCTATGGCTCGGCGGCCACGGGCGACTTCGAGCCGAACGTCAGCGACATCGACCTGATCGCGGTCCTCCAGCGAGTCCCCGACGACCAGCTGGTCGCTCGCCTCCGGGCCATGCACGACCGGCTCGTCCTCGCGACCCCCGCGTGGCAGGACCGCATCGACCTCGACTACATCTCGGCACAGGGCCTCGCCGGATGCCGCTCGCACTCGACCACCGTCGCCAGGATCAGTCCCGGTGAGCCGTTCCACGTCCTCGAGGCCGGCCGCGAGTTCATCCTCGACTGGCATCCAGCTCGACAGCACGCCATCACGATCGTCGGACCGCGGATCGACAGCGTGATCCCCGAGATCCCCGAGGCGGAGTACCTCGACGAGGTGCGACGCTACTTGGCGCGTTTTCCCGACCGGTTCGACGACGATGCTTCGGCGGGATCGCGGTCGTACGCCGTTCTGACGATGTGCCGCGGTCTGTACGCGCTGCGCCACGGCGAGCGGCTGACGAAGCGGGCCGCGGGGTTGCGAGCCCGCGCCGCGTTCCCCCGATGGGCCCGCGTGATCGACCGAGCGACCGGTTGGCGTGATCCGCCGGCGAGTGACGAGGACGACGACGACCCAGCGCACGTGCACGAGGCGCGCTCGTTCGTGACGGAGATGGCCCGTCTGCTCGACCTCGATCGCGCCGAGTAGCGCGAGCCCGACCCGGGTACGGAGGGTCCATGACGTCCGCGGCCGACTTCCTGCCCGCACGCACGACGCTCCCCTCGCTTCGGAAGGCGGCGGATGCGTGCCGGGGATGTGACCTGTACCGAGATGCCACCCAGACGGTGTTCGGGGAGGGACCGACGGCTGCTCGGATCGTGATGGTCGGCGAGCAGCCGGGCGACAAGGAGGACCTCGCGGGGAAACCGTTCGTCGGACCGGCCGGCGGGATCCTCGATCGAGCGATCCACGAAGCCGGGCTGGACCGGGACGAGATCTACGTCACGAACGTCGTGAAGCATTTCCGCTTCGTGCTTCGCGGGAAGAAGCGCATCCACAAGAAGCCCGACATGGAGCACATCCGCGCATGCTCGCCGTGGCTCGAGGCCGAGCTCGCGCGCACCGAGCCGGAGGTGCTCGTCCTCCTCGGCGCGACCGCGGCGCAGGCGCTGCTCGGTCGCGCGTTCCGCGTCACGCAGCAACGCGGCACGTTCGTCGAGTCCGCGCTCGCGCCGCTCGTCACCGCCACGGTGCACCCGTCCTCGATCCTCCGGACACGGACGGATCGCGAGCGACGCGAGGCGTTCGACGGGCTCGTCGCGGATCTCCGCGTCGTGCGGCGGGGCCTGTCGGCCGCCTGACGGGCCGCTCCCTAGGGTTGCAGCCAACCCACGGATAGGAAGGACCAGGGGCTCCAGCTGCTGCTGCTCGAAGTCGAACATTCGAGCATGCGTTCGCGCGGCGGTCCCTGTCTGCCAACGCGGGAAGCCCATGGAGTCCTCGATGAGGCGCAGGATGGACGAGAGACCACTTGCTTGCCCCAGGGGGACAGGGATCGCCGGCGCTCTCGGTCCCATGCCGTAGATGTCCAAGTGCGGTGGTGGGACGCCGTCGTGGAAGCTGCCGAAGTCGTCCCAGACGAGAAACACGACTCGTGGAGTCGCACTCGGGGCTCGATCGCAGAGCGTTCAGGACGCTGACCGTCCAGTTATCGCCCGGGCGGATGTTCCGACCCAGCGCCGGATGATCCGACGGCGCGAGCGGCGGGACCACCACGAGACCGCTGGAGCCTCGGCCTTCGAGGCCGGGATGAACGATCCTGGTCGACGACCTACTCGTACATCGGCCTTCGACGACGTGGCGGATCATCTCCATCACCTGGACCGAGACGTTGTCGCCCGGTCGTACGTCAACGAGACCCTGACTCGCTCCAGGAGACCCGGACGCATCGCGGTGACCCCGGACCGAGGGAGGTACGCCGGATGGGTAGAGACCGGTATCTTTCGACAGATCCATGGGAGACTGATCGCTTCTGTGAGCAACTGATCGATCCTGGGGGTGGGTGGATTCACATGCGATCGAGCATGCGGCGCGTCGCTGCGGCTTCGGCCATCCTGCTGCTGGTCCCGCTGTTCAGCCGCCCCGGCGACCTCCTCATATCCGCACAGGCACAGAGCGACGACAGACCGAGCATCGTGCTGATCGTCACCGATGACCAGCGACCCGAAACGCTCTCGGCGATGCCCGTACTCCTCGAGCGACTCGTCGCACATGGCGCTCGTTTCGGGAACGCCTACGTGCCACATGCGCTGTGCTGCCCGGCGCGCGCGAGCATCCTGACGGGCAACCATTCCCATACGACGAACGTGTGGCGGAACACTCTGGAAGGTGGTTATGCGAACTTCGATGAATCGTCCACGTTGGCGACGTGGCTCCAGGACGCGGGCTATCGAACCGGCCTGTTCGGGAAGTATCTGAACCATTGGGCCGACGTCGACCCGACCCACGTCCCTCAGGGCTGGGACGCATGGTTCGCGTTCCGCGAGAACTGCTGCTCCTACTACGGCTTCGACGCGAGCATCGACGGATCGGTCACGTCGTTCGGCGATGACGTGTATTCGGCGACCGAGTCCGCGCAGCGTGCCGCGGAGTTCCTCCTAGCGCAGCCGGAAGCACCGACGTTCGTGATGTGGACCCCTGATGGGCCCCACGCACCCGCCCACCCGGAGGTCCACGACGCGGGGAGCTACGCGAGCCTGCCGCCGTCGCGTCCACCGAACTACATGGAGAAGGATGTCTCCGACAAGCCGGCCTGGGTCCGCGCCAAATCGATCTGGGCAGCTCCGAAGCGACAGGACGTCGACGCGTTGCGCAGGAGGATGTTCGAGTCGATGCGGTCGGTGGACGCAGGGCTCCGCGTCATCATGGACGCGTTGGCGGCGAGCGACAGGCTATCGAACACGCTGATCGTGTTCACGTCCGACAACGGTCTCCTCTTGGGCGAACATCGATCGATGGGGAAGGCCTTCCCGTGGAAGGCCGGGCATCAGGTCCCGTTCGTTGTCAGGTACGATCCCCTCCTCGGATCCCGGAGATCGTCGAACGAGATCATCTTGACGATCGACATCGCTCCCACGATCGCCGAGCTCGTCGGCATGGAAGCGCCCCCGATGGACGGGACGAGTCTCCTCCCGATCCTGCGGGGAGACCGTCTCCGCGTCAGGGCCCGGGCACTGATCGAACACGGACAGCAGAGTTCTAGCGTTGCTCCGCCATACTGCGGCGTGCGAACCCGATACGAACTCTTCGTCCGGTATCCGACGCGGGAGGAGGAGTACTACGATTACCGTGCTGACCCGTGGGAGTTGGACGATCGATCGTCGGCCCCTTCGAAACGGACCCGGGTCGCCAATCTGCGCCGATGGGTGAGGGCTCACTGCTCCCCCACCCCACCGGGGTTCGCCTGGTAGCGCCCATCGACCCCTCATCTGGCTCTTCGCCCTCTCCCTCGTTCCCGACCTGGGCGTAGCACATCTCGATGACGGGCAGGGATCCTGCATGGGATCCGCAGCGGACATCGTTCCCGAGCGCACGACGCTCCCCGCACCCCGGGCGGCCGCCACTGGGTGCCGTGCCTACGATCTCCACCGGCACGCCACCCTGACGGTGTTCGGCGAGGGAGGGCGAGCGCCCGGATCGCGATGGTCGATCCTGCGTTCACGGACCGGTCGCGAACGTCGGGAGTCGTTCGATGCGTTCGTTCGGGATCTCCGGATCGTCGCGCGCGATGGCCGCTCGCGAACATCCTGAGCTGCAGGCTCAAGCGACGTGCCGTCCTTGCCACATCGTGCGACGCCAGCGTCGCCACGCGATCAGGTAGCCGACGCCTGATCCCAGGCCGACCACGGCAAGGCCGAAGGGACCACCTGGATCACTGCCGATCGCCGCGACCGCGACGCCGGCCAGGACGACGAGGATCGCGCCCACGCTCGGGGCGAGCCCGATGCCGTCGAGCCAGCTCCCGCCTCGGTTCCCGGCGATGGACAGGCCGTACCCTGCGCCCAGCAGCGCGAGCGCGAGAAGAGCGATGATGATCCTTCCCACGGCCTCCTCGACCCGCAGCCGAGCCATCGGCACCAACCCCTCAGGCGACTCGAGCGGCCCTCGCAGCACTGCCAGGCTTGGCATCACGACCCTGGACGGGTCAGACGTGACCTGGTTCCAGAACTGCGGACTGACGTGCGACCGTGGCACCAAGACGACCGCATCGTCCCGCAACGCCGCCCCGCCTGCGGACCAGCTCTGCTCGACCGCGTACTCGAAGGCCCGGCGTTCGACCTTGCCCGGAGCAACCGCCTTCTCGGGCTGGCCGTTCGCACCGAGTCGACCGACCAGGACGAAGATCCGGTCGACGAACGGAGCCGGGGCGAGTGCCCGGATCTGGTTCTGCCGTCCGCGCCAGGACAACGCGTCGAGTTTCGTGGCGGGGTCGACGAAGACCACCACGGGCCCCGCCGGCTCGACGGCCGCGACATACGAGGCGATCGCCTGTGCGGGCTTCCCCATCGGCCTCGCGCGGGCTCGCTTCGCAAGCCGTTGGAGGCCTGGCGACACGACGAGCGCGCTCAGGGCAACCACCACCCCGACAGCGACGAGGATCCGAACGACTCGAACGGAGCGCCCGCTGTTCTGTCCCGACCTTCCGGCGATCACGGCGAGCGCGAGCCCGACGATCCCGAGCCCTGCCAACGTCGGGATCGGGAGGATCATCCCCAGCGCGCGATGGCCCGGCACCATCGGATCGACGGCTGCGATGAGCGCACCCACGATCGAAACGATCGACAACGCGAGCCCGAAGCGGGTGAGCGCCCGGGACGAGGGTCGCGCCAACCTCCACACCGCCACGAGGCCGATCGAAGCGAGGACCGTCGTCGGCGTCACCCACAACCCGACCGATCGCACGATCTGCCGCAGACGGGTGGCGAACGAGAAGACGCGATCGTCGATGTTCGTGAAGTCCTCGACACCCACGCCGAACAGACCGATGATCGCGACCGCCACGATCGTGCTCGCGACGACGAGGGCGAACGTGAATGAGCACGACGGTTCACGCCACCAACGACTGCCTTCTCGGCGCGCCCGAGCGATCGAGGGAACGGAGAGCACCACCCAAAGGAGACCGGTGGCCGCGAAGAACGGCAGCGTCCCGGCATGCGCCAGGCCTGACGCGGTGATCGCGGCGATCGCCCCGATCGTCTGGACCGGCCACGAGCCGCTCGGGATGGCGACCAGGAGGATGGCTGGCACGATGCAGACCACACTCAGTAGGTTCGCAACGTGTCCTTGGGAGAGGTTGAGCGAACCGCCCCATAACGCGACTCCGAAGCCGACGACCCCGATGGCCCACCCAGGAAGCCGGAAGGCGAGGCGAACCGAGATCGCCACCGCGAACCCGAGCGCGACGATCAGCACCGGTGCGAGGACGAACGTGGCTGCGCGGTCGGAGATGATGCCGGAACCGGCGAGCACCGAACCGAGAACCGGCACCCCCGGTCGGGCTTCGATCACCGACAGCGGAGCCTGCCCAACGAGACGGGTCTGCCAGATGTAGCCGAACACATCGGGGCCCAACGGGAAGACGGCGTCGCCGAACGCCCGGAGGTAGGCGAGCACAGCGAGTAGCCATCCCGTGACGAGCGCCCCCGCCGCGATCAGCGCTTCTCCGAGGCCGAAGGATCTGCCCGAGACTGGCTCGTCCTCCGCGATGCCGATCGCTCCCCGTGTCGTCGAAGGCTCCTTCGCCCGAGCCGGATCTTGGGACGCTGGATCGCCACGGATCCTACGGGCGTCCCGTACCTATCGCCGCGTCGAACCGATCCGACGGCACGCCCGTGGAGTCGCTCGTGCCGTGCGGCCTACTCCAGGGATGGATCGATCGGCAGGCGGGCAGCGAGGATCAACTCTGAGCCACCCACGTAATCCTCCGCGACGATCTGGAGCCCTATCCCTTGCAGCTCTCGGCGGAGACCGTCCCTCGTGTAGCGGTTGATGTGCTCCTTCACGTAACCGTTCGGGAAGACCTTGCCGTAGATCCATTCCAGGACGAGCCAACGGACGCGGCTGTAGTCGGGCGTTCCGAGCACGAGCAGACCACCCGGTTGGAGCACCCGCCTCAGTTCCTCGAGCTTCACCTGCTCTTTCGGGATGTGCTCGATCACCTCGGAGCAGATGATGGTGTCGAACGTCCGGTCGCCGAACGGGAGTTGGCTCAGGTGCCCCTGTAGCAGGTGTCGTCCGGGGCCCCGGAGCCACCGGAGCTTGCGAAGCGAGAGATCCAGACCGATCACGCCGGGGATCGTCTGCACGATGCGACTCGACCCACACCCGATATCCAGGACACGTGTGCCCGCGACCGGCGAGGCGAAGTTCCTGATGATCTCGAAGCGCCTTCGCTGCCAGTACCGCTGCAGCGGGATCCAGGAGTCGAACGCTCGATTGTCGTAGTCGGCGGCTCGGACCGAGTTCCGCAAGCTGAAGAGGGATCCCAGCGTCCCGAGGTACCCCCGTCCGAAGCGCAGCATCCGGGCCCGCGTCCAGGGCCTTCCGCCCCGGTACCAGAACGGCACCTCGGCGACCGTCCACCCCTGACAGATCGCCTTCACCAGGATCTCGGGCAGGATGTCGAGCCCACGCGCCTGCAACGGTGCGACGTCGTGGAGGACCCGACGCCGGTAGAGACGGAAGCCGCTCGACAGATCCCGGAACGGGAGCGAGAGGATCGTTCGATAGAGCCAGTTCAGCAGCCGGCTGAGGACCGACCGGCTGAGGCGCATCTGTGCCACGGCTCCCCGCACGTAGCGCGAACCGATCACGACCTCGGCGCGGTCGCGCTGCCTCCAGATCACGGGCACGAAGTCGGCGATGTTCGCGAAGTCGGCGTCCATCGTCAGGATCCATTCGCCGTCGGCGGCCTCCAGCCCGGCCCGGAGGACCTCTCCGTACCCGGGACCCGGCGCCCGGACCAGCGTCGCCTTCTCCTCGTCCACGAGGTCGGTCAACGAGGCCGAGGGAGACGCAGCGGAAACCAGGATCGCGCTGTCCAGCTCGAGATGATCGAGCATGGAACGGAGCAGCGGGAGCAGTCGAGGCAACTCTCGTTCCTCGCCCCACACGGGGACGACGACGGTGAGTGCCGGTCTGAGCGCGTCGGGATTCATCCCCATCGTGGAGAGCCTAACGGACCGTCCGAGCTCTCCGCGTGAACTCGGCGCCGGTTCGCCCACCTATCATGGGAGCTCGCGCGGTCGCGCTTCCCCTGGAGGACGATGATGAGGACCCAACCACGGCTGGGCTCCGACGAGCTGATCCAACTCGTCGATCGGCACAGCCCGCACAACTACCACCCGCTCCCCGTCGTCGTGGCCGACGCCGAGGGCGCCTGGGTCACCGACGTCGACGGCGAGCGCTATCTCGACATGCTCGCCGCCTACTCGGCGCTGAACTTCGGACACCGGCACCCCGATCTGATCCGCGCGGCGAAGGCGCAGCTCGATCGCGTGACGCTCACCTCTCGAGCGTTCCACCACGACCTGTTCGGTCCGTTCTGCGAGCAGCTGGCGGCGCTCTGCGGCGCGGACATGGTGCTCGCGATGAACTCGGGCGCCGAAGGCGTCGAGACGGCCCTGAAGACGGCACGCCGATGGGGCTATGACGTGAAGGGCGTGCCGGACGGTCGGGCGAAGATCGTGGTCTGCGACGGCAACTTCCACGGTCGAACGATCACGATCGTCGGCTTCTCCAGCGACCCGTCCGCCACCGGCGGGTTCGGGCCGTTCACGCCCGGCTTCGTGTCGGTGCCGTACGGCGATCCGGACGCGCTCGCATCGGCGCTCGAGGATCCCGACGTCGTGGGCTTCCTCGTCGAACCGATCCAAGGAGAAGCGGGGGTCCGGATCCCTCCCGACGGATACCTGCGCGAGGCTCGTCGGCTCTGCACCGAGCGCAACGTGCTGCTGATCGCCGACGAGATCCAGTCCGGACTGGGTCGGACCGGGACGACGTTCGCCGCCGACCACGAGGACGTGACGCCGGACGTCTACATCCTTGGCAAGGCGCTCGGCGGAGGGATCCTGCCCGTCTCCGCCGTCGTGGCTCGGACGGACGTGCTCGGCGTCTTCGGACCAGGCGAGCACGGGAGCACGTTCGGCGGCAATCCACTCGCATGCGCGGTCGGCCTGGAGGTCCTCCGGCTCCTCGGGACGGGTGAGTATCAGCGACGCTCGAGGGAACTCGGTGCCTGGTTCCTCGAACGCCTCCGCGAGGAGGCACCGACGTCGGTGACCGAGGTGCGCGGGCGCGGCCTGTGGTTCGGGATCGAGCTCACGCCGGAGGCCGCGCCCGCGCGCGCGGTGTGCGAACGCCTGTTGGAGCTGGGCGTGCTGGCCAAGGACACGCAGGAGACCACGGTCCGGCTGGCGCCGCCCCTCGTGGTCTCCCGCGGCGATCTCGAATGGGCCCTGGAGCGGATCGTGGGCGCGCTGGCCGAGCGCGCCTGATCTTCAGTCCCACAGCCGCTCGACGTGCCACCGGTCGCGCTGGCGGTCGTGGTACAGGTCCCAGACGGCGCCGCCGCCCACCTCCACGCGCCAGTACTCGCGGTCACGGCCGTCCTCCCACCAACGTCCCTCGATCCGCCACCGACCGATCACGTCGATCACCCGGTAGGGCCGGCCGCGCCACTCGAACCGCGAGGGCATCCCGGCGTCCCGATCGACCGAGATCTCCTCGTCGAACCGCTTGGTCACACGTCCTCCATCGACCGGTCGAACATGTGTTCGAGCTGGATCGCTGACGATACCTGTGAGCTCGGACGCTCGTCAAGAGCCGATATCGTCCGTGGGGTGCAGCGCTTCTCCCCCGGCGACCCGATCGTGCTCCGCGAGATCTGGGACGGGCGGATCTGGGGCGCGTTCCCGGCGATCGTCGTCGAGGACGAGCGCGACGTCTTCGTGAACCTGGTTCCGGCCGGCGTCACCACGGTCCGCGCGACCGGCGACGACGGCTCGCCGCTTCGGCTTCCGGCCGAGCGCTGGTCGCTCGCTCGGACGCCGTGGGCGAGATGGCGGGTCCTCGCGTTCTCGTTCGCGGGCGAGCGGTACGCCGTGTTGCTGTTCTGGAACGAACCCGACGACTCGTTCTTGGGGTACTACGTGAACGTCGAGACGAACCTCGGCCGGACGCCGATCGGCTTCGACTACGTGGACCATCTGCTCGACGTCGTGATCCCCGCCGATCGCTCGGAGTGGTCGTGGAAGGACGAGGACGAGCTCGACGTAGCGGTCGCGCGAGGGATCTACACCGCCGAGGACGCCGCGGCCTTCCGTTCCGCCGGCGAACGCGGCCTCCGACGCGTCCTTGACGGTGCGCCGCCCTTCGATCGCGACTGGTCCGACTGGCGCCCCGACCCGGCGTGGCCGACGCCGACGCTGCCCGACGGCTGGGACCGGGTCTGATCCCGTCTCGCGGCGTCAGAACGTCTGCGAGACTGTCCGCGATGCTCGACCTCGAGGCGATCCGCGTTCGGTTCCCGGCGCTCGCCCGAACGGACCCGGAGGGCCGGCCGTTCGTGTTCGCCGACGCGCCGGGCGGGTCGCAGGTGCCGGACAGCGTGATCGAGGCGGTCGCAGGCCACTACGGCCGAGGGATGAGCAATACGCACGGTGCCTTCCCGACGAGCGAGGAGACCGACGCGACGATCGCCGAGGCCCGCCGAGCCGCCGCAGACATGATGGGCGCCGACCCGGGTGAGATCGTCTTCGGTCCGAACGCCACGACGTTGCTGCTCCACCTCTCCCGATCGTTCGGCACGACGCTCCGACCGGGGGACGAGATCGTCCTCACGCGGCTGGATCACGACGCGAACGTCCGTCCGTGGGCGCTCGCGGCCGCGGACGCGGGCGCGACCGTCCGCTGGGTCGACGTCGACGACCGGGACGTCACGCTGGACATGGCGTCGTTCGACGAGGCGCTGTCCGAGCGAACGAAGCTCGTCGCGTTCACCCTCGCCTCGAACGCGGTCGGCACGATCCCGTCGGCGGCCGACTTGGTCCGCCGTGCCAGGTCCGTCGGCGCGATCGTGGCCGTCGACGGGGTTCACTTCGCGCAGCATCGGCTGCTCGACCTCCACGGTGTTGGGGCCGACGTCGTCGCCTGCTCTTCGTACAAGACCTTCGGCCCGCACCTCGGGATGCTCGCGGTCCGCAGGGAGCTCCTGGAGACGTGGGGGCCCTACAAGCTCGTGCCCGCGCCCGACGACGCCCCCGAGCGATGGGAGACGGGAACGCAGAACCACGAAGGGCTCGCGGGTCTCACGGCCGCCGTGGACTACCTCGCCTCGCTCGGCGGTGAGGCTGGCACCCGTCGAGAGCGACTCGTTGCCGGGTACGAGGCGATCGCGGCGCACGAACGCCGATTGGCGGATCGGTTCCTGGAAGGGATCGCGGAGCTGGCCGACGTGCGGATGTGGGGCATCGCCGATCCGGGCCGTGTCACAGACCGGACTCCAACGTTTGCGATCCGCGTGGGGGATGACCCGCCGGCGGAGACCGCCAAGCGGCTCGCCGAGCGCGGCATCTTCGTGTGGGACGGCGACTATTACGCACGCGAGATCATGGTCCGGCTCGGCCTGTTCGACTCGGGAGGCGCCGTGCGCGTGGGGTTCTGCCACTACCACTCGCTCGCCGAGGTCGACCGAGTGGTGGATGCGATCGAGGGTTCCTAGGCGCGTCGACCAGGATCCAACACCCGACGCCGACCCGCACCGATCCAACCGATCGCGGCGGCCAGGCCGACCAGCGCGAGCCCAACCGGGCCTCCGGGATCTCCCCCGAAGAGCGCCGTCGCGAGGCCGACCGGCACCACCACCGCGATCCCGACGGCCGGGGCGAGGCCGATCAGATCGACGAGGGGACGCGCGCGGGCGGACAGCGCGGTGACCCAACCCCCGCCGAGGAGACCGAGGACGAACACGACCGACAGGATCCGGAGGAGGGCCGACCCCACCTCGAGCATCGGTGCGGAGGCGATCGCATGGTCACCGGGCGGTGGCGGACCCCGAAGGATCGCGAGGTCCGGAACCGCGGATGTCGACAGGTGCGACATCCGCCGCCAGGTCGCTCCACGGACCCACTGCCGAACGGCCAGGACGATGGGTTCGGCGTCGAGCTGGGCCCGCACCGCCGGCCACGTCGCGGCCGAGACCTCATTGAACGCGTCTGCCCCCGGCCCGCTGCGATGGGTGCGAGCCCCTCGCAAGAGGTTCCGTTCGTCCCCGAGGTAGAGCACGGTGCGGAGGAGGAGGGCGTCCGGGGCGCGGGCTCGGATCCCGTTCTCTCTCTGCTTGTGGAACCCCACCCCCTTGGGACCGGCCGGGTCCGTGATCACCACCACCGGTCTCGAACCGTCGAGGGATCGGAGATATCCGGCGACCACACCGACCGGGGTCCGCGTCCGAACACCCCGGGAATCGACGTTCCGGTCGAACGGCCGCAGGGTGACCGATGCGAGCGTGACCGTGATCATCGCCGTGACGATCGTGCCGGTCACCGTGGCCAGCGATCGGATCCGCGGTCCCTCCGGGTACCTGTTCGCGACGGCGCGGACGCCCGAGCAGATCGCGAGCCCTCCGAGCATCGGTGTCGGGATCCCGAGGATCAGGAAGCGATGGCCTGGGACGATGGGCCACACGAACGACAGGAGCGCGCCGGAGCTCGCCACGACGATCCACGCGATCCCGAGCCGGGCGGTCACCGACGCACGTCGAGTCGTCGACGAGACGCTCGCCGCGATCCCGCCGGCCAGGAGCAAAGCCGTTGTCACCGTCGGGTTCAGCCACGCCAGGATCGACGTCACGCGACCGCTGAATCGATCCCTGGTTGCCGTGAAGTTCGCGATCTGGTCACGATCTAAGCCCAGCACAGCGAAGAGGACAGCCCACACCAGCGCCGCCGCCGCCACGAGTGCCCCGACCGCGGACACCGCCTCGGATCGCACGTCGAGGCCTCGATCGCCGGCGATCGGGCGGAGGGCGTGCAACGCGACCCACCCGACCACGATCGCGAGGTACACGGGGAGCAGACCCGGATGCGCGAGCAGCGCGGAAGCGGCCGCCATCACGAGCGCCCACGCTCGACGCCGCCAGCCACCGTCCTCGACCGCGACCAGGAGGAACAGGATGAACAGCGTCAGGCTCATCAGGTTCCCCAGATATCCTGAGGCTAGGCGCGAGACGCCCCCCCACGTGGCGACGAGCGTGGCGACGACGCTCACGGCCCATCCGGGCAGCTCGTAGATCGATCGAACGGCCACACCAGCCAGGAGCCCGAGACACACCGCGATCGCGACGGAATGAAGGATCGGGGCGGAGCTCGAGGGCGCGATCGACGCGCCGTCGAAGATCGCACCGAGCACGCCGACCCCCGGACGGGTCGATCGAAGATCGAGGACCCCGACCCGCGCCGCGCGGATCTGGACCACGTAGGCAGTTGCGTCGGATCCCATGTTCCGCACGTCCCGCGTCGGGAAGGAGGCGACATACAGCCAGGAGACGAGGACGACGCACACCGCAAGCGATACCGCTCCGGGTAGAGCTTGCCGAACCCGTTCCTTCCGGTGGGACCGAACCGGCGCGAACGGCTCCGCCTGGGCCTGGCGCATCTCGCGACCTTAGTTCACCGCGCCGAAGCGAGCGGTCGAGCGTTGACTCGTTCCAGGGTCATTGGTACGAAGGTGACGTGACGCCGACGTCGCCCGCGGAGAGACGGAGGCCACTGCGTTGACCTCGATCTCCGCGCCGCGCACGATCCTATTCATCGTCGTCGCGGTCGCCGGTGTCGTGCTGGTGCTCCTCCTGCCCTTCGGCGGAGAAACGGATCCGGCGACCTCCTTCGACATGCCGTACTACGTCTGGCGCGCTCAGCTCGTCGCCGCCGAGGGGCTCGACTCGCTCGCGGGGATCCCCGACGGCGTCTTCCCGAATCCCGATCGCGCCGGGTTCCCTGCGCTCGCGGCGATCCTCGGCGCCGCGGGCCGGCTCGACGCGCTGACGCTCGTCATCGCGATGCGCGCCGTGTCCGCGATCGCGATCGGAGCTGCGGCGGCGGCGTTCGCGAAGGAGAGCCTGGGCGAACCGTCGTGGTCCTGGCCGTGGTTCCTCGTGGGGGTCGGGGCCTCCGCTGCCGTCGTGGGCGCGGCGATCGGGAGCCTTGAACAGCTCGTGGCGGAGGTCCTGTTCCTCGGCGTGGCGACGATCGCGCCGCTCGTCGCCCGCCGGCGACCGGGGATCGTGGCGACCGCGTTGTTGCTCGCCGCGGCGGCGCTCACGCATTGGATCTTCACCGCATTGTTCCTCGGCGTCCTGCTGGCCTTCGCGGCCGTCCTGGCGCTTTGGCGCGATCGCCCGGAGCCAGTGAGCGATCCCGATCATCGGAGGGATGCGGCGTTCCGCGTCTTCCGCCTCGTCGCGATCGGTGGCGCGACCGCGATCGTCTCGGTCGCGCTGCTGCCGGAGCTCCCCCACCGTGTCCCGGAGGTCGTGGGTGAGAAGGGGAACCTGACCCGACTGGCGACGTACGAGCTCGGCCTCCTCATCCCGTTGGCCGCGATCGGCGTGCTGCTCGGTCTCCGCGGTGCCCGACCCACACGGCGGGACGCGATCCTGCTGATGACCGTGTGGGCCGCCGCGGTGCCCGTTGCGATGCTCGTCTCGGCGCTCCTCCCGACCTCTCTGAAACTCTTCCGGGTCGCACCCTTCGCGCTCGGCGTGCCGGTGCTGGCCGTCCTCGCGATCGTCACGGTGGCGAGCCTGGCGTCGGAACGGCTGGGCGCGCCGGGGCGCGCGGTGGCCGCGGCCGTCCTCCTCGGCGGGCTCCTGCTCGCCGTCGGGACGCCGGCCGCGACCTTCGACCCGGCGTACGGCGCGTACACCACTCAGCGGATGGAGCGCGCGAGGGTCGCGGGTCGCTACCTGGCGCAGGTCGCGGGCGAGCGCCCGATCGTCTTCACCACGCGCGAGGACCCGAGGCTGATCGACAGGATCGTCCGGGCATGGGTCCCGACGGAGAGGATCCCTGACACGTGGGTGTACCAGGGGACCCCGGAGGACCTGGCGACGGGTGGGCCGGTCTCCGACTCCGAACGCGCGGCGCTCTCCAGCAGTTCGCAGGCGTGGTGGAGCCGGAGCTGGCCACGGCCGAGCGACGTCCTCGACCGGGACCCCCTCGTGATCGATCTCGGCCCGACGGACCGCGCTCCGCCGGGGTCGGCCGTCCTCGCACCCGGAGTGTCCGTGATCCGTGGACCGCTTCCAGCCGTGACCGAGCCGGAGCCACTCCGGTTGGGTTGGTCCCGGTTGCTCCTCGCGGCGGTCGCGTCGCTCCTGATCCTCGCTTTCGTCGGCGGGGGGTGGGCGCGTCTGCTCCTCGACCTCCCCGCAGCGAGCGTGGTCCTCCTGGCGCCCGCCTTCGGGATCGCGGCGCTGACGATCGCCGGTGTCGCCGTGGGACGATCGGGCGTCCCGCTGGGCGGAGCCGTCGGCATGGCCCTCATCGCCATGACCGGCGGAGCGGGCTGGCTCATCTCCAGGCTCAGGCGCTCCGGGTAGGATGAGCGGACCCATCGAACATCCGAAAGGGACATGCCGCCATGCGCATCCTGATCCTCGGCGGCGACGGGTACCTCGGCTGGCCCACCGCGATGCGGTTCTCGCAGCGCGGACACGAGGTGCACGTCGTCGACAACTACCTGCGTCGCCGCGCGCACGAGGAGGTCGGCACCGACACCCTCGTCCCGATCCTCGGGTCGCTGCCGGAGCGGGCCGCCGCGTGGAAGGAGGTCTCCGGCAAGGAGATCAGCGTGACCGAGGGCGACCTGGTCGAATGGGACGTCACCGTCGGCCTGTTCCGGGACTTCCGCCCCCAGGCGATCGTGCACTACGGGGAGGTGCCTTCCGCTCCCTACTCGATGCGGGACCGTGACCACGCGGTGCTCACCCAGCACAACAACGTGATCAACACCCTGAACGTGCTGTGGGCGATGCGGGAGTTCACCCCCGACGCCCACCTGGTGAAGCTCGGGACGATGGGCGAGTACGGCACGCCGAACATCGACATCGAGGAGGGGTACCTCGAGATCGAGCACAACGGCCGCACGGAGACGATCCTGTACCCGAAGCTGCCCGGCAGCCTGTACCACCTGTCCAAGGTCCACGACTCCAACAACATCCACTTCGCCTGCCGGATGTGGGGCACGCGCGCCACCGACCTGAACCAGGGCGTCGTCTACGGGATCGAGACCGACGAGACGAAGCTGGACGAGCGCCTGGCCACGCGCTTCGACTACGACGACGTGTTCGGCACGGCGCTGAACCGCTTCTGCGTCCAGGCGATCATCGGCCACCCGCTCACGGTCTACGGCAAGGGCGGGCAGACGCGCGGCTACCTGAACATCCTGGACACGCTCCAGTGCGTCGAGCTCGCGGTCCTCAACCCCGCCGACCGCGGCGAGTTCCGCGTGTTCAACCAGTTCACCGAGCAGTTCTCCGTGATGGAGCTCGCCGAGATCGTGCAGCGGGCCGGCAAGGAGCATGGGCTCGACGTCCGGATCGAGCCGATCGAGAACCCGCGGCTCGAGCTCGAGGACCACTACTACAACGCCACGCACACGAAGCTCCTGGACCTGGGCCTCCAGCCGCACTTCCTGTCGGAGACGCTGGTGGAGTCGATGTTCGGTGTGATCGAGCGCTACAAGGAGCGTGTGATCGCCGACGCGATCCTTCCGCGGGACCGGTGGCGTCCGGGGATCGAGGCTCCGTCGACCTGACGCGATGTCCGCGATCCGGATCCTCGCGGGGCTGGGCGCGCTCGGCCTGTTCGTCCTGGCGGTCCGGGGGCACCGCCGTCGCCAGATCAGCAGGCTGAACCTGATCATCCTGTTCGTCCTGTGCGCGTCGGTCGTCGCGCTCGCGATCTACCCTCCGCTGTTCGACCCGGTGCTCCGAGTGTTCGATTTCGAGCGGGGGACCGACGGTGTGATCTTCGCCCTCCTCGTGTCGGTGGGCGTGCTGTTCTTCCTCTACCTGCGCGCACAGACCACCGCGGACACGAACGAGCGCAGCATCCGTCTCCTCGTGGAGGCGCTGGGCCAGGAGCGGTTCGACTGGGAGCGGGCCGAGGGGCTGCCCGACGGTCCCCGGCTGGTGACGATCTCCCCCGCGTTCGACGAGGCCGAGAACGTCGCGGCTGTGATCAAGCAGATCCCGGCGATGATCGAGGGCCACCACGTCGTCCCGGTCGTGGTGAGCGACGGGTCCACGGACGGGACGGCGAGCGTGGCCCGCGAAGCGGGCGCCTACGTCGCCGAGCTCCCGATCCGACGCGGCGGCGGCCTCGCTCTCCGCGTGGGCTACGAGATCGCATTGCGCCTGGGGGCCGGGCTCGTCGTCACCCTCGACGCCGATGGGCAGCACCTGCCCGAGGAGATCCCGATCGTGATCCGGCCGATCCTCGCGGACGGGGTCGATTACGTGAACGGTTCGCGGCTCCTCGGATCCTTCGAGCGGGAGGGCCTCATCCGGCACCTCGGCGTCCACGTCTTCTCCCGGATCATCACGATCCTCACCGGTCAGCGGATCACCGACCCCTCGTCCGGATACCGAGCCGCCCGCGCCGACCTGCTGGAACGGGTGGTGCTCAAGCAGGACCAGTTCTGGTCGACCGAGATCCTGATCGAGGCGCTCCGTCTGCGCGCGCGGGTCGTGGAGGTCCCCGTGACGTTCCTCGCGAGGGCCGGAGGGGAATCGAAGAAGCCGAAGTCCGTCCGCTACGGCTGGAACTTCTTGAAGGTCATCATCCAGACTTGGCTTCGATGAACACGTCGTCCGTCGGCCGTCATGCCGAAACCGGCCCGGGGTCGGCGCGGCCCGCGGCGTGGACGATGGCCTGGGCGGCGTTCCTGATCCTCGTCGTCGTCGCGATCGTGGCCGGCGTCTACCTCCGCCCCTACCTGGAGAACCCCCGGCGCCTCCCACAGGGCGTCGACACCCCGGGCTACGTGTTCCGCTCGCAGCTCGTTTCCCAGGATGGTCTGAACGCGTTGACCGGCTTGGGCGAGCGACCCGCCCACCCGATCGTGACGAGCGTGCTCCGCGACGTGACCGGCGGCGAAGGGCTCGACCTGGCTCGCGTCTGGCCGGCGATCTTCGCGGTGGCGATGGGGTTGGCCGCCGCGGCGCTCGGAGCGGGCGTCGCGGAGGAACGGCGGTGGGTCGGTGCGGCGCTCGGCGTGGGCCTCGCGGCGTCGCCATTCGTCGCCCTTACCGCGATCGGGTACGCGTCGAACCTCTTCCTCGACGTCCTGGCCGTCGCGGCGGTCGCGGTCGCCGTGCGGATCCGGTCGGGAGGCCGCGGCACGGTCGCGTTGGCCCTCCTGCTCGGCGCCGCCGCGATCGCCCACTGGTTGTTCGCCATCCTCATCGTGCTGCTCCTCGTGGTCTACGCCGCCGGCGTCGCGGTGGCGACGTGGCTCCGACGCCGATCGGGCGTGGACTGGCGGCACGTTCGGCGTCTCGCGCTCGGGGTCGGTCTCGGCGCGTTGCTCGGCCTCCTCCTGGTCCTCGCCTCCCCGGAGCGTCCCGACAAGATCCCCTCCTCGAGACAGAAGGCCGCCGGCAAGATCGCGACGCGTCTCCCGACGATGGCGCTCGGTGTGACGATCCCACTCGCGGCCGTCGGTGGCGCGGTGATGTGGACCTCACGGCGGCCACCGACCCGCGGGGTCCTGCCGCCGCTGGCCCTCTGGGCGCTCGCGGCACCCGCTGGGTTGATCGCCTGGAAGGTCTTCGACATGACGATCCCGCATCGGATCGTGCCGTTCGCGCTCGGCGTGCCCTTCCTGATCGTGCTCGGCGCCTCGGCCACCCGTTCGTGGACCGACGCGATGTCGTCACGACCGGAACGACGGACGTGGGTCCTGGTCGGGGCGGTCGCGAGCTCGGTCCTGGTGGTCGCGAGCGCCTCCTGGCTCGCGATCCGGGGAGCCGACACGTTCTCCGAGCCGCGCACGGCGTTCCGACCCGAACAGTTGGAACAAGCGGCGATCCTGGCGGCCTACCTGGAGACGACGCCCCCGGGCACGCCCGTGGTGATCCCGATGACGTCCGCCGTGTGGCGGCCCGTCTACGCGCTCATGATCACGCTGCCACCCGATCGGTATCTGGACGTGCGGCCGTGGCGGAAGAGCTTCCTCGGCGATCGCACCCGCTTCCTCGAGCGTCTCCGGACGAGGTTCCCCGACGGTGCCGTCGCCGCGTACCTCGCCGGCTACGCGAACCAACCGGGACTGGGCGGCACGCGCCTGGGGCCGGGCGTTGCGCTGATCGCCGGGCCTCGGCCCGGCACCGCGGCCATCGTGGGGGTCCCGACGCTGGGTCCGGCCGGGGAGCTCGTCCGACTCACGTTGACGTCGGTCGCGACGCTGCTCCTCGTCGGGCTCGGCTGGGCGATCCTCCTCACCGGGTTCCCGGCGTTCGCCGCCGTCTGCATCGCGCCGGCGATCGGCACCGCGATGCTGGCGTTCGGCGGCTTCGTCGCCGGTCGACTGGGGTTCCCTCTCGGGCAGGGCGGCGGCGTGATCGTCGCGGTGGCGATCGGTATGGCGGGGTGGGTCGGGGCGTTCGTGCTCTCGCGGCGATCGCCCCCCGCGGTCGAGCCCGAGACGGCGATCGCCTCACCCGCCCCCGTCCTGGCGCGAGAGGGCGGCCGCCACCTCGCCGGCGAGCGCGGCGTTCGAAGCGAGTAGCGCAAGGTTCGCCTCGATCGATCGACCGTCGGTCGCCTCATCGAGCGCCGCGAGCAGCGCGGGTGTCCGGTCGCGTCCGCCGACGGCGGCGCGTTCGACGGCTTCCTCGGCGGCCGCGACCGCAGCCGCCACGTCCTCCGGCACGATCGCGTCCGCCGCGGGCACCGGGGTGCACAGGAGCACGGTGGAGCCCGTGTCCAGTGCACGTGCGGCCGCCGCGAGGCGGGCCGCCTCCGCCGGCGAGTCGACGCGATGCTCGAGCGTCACGGCCGTCTCCCGCACGAGGAAGAACGGCATCCGGTCCACCCCGTACCCCACGAGGCTCACGCCGAGCTCCTCGAGCCGTTCCACGGTCGCCACCGGATCCACGATCGACTTCGGGCCGCTGCAGACGAGCAGCCCCGGCGTGCGCGAGAGCTCAAGGAGGTCCCCGCTGACATCCGGCCTCGCGCCCCGATGGACCCCGCCGATGCCGCCCGTCGCGCCGACGTGGATCCCGACGCGCGCGGCCGCCCAGATCGTCGCGGAGACCGTGGTCGCGCCGAGGCCGCCGCGCGTGCACGCCGCGGGGAGGTCGCGCCGCGCGACCTTCTCGGCTCGACCCGGCTCGCAGAGGGTCTCGAGCTCCGCGGCCGACAGGCCGACGACCACCTCCCCGTCGTGCACGCCGACCCAGGCGGGGACGGCGTCCGACCGCCGGATCGCGGCCGACATCCGTTCGAGGCACTCGACGTTGCGCGGGTGCGGGAGCCCCTGACCGATCACGCTCGTCTCGAGCGCCACGACGGCCCCCCCGGTCGCGAGCCCGTCGGCGACCTCCTCGCCGATCCGGATCGCCGCGGTCATCGGTCGGGCTCCGGCCATGCGGAGGCGCTCGCCGCGACGCGCGCGCCGGCCTGGCACGCCCGACGGAGCGCCTCGCCCGCTTCGATCCCCCGCGCGAGGCCGGACAGGAGGACGCCGTCGAACGCGTCGCCGGCGCCGGTCGGATCCCGCTCGACGGCCGGCTCGGACCGCGCTTCGAGCTCGAGGCCGTCCAGGATCAGCAGAGCGCCGGCCTCGCCGCGTTTCACGGAGACGAGGCGGTATCGGTCCGCCAGGGCTCGGGCGGCCGGCCCCGGATCCAGGCCGGTGAGCGCGCGGGCCTCGTGCTCGTTCGCGAGGACGGCCGTGGCCCCCGCGGCCCGCTCGTGGAACCCCGCGGGCCCCACGGCGTCCACGAGCGGCCACGATGCGGCGTCGACGGCGATCCACGGGGCGCGCGCGCGGTGGATGGCCTCGATCCCGGCGTCCTCGGCCCCCGACTGCAGCAGCAGGTAGCCGGACACGAGCACGGCGCCGGCGTCGAGCGATGCGGGCAGGTCGCTCGGCGCGAGCCGCGCGTTCGCCCCCCGGTCGGCGACCATCGACCGCTCCCCCGCCTCCACCACGACGAGCATCGTGCCCGAGGGCGACACCGGGTCACCGGCCAGGGCGGCCTCGACGCCGCGGCCCTCGAGCTCGTTCCGCAGGAGCCGGCCGACGAGGTCGTCGCCGACCTTCCCGTGCACCCGCGCCGACGCGCCGGTCGCGACCCCCCAGACGGCCGCGTTCGCCGACGTCCCCCCGGGCCGGAGCGTGACGCGCCCGTGCACGTCGCCGCCCCTCGCCAGCTCCCCCGCGTCCACCCGGACGTCGAGCATCACGTCACCGACGCAGATCAGGTCCACGGCGCGAGGGTATCCGAGGGTCAGGTCCCGGCCGCCGCCTCCGCGGCCCAGGCCCCGAACGCCGCCCAGAACGGGTCCAAGCCCGGATGCGCGAGCGGCTCCTCCCGACCGTCCGCGACGATCGTGCGGCCCTCGCCCGGCGGGAGGATCTCGCCGACGACGGCCGCGTCGATCCCCGCCGCTGCGACCGCCCGGACGTAGTCCTCCGCGCGGTCGGGCATGACCGTGGCGATCAGCGTGCCCTCGCTGATCGAGACGTACGGGTCGATCCCCACGTGATCGCAGACGGCTCGGACCTCGGATCGGACGGGGATCTGGTCCCGATCGACCCGGATCCCGGCCTCCGAGGCGGTCGCGACCTCGAGCAGGCCGCCCAGGACGCCGCCCTCGGTCGCGTCGTGCATCGACGTCACGCCCGCGTCCCGGACGCCGAAGTCCCTGGCGATCACCGCCTCGGGGACCACGGTCATCGAGCCGAACAGCGCGTCGGCCGCGGCGACCGTGTCCGCGCCGACCCCCTCCGTCAGTCGAGCGGGGAAGGTCGCCGCGAACAGCGCCGTGGCCTCGATCGCCGCGCCCTTGGTGACGACGACCGCGTCGCCCGGGCGGGCCATCGTGGGCGTCACGAAGGCGTCCTCGGGCCCGAGGGCGATACAGGTCGCGCCTCCCACCATCGGCCACTCGCAGCCGTCGTATCGGGCCGTGTGGCCGGTCACCACGGCGATCCCGAGGTCCTCGCAGGTCCGATGGAACGCGTCCCACAGCGCGCCGAGATCGTCGTCCGAGATCGACGGCGGCAGGTTCAGATCCACCGACATCCAGCGCAGCGGGAGGCCGCTCGTCGACGCGTCTGAGGCCAGGATGTGGACCGCGAACCAGGCCGCCCGCTCCCAGCCGTAGGCGGGCACGACGAAGACCGGGTCGGCGGTGAGCGCCATCGCCGTCCCGTCGGCCACCCGGACCACGCCGACGTCCACGCCGTGCCTCGGCCCGACGAGCACGTCCGCGTCGCGCGCCCCGAGCCGTCGGAGGATCAGGTGCTCGAACAGCTCCGCGGTCGCCTTCCCGGTCCGTTGCTCGCTCATCGCCCGTCCTCGGGGAAACCGTCGACGACCGCCCGCAGCTCGCGCACCGCCTCGGCGGGGTCCGGGGCGGCCGCGACGGCGCCGATCACCGCGACCCCGCTCGCCCCGGCCGCCAGTACCTCTCGCGCGTTGCCCGCATCGATCCCGCCGATCCCGACCACCGGCAGCGCCGTCGCGGCCGCGACGTCCCGGAGGCCGTCCAGCCCCATCGGGACGGCCTCCGGCTTCGTCGGCGTGCTCCACACCGTCACGCCGAGGTAGTCGGCACCGGCGCGTTCCGCGCTCCTCGCCTGCTCGACCGACGACACGCTGACGCCGAGGATCCGATCCGGCCCCAGGTCGGTCCTCGCCCCCGAGAGCTCGTCCTCCTGGCCGAGGTGGACGCCGGCCGCGCCGCTGCCGATCGCCACGTCCACCCGATCGTTGACGATGAACGTCGCCCCGGCGTCCGCGCACGTCGCCGCGAGCGACGTCGCGAGCGGGAGCAGCCGATCATCCGCGAGCTCCGGCGCGCGCAGCTGCACCGCCGACGCGCCGCCCTCCAGCGCCGCGGCGGCGATCTCACCGTGCGCGCGGTTCGGGACGAGCGTGCCGGTGGTCACCACGTAGAGGTCGAGCGCCCGTGTTCCCAGCTTCGCCATCGCTCCCTCCGCCGGCATTGCCCGGATCAGGTCGTGCGGGTCGCGGGGACGTTCCCCCGCCTCTCAGCCCGGTCTCGCCCGAGCTCCCCGAGTGGTCCCGGCAAGGATACCGACCTCAGCCACCCGCGCGCGCGCGGGCGACCGCGAGCTCCCGTCGCACCTTCTTCCAGTCGCTCGCCTTCGTGCTGACGAACACGTCCGTGGCGATCTGTCCGACCCCGGTCACCAGCAGGACGATCACCGTCCACGCCGGCGCGCCGGCCGCCGGCGCGAAGGCGAGGGCGAGGAACGGCGCGAGCTTGGTGGCGACGGCGCCGCTCCCGTGCATCCAGGCGCGCGCCGTCGGCCCCGCGCGGAGATAGGTCGCGTAGTCGGTCTTCAGGCCCGGCAGCGGCGGCGGCGGGAACGCGGCGAAGTAGGTCCGGAAGCGGATCCCGACCGCCCGACCGATCAGCCAGTGCGCCGACGAGTGGAGCCCGACCATCCACGCGGCCGCCGCGACCAGCAGGCTCCACCCGGCGGCGGTGGGTCCGGGGTCGTCGAGCGCGATCGGTCCGGCGCCGACGGCGAACGCGATCGCGAGGATCCCGACGAGGATCAGCAGGCCGAGGATCGCGTTCCCCAGCCAGACCGGGACGAGGATCGGGAAGTGCTCGCGGAACGCCTTCGCGTCGATCCTCCCCACCTGTTCGGCGTGGCGCTCGATCAGCTCGTCGTCGAGCTTGATCAGCCGGACGACCCGCCAGAAGCCGAGCCGCCGGAGGTCGATGTCGCCGGCGTCGACGGCCACCTCGATCCGGTCGAGCTGGGCACCAGGACCGCCCGAGGACGCGACGGTCGGACTTCCCTCAGCTTCCACGGTTCGCTCCAGGTCCGGCGGTACGATGCGCCGGACGCGCTCCGACCTGCCTCGGGCGCTTCCCTAGGGAGGAGAGCACCATCGCAAGGAGTACCACGCAGCCGGCGCCCACGCACGGCGGGGGACAGACGTTCGTCACCCTCGACGGCCGTTACCACATGGTGGAACGGATCGCCGCGGGGGGCATGGGCGAGGTCTTCCGCGCGCACGATGCGGTCCTGGCTCGCGAGGTCGCGGTCAAGGTCCTCCACCGCTCTCTCGCGGGCGACCCACAGTTCGTCGACCGGTTCCGGCGGGAGGCACGTGCCGCCGCCGGCCTCGCCCACCCGAACATCGTCGGCGTCTACGACTGGGGCGCGGTCGACGGCGTCTACTACATGGTGATGGAGTATGTGCGCGGGCCGAGCGTCCGCCACCTCCTGAACGAGCAAGGACGGCTCGAGCCCGCACAGGCGACGGAGGTCCTCCGCCAGACGCTCCTCGCGCTCGGCCACGCCCATCACGAGGGCTTCGTCCACCGCGACATGAAGCCCGAGAACCTGCTCGTCACGAACGACGGCGTCGTCAAGGTTGCCGACTTCGGCCTCGCGCGCGCCTACGCGGACGGTCGCGTGACCCAGGCGGGCGCCGTCACCGGCACGGTTCAGTACCTCGCGCCCGAACAGATCCGTGGAGAGCCGGCCGATCCTCGCAGCGACCTGTACTCCCTCGGGATCGTGGCCTACGAGCTGCTCACCGGGAAGCTCCCCTTCACGGGCGAGACGGCGATGGCGGTCGCGTACAAGCACCTGTCCGATCGGGTGCCCGCCCCGTCGTCGCTCGTCGGCGATCTGCCCGCCGAGCTCGACGGGTTCGTGGCCGCGGCGACCGACCGTGACCGCGAGCTCCGGCCGGAGTCGGCCGACGTGATGCGGATGGACCTGGACGTGATCGCGCGCCAGCTCCCGCCCGCCCGCGCGCTCGCCGCCCTGGTCGACGAGATCCCGCCGATCACCGTCGAGGGCGGCCAGACGACCGAGGTCGGCGTGCGGCTGGAAACGGCGGCGATCCCCCGGATGGAACGCCGGCGACGTCGCCGGCGTCTGTTGAAGCGCGTCGTCGGAGCGATCCTCCTGCTGTGCCTCCTCGCTGGGGCGGCCTGGGGCACGTGGACGTACGCGATCCCCCACACCGCGAGGGTCCCGGCGCTCCGCGGCGATCCCGTCGACGACGCCGTGGCGCGGCTGACTTCCCTGGGGTTCGAGGTGCGGCTGCTCGAGGGCGAGTTCCACCCGGCGATCCGGGAGGGACGCGTCCTCCGGATCCTCCCGAGACCCGGCACGGAACGTGAGGTGGGCACGACGATCTCGGTCCTGCCCTCGAAAGGTCCACCGCCCGTGCGGGTGCCGAGGGTGGTCGGTCGGCCCCTGCCCAAGGCGCGAGCGGCGATCGTCGACGCCGGCCTCGAGATCGGCCAGGTACGGCACCGCTTCCACGACGAGGCCGGGGCGGGCAGCGTGATCGCCGTCCGGCCCGGGAAGGCGGTCCTCCCGCAGGGCACGTCGGTGACGCTCGTCGTCAGCGACGGACCCCGGCCCGTCCCGGTGCCGAACGTCGCGGGCACGGCGGAGGCGAAGGCGGTGGACGCGTTGGCCGCGGCGGGCTTCGAGGTCGTGATCGAGGAGACGTTCTCGGATCGGGTGCCGAAGGGCCGCGCGATCGCGACCGACCCCGGGACCGGGACGGAGCTCCAACCCGGCGAGACGGTCATCCTCACGGTTTCCCTCGGCCCGGAGCACTTCCCGAGCCCCGACTTCCTCGGGATGAGCGTGGACGACGCGAAGGCGCTCGCCGGGCGGGCGGGGCTCGAGGTCACGGCGCTCCCGGTCCCGGGGAGCAGCGGGGGGAACATCGTGAGCCAGCTCCCCGCTCCCGGCACGCGCGTCCGCTACGGATCCACGATCACCGTCTACTACGCGTGATCCTCGGCGCCCACGTCCGGCGCCGGCAGACGGGCATCGAGGGGGCGATCGAGGAGTCCCGTCTCCGGGAGGCGGACTGTCTGCAGATCTTCGTCTCGAACCCGCGAGCGTGGGCAGGTCCTCGGTACTCGGACCAGGATGTTGCCCGCTTCCGTGGGTCGCTGGCGGCGAGCGGGCTCCGTCCGTGCGTCGCGCATCTCTCCTACGTGGGCAACGTCGCGTCGTGGGACGCGGAGATCCTTCGGCGGACGCGCGAGCTGATCCTCGGAACCGTCCGCGCCTGTGACGCGCTCGGTGTGGACCACCTCGTGGTCCACACCGGCGCGGGTGGCCCGCAGAGCCGCGAGGCGGCCCTGCGGGCCGCCGCGGAGAGCTACCGGCTCGCCGTCGCGGAGGCCGATCGCGTGCGCGTCCTCGCGGAGCTCATGGCGGGCACCACCGGCGCGGTGGCCTCGCTTCCCCACGAGGCCGAGGAGCTCGTCGCCGCCGTCGACGAGCGGCTCGGCATCGTCCTCGACACCGCGCATCTCTTCGCCGCCGGTGTCCCGCTCGACGATCCCTCGGGCGTCGGCGTCCTCTCCCGGGAGCTCCGTGCGCGAGGCCTCGCCTCGAGACTTGGCCTCGTCCACGCCAACGACGCGGCCTTCGAGCGCGGCGCTCGCCGCGACCGTCACGCGGACATCGGGGACGGCCTGATCGGCGAACGGGGATGGCGGGCCCTCGCGACCGATCCGCTGCTCGGCTCGGTCCCCTGGATCCTCGAGACACCGGGCGACGCGGCCCGCCAGCGTGCCGACATCGCCCGTCTGCGGACCTTCGCACCCGCGGGCTAGACTCGCCGCGGGGAGGTGCCCGTGGACGACGCTTCCGAGCGACTGCTCGCCGTGATCGAGGGATTCGAACGCGTCGCGGAGACGATCACGCCCGACGAGGGGGCGAGGACGTTCGACGACGCCACCCTGCAGCTCTTCTGGCAGCGATGGCCGCACGTGAGTTCGTGGGGCGGCTCGCTCTGGCGCCGGCTGAACGAGGACCTCGCCGACGCCGCCGCGCCGGTCGTGGACCCCGATATGCGAGACATCGGCGGCGAGGGCGGCTGACGACCCCGGAGGGACCGACGTGATCAAGCTCGAGGAGATCATGACCCCCGACGTGTTCACGACCTCGTCGACGGACACCGTCGCCGAGGTCTCCGGACACATGCTCAAGGGTCGCTTCGGCTCGGCCCTCGTGATGGAGGGCTCCGTGCTGATGGGGATCTTCACCGAGCGCGACGTCCTCCGTGCGGCCGCGGCCCACGCCGATCTCACGACCGCGAAGATCTCCGAGTGGATGACGAGCGACCCCGTGACGGCGAGCCCCGACATGGATGCCGGCGACGCCGCCGAGATCATGATGAGCCAGGGGTTCCGTCATCTCCCCGTCGTGGACGGGAACCGCGTCGCCGGGATCGTGAGCCTGCGCGACATCCTGCGGACGCGCGTCCGGCGCGCATCGTCCTAGGGCTCGAGCTCGGCCCTCGGCCCCTCCTGGTACGAGTAGCGCTCCTCGCCGAACGGCTCCGCGTGGACGTGGTAACCCCGCACCTCCCAGAACCCGCGCTCGTTCTTCGCCGTGAACTCGAGACGGGTCAGCCACTTCGCGCTCTTCCACGCATAGCGCTTCGGCACGACGAGCCGGAGGGGCCAACCGTGCTCGGGCTCGAGGTCCTCGCCGTGGTTCCGCCAGGCGACCAGGACGTCGTCGTCGTCCATCGCCTCGAGCGACAGGTTCGACGTGTAGCCGTACTCGCAGTGCGCGATCACCCACTTCGCCTCGGGCGTCGGCTTCGCGAGCTCCGTCAGCGTGCGGAACGACACGCCGGTCCACGTGTTGTCCAGCGTCGTCCAGCCCGTCACGCAGTGCATGTCAGCGTCCACGGTGACGTTCGGGAGCGCGCGGAACTCCTGGTACGAGAGCGTGACGGGGTTCTCCACGAGCCCCGAGAGCTCCAGGTCCCAGTTCTGCCCGTCGAACGACGGGATCGGCCCGTAATGCAGGACGGGCCACGTCTTCACGAGCCGCTGGCCGGGCGGGATCCGGCCCGCGATCTCCGGCGGATAGTTCTTCGAGAACAGCGCCATCTAGGTCCTTCCTCCGGCCCCGAGCTCGCGCCAGGCGTCCAGCGCGCTCCCGACGCCCTCGTCGTCGACGTCGAGGTGCGTGACGATCCGGACCTTGCCGCCGGAGTGGGTCACGCCGATGCCGAGGGCCGCCATCCGTTCGATCGTCTCGAACAGCGGCATCCCCACGGCTTCGGTGTCGACCAGGACCATGTTCGTTTCAACCTGCTCGAGGTCGACCGAGCCCGGCAGGGCCTCGGCGATGCCTTCCGCCAGGCGGCGAGCCCGCTCGTGGTCCTCGTGGAGACGCTTCGGGCCCTCCTCCAGGGCGATCAACCCGGCCGCGGCCACGATCCCGGCCTGGCGCCACGCGCCCCCATAGAGGATCTTCAGGCGACGAGCCTCCCTGGCCATGTCGGCGGGGCCGCAGAGGACCGAGCCGATCGGCGCGCCCAGGCCTTTCGATAAGCAGAACATCATCGTCGTCGACTCGGCCGCGATCTCCGAGGCGTCCACCCCCGCCGCCGAGGCCGCGTTGAAGATCCGAGCGCCGTCGAGGTGCACCGGCACCCCCGCGTCGTCCGCGACCTTCCGGACCGCTCGGAGCTCCTGGATCGGCATGACCCGACCACCGGCTCCGCCGACCGTGTTCTCGACGGACAGGAGATCGACGACCTCGACGTCGTAGAGCTCGTCCGGCTCGAGGAGCTGGGCGGCCTGCTCGGCGTCGATCCAGCCTCGAGGGCCGGTATCGGTCGTCCGGTACGCGATCCCGGCCAGGGCGGCCGCGGTCATCACCTCGACGCTCGTGACGTGGAGGCCGGCGCCCGCCGCGACCAGATGCCCGGGCCCCTGGAAATGGAGGCGCAGCCCGATCTGGTTCGCCATCGTGCCCGTCGGGACGAACGCAGCTGCCTCCTTGCCGACCGCCTCCGCGCACCGCTCCTGCAGGAGGTTCACCGTCGGGTCGTCGTCGTACCAGTCGTCGCCGACCTCGGCGCGGGCCATCGCGTGGCGCATCGCGTTCGACGGCTTCGTGACGGTGTCGGAGCGCAGATCGACCCGGAAGGAGCTCATCGAGCGCGAGTCTAGCGAGACTTGGGTGATCGACGGTCGCTGCTCAACCGGTGGATGAAGCGGAATGGGCCTGGGACCTTCGTCGAGCTCGCGCTGAAGCTCGACGACTCGCTCGGGAACCGGCGTCGGGACCTCCTCAGTAGAGGAACATCGGCTTGCCGTCGACGTGGCGGATCTTCGGCCGGTACTCGTCTGTGTCGTAGAGGGCGTCGACGTCGACCCGCTTCACGCCGCGGCGGACCTCCTCGACCGGCACGTTCACGTAGGTCCCGTTCCGGAGCGCGACGAGCCGCCCGTGCGTGCCCTCCAGGAGCAGGTCGGCGGCCATCACCGCGTAGTTCGTGGCGACCATGAGATCGAGCGCGTCGGGAGAGCCCGAGCGCATCAGGTAGCCGACCTGCTGGTGGATGATCCCCTCGCCGGTGATCTCCTTCAGGGCCTCACCCGTCTGCGCGCCGATCCCGCCGAGCTTCCGGTGGCCGTACGCGTCGGCGGTCCCGCCCATCACCATCTCGCCGCCGACGAAGTGCGCGCCCTCGGAGATCGTCGTCATCGCGTAGCGGGAGGGATTCTTGCGCTTGTCGTCCATCAGCAGCGTCGCGAGCTTCTCGACGTCGAAGGGAACCTCGCTGATGATCGCGCGGTCCATCCCGGAGAGGTAGGCGGACACGAGCGAGGTCTCGCCGCTGTACCGGCCGAACACCTCGACGACCGCGAGCCGTTCGTGCGACCCAGCGCTGGTCCGGAGCTGGTGGATGAAGATCACCGTCCGCGTGACCGCGGTCGAGAACCCGATGCAGTAGTCCGTCCCGTGGACGTCGTTGTCCATCGTCTTCGGGATCGCGACCACGGGCACGCCCTCGTCGTGCAGCCGGAGGGCGAACGACAGCGTGTCGTCGCCCCCGATCGGTGCGAGCGCGTCGATGCCCACCTGATCCAGGACCCTCAGGACGTGTTGGGTGTGATCGCGGGCCTCGTCCTTCACGCGGCCGGCCTTGAGGAAGTCCGGCTCGTCGGCGGGACGGACCTTGGCGGGGTTCGTCCGCGACGTATGCAGGATCGTGCCGCCGGTCCTGTCGATCGTCCGGACGACCTCGGGGTCGAGCTTCAGCGTGTGGGTGGCGGCACCGTCGGGATCGCTCGGATCCAGCTCGAGGAGCCCGGCCCAGCCGCGCCGGATCCCGACGACCTCGTGGCCGTCGGCGACGGCCCGGTTGGTCACCGCCTTGATACACGCGTTCAGCCCGGGCACGTCCCCGCCGCCCGTGAGGATGCCGATGCGCATGCGTCGACCCTACCGCGAGCTATCCGAAGAAGACGGCAGCGTCACGATAGAGCTCGATGGGCACGAGGTTCCGCAGTCCGACCGTGTCGGCGATCCGGACGTCACGGATATCCCGTCCGTAGAGAGCGACCATCCGGCCCCAGCCCCCGGCGGCCGCCAGGTCGGCGGCGGCGATCCCGAACCGTGTGGCGAGCACCCGGTCGGATGCGACCGGTGAACCGCCCCGCTGAAGGTGACCGAGGATCGTCACCCGCGTGGCGAACCCGGTTCGTTCCTCGAATCCGGGCGCGAGCCAGCTCGCGAGCCCGCCCAACCGGGGGAACCCGTTCTCGTCGAGCGGCGCTTCCGGCAGCTCGAGCATGCCCTCGATCGGCGCCGCGCCCTCCGCGACCACGACGATCGAGAACGATCGACCGCCGGCGTGACGTCGCCGAAGGTGCTCGCTCACCTCGTCGATGTCGAAGGGCTGTTCCGGGATCAGGATCGCGTCGGCGCCGCCGGCCATGCCGGCGTGGACCGCGATCCAGCCGGCATGCCGGCCCATCACCTCGACGAGCATCACGCGGTCGTGGCTCTCGGCCGTCGAGTGCAGCCGGTCGACCGCGTCGGTCGCGAGCTGAGCCGCCGTCGTGAAGCCGATCGTCGTGTCCGTGCCCGCCACGTCGTTGTCGATCGTCTTCGGGATCCCCACGACCCGGACCCCGCGTTCGGCCAGGGGCACGACCGACTTCAGCGTCCCCTCTCCCCCGATCACGACGAGGCCGTCGAGCACGTGCCGTTCGAGGGTGGCGCGGACCCGGTCCGGCCCGTCCTCGGCCCGGATCGGGTCCGTGCTCGACGACCCCAGGATCGTGCCGCCGCGGTGGAGGATGCCTCTCGTCTCCGGGACGCCGAGCGGCTCGCACGCGTCGTCGAGCACGCCCTTCCATCCGTCCTGGAACCCCATGAACTCGATGCCGTGGCCGCGCACGCCACGCCGGACGACCGCTCGGATCGCGGCGTTCAGGCCGGGGCAGTCGCCGCCGCCGGTGAGCACCCCCAGCCGCATCGGGCCACCCTATCCGACGCCCGATCGCACCTGCCCCCGTAGGATGCCGGAGATGCTCGCGATCAACGGGTTCCTCGAGTGGTTCTTCCTCGGATTGCTGACCCTGTTGGTCGTGGTCGTCACGTTCTTCGGCCTGTTCATGGCGATCCAGTTCTTCCGCAACCCGGGCCGTCCGCGGAAGACCCGCCGCTAGTCGAACGCCAGGTCCGCGACCACCATCAGGTGGTCGGAGGCCGTGCTGCCGGCGGTCCAGGCGCGGAGCGCCTGGAACGCCGGCCCCACGAACAGGTAGTCGATCCTCGCCGTGGGCTCCGTCGCCGGGAACGTCGCTCCGTCGTCCTCCCCCACCTGCCCCCATACGTCGGTGAGCTGCGCGGCGAGGGATCGCGAGACCGGGTCGTCCGGTCTCGCGTTGAGGTCGGCGCCCAGCACCAGCGGCCTCGTCGCTCCTTCGAAGAGAGAGCCCAACTCCGCGACGTGCCGCTCCCGTTCGCGTCGATCGAGGCCGAGGTGGGCCGAGACGGCCGTCCATCGTTCGTCCACCTCCGCGATCAGCGCCCCCCGCGGATGCCAGGGCGATCCTCGCGCGAAGCGGACGAGCCGCGGCCGGATCAGCTCGGCCGCGCCGGGCCGCGCAAGGAGCGCGTTCTGGACCCGGCGGCGGGGGAACACGCGTGGGTCGGCGCTCACCGTCCAGCCGAGCGCCCGTCCCAGGTCCCGGAGGCGGCGGCGGGGGCCGGACTCCTGCAGGAGGAGGACGTCCGGCTCTTCCGCCCGGATCGCGGACGCGGCGGCGGGCACGCCTGCCCGCAGACCGTGCACGTTCCAGGTCGCGACGCGGAGGACCCGCTCGGTCACGACGGCACGATCGCCGTGCCGGCCTCGCCGCGGAGCACGGCGGGCGCCTCGTCGAGATCGCCGATCATCGCCCGCTCCCCGCCCGCCTCCAGGAAGTCGAGGGCCGCCTGGACCTTGGGCCCCATCGAACCGGCGCCGAACTCGCCACGCTTCAGCAGCGTCTCGGCCTCGTCGGTCGTCATCTTCTCGACGTCCTCGGGGTAGAGGCTGCCGTAGCCGCGCTGGACCCGAGGCACGTCCGTGAGGATCAGCAGGGTCGTCGCCTCCACCTCCGCGGCGAGGATCGCGGCGGCGAGGTCCTTGTCCACGACGCCCTCCTTGCCGATCAGCCGCGGCCCCTTCTCGATCACGGGCACGCCTCCCCCGCCACCGGCGATCACGATCACCCCGTCGGCGACGAGCCGCCGCACCACGGGCGTCTCGACGATCGAGTACGGCCTCGGCGACGGCACGACGCGCCGCCAACCGCCGTGCGGGTCCTCCTTCAGCACCCAGGCTCGCTGTTCCTCGAGCCGCTTCGCCTGCGAGGCCGAGTAGAACGGCCCCACGAACTTCGTGGGCTTGCGGAACGCGGGGTCCTGCGGTCGGACCCGGGAGAGCGTGAGGACCGTCGCGACGGGACGCTCCATGCCCCGCTCGAAGAACACGTCGCCGATCGTCACCTGCAGGAGGTACCCGATCAGGCCCTGGCTCTCGGCGCCGCAGACGTCCAGCGGCATCGGGGAGACGGTCTTCGCCGCCGCCTCCTGCTGGATCAGGATCCGCCCCACCTGGGGACCGTTGCCGTGGGTCACCACGACCTCCCACCCGTCCGCGGCGATGTCGGCGATCCGCTCCGCCGCGGCGCGGGCCGCCCGTGACATCTCCTCGAACGTGTCATCCGCGCCGCGGCGGAGCAGGGCGTTGCCGCCGAGCGCCACGACGACGCGAGCCATCGCGTGCCCTTCCCGCCCCTAGAGCACGGGCCGGAGCACGTCGGCCAGGGTCGGCGAGTCCGGAAGGATGTCGAGGTCGTAGCTGACGCGGACGGCGGGCTTGTGGATCTCGACCACCCTCCGGAGGTCGATCGGCGTCCCGATCACCACGAGGTCGGCGTCGGAGGCGTCGATGATCTTCGCCATCTCGTCGAGCTGCCCCTGGCTGTAGCCCATCGCCGGCAGCACCGCGCCGACGTCGTACTTCTCGAACGTCTCCTGGATCGAGCCGATCGCCCACGGCCGTGGGTCGACGATCTCCGCGGCCCCGGACCGTTCGGCCGCCACGACGCCCGCCCCGATCTTCATCTCCCCGTGCGTGAGCGTCGGGCCGTCCTCGACCACGAGGACGCGCTTGCCGGCGATCGCGTCCGGATCGTCGACCGTGACCTTCGAGTTCGCCTTCACGACGGTGGCCGCCGGGTTCGTGTCCGCGATCGTCGCCTCCAGCTGCGCGACCTGTTCGGACGTGGCGGAGTCGATCTTGTTGATCACGATCACGTCCCCGCGCCGCAGGTTCGCCTCGCCGGGGTGGTACCGCGTCTCGTGCCCCGCCCTGAGCGGGTCGACGAGCGCCAGGTGGACGGTGGGCACGTAGAACGGGAGGTCGTTGTTGCCGCCGTCCCACAGGAGCACGTCCCCCTCGGTCTGCGCTTGCTCCAGGATCTCCGCGTAGTCGACGCCGGCGTAGATCACCGTGCCGCTCGCGATGTGCGGCTCGTACTCCTCGCGCTCCTCGATCGTGCAGTGGTGGCGGTCGAGATCCTCGTGCTCGGCGAATCGTTGCACGCGTTGCGCGGTGAGGTCCCCGTACGGCATCGGATGGCGGACCGCGACGACGGCCTTGCCCGCCTCCTTCAGGGTCGCGGCGACCGCGCGTGTGGTCTGCGACTTCCCGACGCCGGTACGGACCGCCGTGACCGCGACGGTCGGGATCCGTGGCCGGAGCATCGTCGCGTCCGGACCGAGGAGGAGGAAGTTCGCGCCGGCGGCGAGCGCCTCGCTCGCCTTGTGCATCACGTACTCGTGGGAGACGTCGGAGTACGCGAACACGACGTCGTCCACGTCGAGATCGCGGATCAGCCGCGTGAGCTCCCCCTCCTCGTGGATCGGGATGCCGGCCGGATAGCGATCCCCCGCGAGCTCCGCCGGATACGTCCGGTCGTCGATGTACGGGATCTGCGTTGCCGTGAACGCGACGACCTCGCTCTGCGGGTCGTCGCGGTACACGACGTTGAAGTTGTGGAAGTCGCGACCTGCGGCTCCCATGATCAGAACACGGCGTGGCATGAGGATCCTTCCGGGAGAGGTGGTGTGATGCGCGGGCGGCGGGGCCGGCCCGCTCTTCGTCACCGACTGTAGCGGAACGGACGTCTCCAGGTCGGGGCCCCGGATCGGGACGCTGGCCTAGACTCCTTCCCCTCATGGCTGCGGAACCGCGTACGGCGACCGGGCTCGGCCGCATCGTCGCGGACCTCCGCGCGTCGTTCTCGGCGCTGATCGACTCGTTCCGTTCCCCGGACCTCGCGAAGGCTCAGGTCGCCTATCTCGCGTTCACGATCGCGGAATGGGCGGCGTTCATCGCGTTGATCGTCTTCGCCTACGAGGACGGCGGCAGCGTGATGGTGGGCCTCGTGAGTCTCCTCCAGCTGATCCCGGCCGCGATCCTGGCGCCGTTGGGGGCGGTGCTCGGTGATCGCCATCGTCGCGAGCGCGTCCTCCTCTTCGCGCACGCAGCGCTCGCGGCGATGACCGGCCTGGCCGCCCTCGCGCTCCTCCTGGATGCGCCCGCACCGCTCGTGTACCTGTCCGCGACGTCGGCGGGGTGGTTGTTGACCCTCGTCCGACCCACGCATGCCTCGCTCCTGCCGCGCCTCGCGCACAGGCCCGAGATGTTGACGAGCGCCTACGCCGCCTCCGGGTTGATCGAGAGCTCCAGCTCGCTGCTCGGTCCTCTGCTCGCGGGCGGCCTGATGGCCGTGGCCGGCGATGCGATCTCGGGGCCGGGTCTGGTGGACGCCGTCCTCGCGGCGATGCTCGTCGTCGGCACGCTCTGCGTCGCGACGATCCGCGTGCGAACCGAGCCCGCTCACGAGGGCGCGTCGACGGGACCTCGGGTCTTGGCGAGCGAGGCGGTGGCGGGCGTTCGGGCGGTGACCCGTGATCGCAGATCCTTGCTCCTGGTCACGGCGATGGGTCTTTCGATGGTTCAACTCGGCTTCGTCGACGTGTTGATCGTGGTCCTGGCGTTCGACGTCCTCGGCGCCGGCGACGCCGGCGTGGGCTTCCTCACCGCGACAATCGGGGTCGGTGCGGTGGTCGGTGCCGCCCTCGCGGTCGGCCTCGCCGCTCGGGCCCGCTCGTCCACGGCGTTCCGGGTCGGCACGTCCGTCGGCGGCGTCTCGCTCCTCGGGATCGCGGCCGTCCCGTCGCTCGCCGGCGGCTTCCTCTCGGTCAGCGGGGCCGGCATGACCCTCGCCGACGTGAACGGCCGGATGATGCTGCAGCGCCTGATCCCCGACAAGCACCTCTCTCGCGCGTTCGGGGTCCTCGAGTCGCTGTACATGGCGGGCGAGGGCATCGGGTCGTTCGTCGGCTCGCTGCTGATCGTGGCGATCGGGCCCCGGGCCACCCTCGTCGTCGCCGGTCTCCTCCTGCCCGTCACCGTTCTCGCCGCCCGCCGCGGGCTCGCGGGGCTCGACGTGGGCGTGCGGATCCCCGAGCGGGAGATCGAGCTGCTCCGCGGCACGACGATCTTCGCCCCGCTCCCGGCACCGATGCTGGAGCGCGTGGCCCGGAACCTCGTCCCCGTCGCGGCGACGGAGGGCGCGACGGTGATCCGGGAAGGCGACCACGGCGATCGCTTCTACGCGATCGTCGCGGGAACGGTCGACGTCGACGTGGGCGGCCGCGTGATCGCCACCGAGGGACCGGGGAGCTGCTTCGGGGAGATCGCGCTGCTGGACGACGTGCCGCGCACGGCCACCGTGACGGCGAGGTCGGACGTCCGGTTGCTCGCGCTCGACCGGGACGACTTCCTCCGGGCCGTCACCGGGCACGAGCCCTCGGACGACGCGGCCCGCGCCTTCGCGGATCGACGGAAGAGCGAGCAGACGTTCGGTCCGGACGGGGAACGCGCCTAGGCCGCTGCTCAGATCGAGGACAAGCCGGGGGCGTCGGATCCGCCGACCACGCGACCGAACGGACGCCCGAAGTGGCTCACACCCAGCGCCCAGCTCTTCACCAGAGCGGCCTCCACGATGTCCGTTCGGTGACGCGCGCTCAGCTCTGGGTCCTCGTCGTGCTCAGAGGAGGCGCCCGGGTGCGCGATCTGCGGTGTGGTGTGCAGCAGGTCACCGACCAGCCACAGCGTGTCGTTCGCGTCCTCGTCGTGGAGTCGGATCACGCGATGCCCCGGCGTGTGTCCCGGCGCGTGCCGAACGTGCAGATCGGGACCGACGTCGTGGTCGCCGGCGTCGAGGTTCAGCAACCCCGCCCGCTCGATCGCTGCCATCGCGAACCGACCGGTGAAGTCTTCCGCCGTGCGGTGCTGGGCGAAGAACTCCCAGTCCGCGGGATGCACGTGGTGGCGCGCGCTCGGGAACCGCGGCGTGCCGTCGGGACGGCAGACCGCGCCCGAATGGTCCGCGTGCAGATGCGTGAGGATCACGTCGCCGACGTCCTGCGGGACGACCCCGAGCGCGGCGAGCTCCTCGTCGACCCGCCCGGTGACGTCGAACGGAGGTCGCCCGAAGTGCCCGATCCCCGTGTCGACGAGCGCGACGCCGTCCGGATGTCGGACGAGGAACGCATGGACGTGCCACGCCCAGCTCGCGTCATCGTCGTCTGGGAACGCCCACGGGAATCGCACACGCTCCGCGTCCCAGTCAACGTCGATACCGGGGAGTTCATCGCTCAGCGGCAACGGTGCCCATCCGTCGCAGAGCGGCGTCACCTCGTACGTGCCGAGCCGGAACGCGTCGTGCGGCACGCCGGGAGCCTAGCGGTCCAGGTCGGCCGGCTCGTCGACGTCCAGGAGGGTCCTGCGCTCCGGATCGAGCGCCGTCCACGCCGGCTCGTCCACGACGACCGTCGAGACCTCCGCCTGGAGGTCCCGGAGTCGCCGCCGTCCGGCGGCGAGCAGCCGCCGGGCGGCCGCGAGGGCCGCCTCGGTCCGGACGACGCACGGCAGCGGGCGGCCGTCGCCGCCGTCCGACAGGACGGCGACGACGGCCCCGGTCTCCTCGCTCGCCCGGAGCAGCTCCCGCACCACATCCGGCTCGAGAGCCGGCATGTCGCCACCGGCCACCACCGCCCGCTCGGACGCGACGACGGCGAGCCCGGCCGCCAGCCCGGCGAGCGGACCTTCGTGTTCGGCCTCGTCCCGGGCGAACGTCACCGCCCCGGCCGGGACGCTCGGTTCGTCCCCATCGGGCGGGAGCACGACGACCACCTCGTGGCAGACCTCGAGGAGGCGTTCGATCGCGTGATGCAACAGCGGACGCCCGCCGAGGTCCGCCGCCAGCTTGTCGGCGCCGAACCGACGCGACGCGCCGCCCGCGAGGACGACACCGATGACGGCCACGCCTCCGGGGCTCACGCCGTCTCCGGCGTGGCCCCCTCGCGCGCGGACGTCGGATCCGGGATCGGCGCGCCCGTCCCGCGGCCGCTCCCACGCCCTTCCCCTCGCCGCTGCACGTACGCGAACCCGAACCGCCCCTTGATGCACAGGTGGCCGCTGGTCACGGAATGATCCGTCGGCGACATCACCTTCACGATCGCGTTGTCCTGGACGTGGACCTCCAGCTCGCAGCCGACCCCGCAGTACGGGCAGATCGTGTTCGTGACGTGTTGTTCGTCCTCGTTCCACGTGCCCTCGGCGCGCATGTCGTGTTCGCTCTTGAACATCAGGGCGCCCGTCGGACAGACGCCGATGCAGTTGCCGCAGTACACGCACGCCGACTCGTCGAGCGGAACCGCGAACTCGGTCGAGATCCGCGCGTCGAAGCCCCGGCCGGCCACGGCGATCGCGAACGTGTGCTGCGCGTCGACGCCGCACGCCTCGACGCACTTGTAGCAGAGGACGCACCGCTCGTAGTCGCGGACGTACAGCTCGTTGTCGACCTTCACCGGTTGCGCCACCGTCTCCGCGACGGCCGGATCGGGTTCGTGAACATGTCCGGGTCCGCGTTCGTCTCGTTCTCCCGCCTCCGCCGGCGCCATCGCGACGCCGAAGCGCGAGGGGTCCGCGCCGTACTCCCCCGCCCATCGACGCCAATCGGTGGAAGCGAGGCCCGTCTCGACGCTGGAATCGAGGAGCTCGATCACCAGGCGGCGCGAGTGGCGGACGCGCTCGGTGTCGGTGCGCACGACCATCCCGTCCTCCACGGTCCGGGAGCAGGACGGCACGAGGACGCGCGACCCCTCGACCTCGACCATGCAGACACGGCACGCGTTCACCGGCGTGAGGTTGTCGGCGTAGCACATCGTGGGCGTGTCGATCCCCTGCGTCCGGCACGCGGCCAGGATCGTCGAGCCCTCCGGGACGCGGACCTCCGCGCCGTCGACCTGGATCGACAGGAGGCGCCTCGGCGGCTCGAGCGGGACCGCCTGGCTCACGTCGCGGCTCCGTCGAACACGCCGAGCCGGCCGATCGCCGACTGGATCGCGTTGGCGGCCGTCTGGCCCAGGCCGCAGATCGACGCGTCCCGCATCACGAGCGCGACGTCGTCGATCAGCGCGAGCTCGTCCGCCACCGACCCGATCGTGGAGCCGGCGACGAGCCGGTGCAGGGCCTCCTCCTGTCGGACGGTCCCCACGCGGCAGGGCACGCATTGGCCGCAGCTCTCGGCGCGGAAGAACCGGGCGATCCGCAGGCACAGGTCGACGAGGTCCGCGCTCTCGTCGAAGACCATCACGACCCCCGACCCGAGCGTGTAGCCGCCGGCCCGCGCGTCCTCGAACGTCAGGCGGACGTCGAGCATGTCCGGCCCGACGAAGCCGCCCGCGGCGCCCCCGAGGAGCACGGCTTTCGGCGGCTTCCCGCGGCGGACGCCGCCGGCGGCCTCGATCACCTCGCGGAGCGTGACGCCGTGCTCGTGCTCGTAGAGCCCCGGGCGCTCGACGTGCCCCGACAGACAGAAGAGCCGCGGCCCCGTCGACCCTTCGGTGCCGATCGCCGCGTACCCGTCGGCGCCGATCCGCAGGATCTCGAGCACGTTCACCAGGGTCTCGACGTTGTTGATCGCCGTCGGTCGGCCGAAGACCCCGTGGGTCACCGGGAACGGCGGCTTGTTCCGCGGCTCCCCCCGCTTGCCCTCGATCGAGTTGAACAGCGCCGTCTCCTCGCCACAGATGTAGGCGCCGGCTCCTCGACGGAGCTCGATGTCGAAGGCCGATCCGTGGTTCATCACGTCCTCGCCCAGGAATCCGTGGCGTCGAGCCTCGGCGATCGCGTGGGTCAGGCGCTCGGTCGCCAGCGGGTACTCCCCGCGGATATACAGGTACCCGCGCTCGGCGCCGCAGGCGAGGCCGGCGACCGTCAGAGCCTCCACCACGGCGAACGGATCCTGCTCCATCACGATGCGGTCCTTGAACGTCCCGGGCTCGGATTCGTCGGCGTTGCAGATCACGTGGTGGGGACGCGCCGGCTGCTCCGCGACCGCCTGCCACTTCACGCCCGTGGGGAAGGCCGCCC
>DASUPO010000097.1:0-6485 GCA_036281075.1 Actinomycetota bacterium | reverse complement strand
GGGCCGTGACGCGGAAGCCCTCGGGCGCCCGCGTCACGGCGTCGCCGTGGCTCATCCAGACCGACTCCTCGGCGCCCAGGTCGGCGAGGAGCACGCCGCCCGGCTGGTCGACGAGGAGCGTGGTCCCCCCGTACTCCCGCTGGCCGGTGGCCGCGACGTCTCCACCGAGCGCCCTGGCCATCAGCTGGTGTCCGTAGCAGATCCCGAGCACCGGGACGCCGAGATCGAACAGAGCGGGATCGACCTCGGGGGCGCCGGCCTCGTAGACAGAGGCCGGGCCGCCGGAGAGGATCAGGCCGGCCGGCCGGCGCCGCGCGAGCGCCGACAGGTCCGCGTCATGGGGCACGACCTCCGAGTAGACGTTGGCCTCGCGGACGCGCCGCGCGATCAGCTGCGCGTACTGGGCGCCCAGGTCGACGACGAGGATCGGCCGGACGCCGTCCTCCGATCCAGGGCTCACCTACTGCCCCATCCCCACCCGCTGGGCCGCCTGGTAGGTCTTGCCCTCGGTCTTGATCGAGGGGGCGACCACCAGTTCGGCCTTCTGGAACTCCTTGATCGTCGCGTAGCCCGTCGTCGCCATCGACGTGGCGAGGGCGCCGAACAGGTTGAACGTCCCGTCGTTCTCGTGCGCGGGCCCGACGAGGATCTCCTCCATCGACGCCACCTGTCGCGTCTTCACGCGAGCCCCGCGTGGCAGCGTCGGATGGAACGTGGCCATCCCCCAGTGGTAGCCGCGGCCCGGCGCCTCGTAGGCGCGCGTGAGCGGCGAACCGATCATCACCGCGTCCGCGCCGCACGCGATCGCCTTGGCGATGTCTCCCCCGGTCCGCATCCCGCCGTCCGCGATCACGTGGCAGTACCGGCCGGTCTCGTGGAGGTGCTCCCGCCGGGCCGCGGCCGCGTCCGCGATCGCGGTCGCCTGCGGCACGCCGACGCCGAGGACGCCTCTGGTCGTGCACGCGTTCCCCGGCCCGACGCCGACCAGCACGCCGACGGCTCCGGTCCGCATCAGGTGCAGGGCGGTGGAGTACGAGGCGCAGCCGCCGACGATCACCGGCAGGTCGAAACCCGCGATGAACCGCTTCAGGTTCAGCGGCTCCGCGCGCGTCGAGACGTGCTCCGCGGACACCACGGTCCCCTGGATCACGAGGACGTCCAGGCCCGCCTCCAGGACGATGGGGGCGAACCGCTCCACGCGCTGGGGCGTCAAGGAGGCGCACGACGTCACGCCACCGGCCTTGATCTCCTCGATCCGGCGTCCCAGCAGCTCGGGCTTCACGGGCTCTCGGTAGAGCTCCTGCATCCGCCGGGTCGCCTTCTCGTCGTCGAGGGCCGCGATCTCCTCGTACACGGGCTCCGGGTCCTCGAAGCGGCTCCAGAGGCCCTCGAGGTTCAAGCAGGCGAGCCCGCCGAGCTCCCCGATCAGGATCGCGGTCTGCGGCGAGACGCTCGCGTCCATCGCCGACGCCATCATCGGGAGCGCGAACCGATACGCGTCGACCTCCCAGCCGATGTCGACGTCGTCGGGGTCGCGCGTCCTGCGGGAAGGGACGATCGCGACCTCGTCGAAGCCGTAGGCCCGCCGGGCCGTCTTGCCGATGCCGATCTCGAACTCCATCCCCGTCACCCCCGCCGATCTGGAGAACGCCGGACGCCCATCCGGGAACCCGGATGGGCGTCGCAACGCTGCATGGGCTCAGGGTACCAGCCGCCCCCGGCCAGCCCGCTCAGCCGGCGGCAATCGCGTCCAGGGCGCGCCGAGCCTGCGCCAGATGGAACCGGTCGTGCCCGGCGATCATCCGGAACAGCAGGTCGAAGCTCTCCGGGCCGCGCTCCGCGTGCAGACCGACGCGGGCGCGATCCTCCTCGGAGGATCGCGCCCAGAGCGCGATGTTCGACTCGCGCAGCGGCTCGAACAGGCGGAGCAGCTCGTCGGGGTCCTCCTGGCCGGATCCGTGGAGCGCATCGGCCCACAGGTCCTGGTCGTAGCCGATCAGGGGCGGCTCGTCGTGGGCGAGGATCCATCGGTAGCGAGCCGCGGAGACGACCTCGGCGTCGGTCGCGTGGCCCAGGCACTCGATCACCGACCATTCGCGCTCCGCCGGACGCCGGTGTCTTCGCGGACCGGCCTCCGCCACGAGGGCTCGCCAGCGCTCGGCGGTGCCGGCCTGGACCTCGGCCGGGTCGTCGTCGGCCACGAGCGACAGCAGGTGGTCCTGATAGGCCTTCGGCTCGGAGACGGGGTCGGGCGAGGCGGGGACGTCCATCGGCCGGACTCTAGCGGCTCCGCCTCAGTGCTCCTTGGCGACGTGGCCCGACTCGGTCACCCGGAGATCCGTCAGTCCCGAATGCACCCGATCCCCCTCGACGAGCAGCGTCGCGTCCTCCAGGTAGCCGAGCTCCTGCAGCGTGTGCATCACGCGCCGGAGCGACTCCTCCGGTGTCTCCACCATCGTGTCCACGACGAGCTCCGGATCCTTCGGCGCCTCGTACGGGTCGTCCACCCCGGTGAAGCCCGTGATCTCCCCGGCCAGCGCCTTCGCGTACAACCCTTTCGGGTCCCGGTTCGCGGCGATCTCGTCGACCGTCGCGTGGACGTGGACCTCGACGAACGCGCCGATCTGCGCACGGACCGCGTCGCGCGTCTCCCGGTACGGGGAGATCGGGCAGCAGATCGTGGCGACACCGTTGCGGGTCAGCAGGTCCGCGACGAAGCCGATCCGCAGGATGTTGGTGTCCCGATCCTCCTTCGAGAACCCGAGCCCCTTGGAGAGGTTCTGTCTGACGACGTCGCCGTCCAGGATCTCGGTCTTCATGCCGCGCGCCTGGAACTCGTGGTACAGCATCTCCGCGATCGTCGACTTCCCCGATCCCGAGAGTCCCGTGAACCAGACGGTGAACCCGCGGCGATCCTCGTTCATACGAAGCTCCTCGAGGAGTCATCCTCGGAAGCGAGCCCGAAGAGCGAGAGGATCGTGGGCCCGACGTCGACGAGACCGAGCCCGTCGACGTTGCCGGTGGGCTGCCCTGGCGCGCCCTTCATCACGAAGACACCCGTGCGGTCGTGGTTGGCCCCGTCCGGACCGATGTCGTTCTCGAACGTGTACACACTCGGGTTCCCGACCGCTCCGACCGAACGCCACTCCAGGTCGCCGAAGTAGACGAGCAGGTCGGGCGCGACGCCACGGACCTCCGGGTAGACGTCCTGCGGCTTGTGCACCTTCGTCCCGAGCAGCGCGCCGTCGGGATCGGGCATCGCCGTGAGCTTGGAGATCATCTCGTCCCGGACCGTCTCGTAGTCGGCGGGCTGGATCACGCCTTGCGGCTCACGCCCTGCGACGTTGAGGAACAATCGCCCGTAGTACCCACCGTCACCCCACGCCATCGTCCGGCTCCAGTCGATCGCCACCTTCGCGATCGGCGTGGGATCCCGCACGGGCTCCTTCAACGTCAGGTAGCCGTTCTCGATCAGCCAGTCGTTGAAGCAGATCCCGCCCAACATCGGCCGCGCACCGTGGTCGCTCATCACGACCGTGATCGCGTCCTCCGGCAGCACCTCGAGCAGCGAACCGACCTCGTCGTCGAGCGCCCGGTAGTACCGCTGGAACGCGTCCTCGAATTGGTTCCCCGGTCGATAGAGCGGGTGCTTCGGGTCGAAGTAGTGCCAGAAGACGTGGTGGAGCCGGTCCATCCCCATCTCCACCATCATGAAGAAGTCCCACGGCTTCTCGCGGACGAGCCGGCGCGCCACCTGGAACCGACGCTGGGTCATCCTGAAGACCTGGTCGAGGACGAACTCCATCCCCTGCTGCCGGAAGTTCGGGATGTCGAAGATGTACTCGCCCTTGCCGCCGAGCTCCGCCTCGATCTCGACCTCGAGCTCTCGCGGGTACGCGAAGCGGTCCGCCGACGGCGGCGTCAGGAAGCACCCGACGCGCCAGCCGGGAAACTCCTTGGGTGGCGGGAACCCCGGCGGGACGCCGATCAACAGCGACGACTTGCCTTGCGCGCCCAGCGTGTCCCAGACCGCCGGGGCGTCGATCGACCCCGAGTGCGCGATCGCCAACCCCTCGTAGCTCGTGTCCCTGCGGTTGCGGAACCCGTAGATCCCGAGCTCGCCGGGCGTCTTCCCGGTCATCGCGCACGCCCAAGCGGGGATCGTGATCGGCGGGGTGATGCTGGCGAGATCGCCGTGCATCCCCTCGGACATCAGCTTGGCGATGTTCGGGACCTCGGCTGCGAGGTCGCCGAACAGGAGTTGGGGTGTGCCGCAGTCCAGGCCGATCACGGCGACCCTGGGGCCCTGTTGCATCTCGGTCGTCCTTCCTTCGATCGGGGGCTCTCTCGGTGCGACGCTTCTGGTGCCGGGGATCCCGAAGCGGGAACCGGGCACGCCGGAACGCGGGGCGGCTCAACGGTTCTCGTATGCTATCAACCCGCCCGGAGCACCGACCGACCCACGCCCTCGAGGAGCCGCCGGTTCCATGAGCCTGCTCCGCCGCACGTTGAGCGTCAGCGCGGTGCTGTTGCTGGGACTTTCGATCCCGCTCGTGCTGTTCCCCGGCTGGGTCGTGGAGGGCGTCATGGGACAGGAGCCGACCGACGAGGTGTGGCTGCGGCTCCTCGGGACCGCCGGGATCGCCCTCGCCCTCTTCCACGTGCTGGTGCTCCGGAAGCTGGACGACCTGTGGTGGTGGACGTGGGCGTTCGTGCTCTTCGACGGGGTCTCGGCCGTGATCGTGCTGCTGCACACGGCCGTGGGGCTCCCGCCCGGCTCGTCCGCGTGGCCCTGGTGGGCGTACGGCCTCGGCAGCGCGGCGTTCGCCGCCCTCTTCGTCGCAGGCCTGGCGAAAGCGGGTCAGGAGCGGCCGTTCGCGTGACGTGCCGAGGCGTCCCGCGAGACCCCATCACCCGCGCGCAACAGCGGCTTGACCATCACGACGGCCGTATCGGTTTCCCATTCCGCACGCAGGTCGCGCGCGAGGACGAACCCGCAGGAGCGGTAGAACGCCCGGGTGGCTGCGTAGCCGTCCTCCGGCTCCGAGCCGGGATCGTTCGGCGAGACCGTCAGCGCGATCAGGACCCGCTTCGCGTCCGTCCGCAGGAACTCCGTGAGCCGATCGATCAGCCGATGCCCGATCCCCTGTCGGCGACGGTCGTCTCGGACCGCCATCCACGTGATCTCGGCCGCCTCGTCGAACCGCGGCACGTAGGTCAGGAACCCGACGACCTCGTCGTCCTCGACGGCGACGAGCCCGGTCTCGCTCCGGACCGCCGTCGCGCAGTCGCGCCGACCCTGCTCCACGCCGAAGTGGTACGGGAGGCTCGCGACGATCCGGTCGCACGCGTCCGCATCGGACGGACCGAGCGGCCGGATCAGGACGGCGTCCATCCTCCCGCGGCGTCGACCCGGGCACGTGCCAAGCGATCGGCGGCGGCGGCCGTCGAGATCCCGTCGCGCTCGGCGGCCTCGTAGACCTCGAGGAGCGTGTCCCCGATCGCCTCGAGGCGTTTGGCCATCGTCGCGTCGTCCCAGCCGAGTGTCTCGTAGCCCGCGAGGTGGATCACACCCCCCGCGTTGATCACGAAGTCCGGCGCGTACAGGATCCCGGCGTCGCGGAGGCGCTCGCCGTCCTCCGCGACGCCGAGCTGGTTGTTCGCGGCGCCGGCGACGATCCGGCAGCGCAGCTGCGGGATCGTCGCCTCGGTGAGGACCTTGCCGGTCGCGCAGGGCGCGAACACGTCGCACGGCGTTCCCGTCGCGGCGTCGGCGGGCACGACCGTCACCCCCAGCTCCTCTGCGAGCGCCGCCGCCCTGCCCTCGTTCACGTCCGCGACCGATAGTGTCGCGCCCGCCTCCGCGAGGTGCTCGCACAGGCGGGCGCCGACCGATCCGAGGCCCTGGACGAGGACGGTCCGTCCGGCCAGGTCCACCGAGCCGTACGCACGCTTCACCGACGCCTCGATCCCGTGGAAGACGCCTCGAGCCGTGGCACCGCCGGGATCGCCGGCGCCGCCGTTCGCGACCGAGCGCCCCAGCACGTGCGACGTCCGCTCGCCGATCACGTCCATGTCGGCCTTGCCGGTGTTCATGTCGGGAGCCGTCACGTACGTCCCGTGGAGGGACTCCACCAGCGCCGCGTACCGTCGGAACAGCGCGCGGCGCTCCGGTGAACGGGGCGGGGGGATCTCCGCCACCGCGAGCACGGCCTTGCCGCCGCCGTACGGGGTGTCCGCGGCCGCGTGTTTCCACGTCATCGCCTCGGAGAGACGGAGCACGTCCTCGAGCGCGTCGGCCGGCGCCGGATACGACTTGAGTCGCGTGCCGCCCATCGCCGGTCCGAGGACCGTGCTGTGGACACCCACGAACATCCACGCGCCGGATCCAGGATCGTGACGGACCACGACTTCCTCTCCGTCCCAAGCCTCCAGCAGCGACTCGAACGTCATCGACACGAGTCTAGACGTGTCCCCGAACGATC
>DASUPO010000096.1:0-9226 GCA_036281075.1 Actinomycetota bacterium | reverse complement strand
CCCCCTCTACGTCGAGGAGCTGCTGCGCGCGCTGCTCGAGGCGGGAGGGGATCGCCGCCGAACGTGGACGATCACGCCGACGACCGCGGCCGAACTCCCACCGGCGCTCGAAGCCCTGCTCGTCGCGCGGATCGACCGGCTCGAGCCTGGCGCACGACGGTTCGCCCAGGTCGCCGCCGTCGTCGGCAGGGAGTTCCCCGTGTCCGTGGTCGCCGACGTCGTGGGAGGCGGGGCCACCGACCGGGACGTCGCCGAGCTCCTCCGCGCCGAGATCGTGCGCGAGCTCCGGCGCTTCCCGGAGCTCGAGTGCACGTTCCGCCACGGGCTGCTGCAGGAGGCCGCGCTGTCGACCCTCACGCCGACCTCGCAGCGCGAGTTGTACGGGCGGGTCGGACACGCGATGGAGGCCCGGCTCGCCGAGCAGGGCGAGGAGCGGCTCGAGCAGCTCGCCTTCTACTTCTACCGGAGCGACGAGACCCGCAAGGGGCTCGACTACCTGGATCGCGCGGCCGAGCATGCGCTGGCCGTCGAGGCGCTCGGACGGGCTGAGGCGCTGTGGACCCGGGCGCAGCGGCTCGCCGAACGGATCGACGACCACGCGAGAGCGGACGCCATCGCGGCCCGGCTCGGTTGGGTGCGGACGCGTTCGAGTGGGGAGATCCCGATCCAGCCGGAGGCCTAGCCCCCGCTGCTACGGCTCCGGCGGCGGCGAGGGCAACGAACCTCCGCCTCCGACGGCGAACGAGATGAGGTGCGCGTACGCCGTCGCGGTCGGCGGTCGTCTCTCCGGTTCCTTCGCGAGCGCCTGGAGGATCGCCCACGACAGGCCTTGCGGCGCGTCAGGCCGGTTCGCGCACGGGTCGGGCGGTTCCTTCGTGAGGTGCGCGCTCGCGAGCTCGAGCATCCACGTGTCCGCGAACGGCGTGCGGCCCGCCGTGCACTCGTACGCGAGACACCCGAGCGCGTAGATGTCGGACGCCGGCGTGGCCTCCGAACCGCGGAGCACCTCGGGCGCCAGGTAGTCGAGCGTCCCCATGACCATCCCCGGGTTGGTCAGCACCGTGTAGGTGCGACCCTTCGCGAGCCCGAAGTCCGTGAGGTTGGCCGACCCGGCGGGATCGACGATCACGTTCGACGGCTTCACGTCCCGGTGGACGATGCCCGCTGCGTGGAGGGCGTCGAGGCCGGATGCGATGTGCGCAACGATCTTCACGATCTCGTCGAGCGACATCGATCCGTCGTTCGCCAGGCGATCCTCGAGCGTCCGTCCCTGCACGTACGCGACGGCGAGGTACGGGCGGCCGTCCACCTCCCCGGCGTCGGTGATGGGGACGAGATGCTTGTGGCGAACCTCGCCGGCAGCGCGGGCCTCGTGGACGAAGCGTCGCCGGAACGTGTCGTCGCTCGAGAGCTCGGGGCGCAGGATCTTGAGGGCGACCTCGTCGCCCTCGGGTTCGCGGATGGCGCGGAAGACGACCCCCATCCCGCCTTCGCCGAGACGCTCCTCCAGTCGGTAGACGCCGAGGCGATCACCCGAACCCAGGTCTGCCACGAGCGGAGGATAGCCCTCTCCCGGGCCCGAACGACGCGGGTAGCATGGTCGCATGAGCGAGCACTCGGACCGGCTCGAGGACCTCGGCAAGCGCATCGCGTCCGCGAAGGAGTTCCTTTGACGTCGACGGCAAGCGCGCCCAGATTGCCGACCTCGAGGAGCAGGCGTCCGACCCGTCGCTCTGGGACGACCCCGCCAGCGGCCGGCGGCTGACCACCCGTCTCGCGCGCCTTCGCGCCGACCTGGAGCGCTACGACGGTCTCGTCCGCCGGCTCGACGACGCGCGCGCGATGGACGAGCTGCTCGCCGCCGAGTCCGACCCCGAGATGACCGCCGAGCTGGCCCGGGCCGTCGACGGGCTCGAGCGCGACGTCGAGAAGCTGGAGCTCGCCTCGCTGCTGGGCGGGGAGTACGACGCCAACGACGCGGTGGCGACCCTGCACGCGGGGGCCGGCGGGACCGAGTCGCAGGACTGGGCCGAGATGCTCCTGCGCATGTACCTGCGCTGGGCCGAGCGCGAGGGGCTCGACGTGGAGGTGGACGAGACGCTCTTCGGCGACGAGGCCGGGATCAAGAGCGCGACGTTCATCGTCCGCGGGACCAACGCGTACGGCCTGCTCTCGACCGAACGCGGGGTGCACCGGCTCGTTCGCATCTCGCCGTTCGACGCGCAGAAGCGGCGACACACCTCGTTCGCGAACCTCGACGTGATCCCGTTGCTCGAGGAGACGGCGGACGAGGACATCGAGATCGACCCGAAGGACCTGCGGATCGACGTGTACCGTTCGACCGGTCCCGGCGGCCAGTCCGTGAACACCACGGACTCGGCCGTCCGGATCACCCACCTGCCGAGCGGGATCACCGCCGCGTGCCAGAACGAGCGGTCCCAGCTGCAGAACCGGGCCGTCGCGATGCGCATCCTGAAGGCGCGGCTCGCCGAACGCATGCGCGAGGACCAGCAGACCAAGCTCGAGAACCTGCGGGGAGAGCGCAAGGGCATCGACTTCGGTTCGCAGATCCGCTCGTACGTGCTCGCGCCGTACCGGTTGGTCAAGGACCATCGGACGGGCGTCGAGGTCGGCGACGTCGACCGGGTCCTGGACGGCGATCTCGAGGAGTTCGTCGAGGCCGAGCTCCGGCGCCGGGCGGAGGAGGACAACCGGTAACGATGATGCGTCGGAACCGTCTTCGGACCTAGGTCCTTGGTCCAAACACGTCGAACCCCGCTCCGCCGATCGATCCTGGCTGCTTGTCGGCGACCGGATGACCGGGGAGAATCGTTGGATCGCAGCGGTCGGGGGGATGGCGGACCGTGTCCGACAAGGTCAAGAGGCGGGTCGAGGCCTCACTCTCGGCGATCTTCGTCATCTCGTTGTTGCTCGTTACAGCGGTCCTGATCTTCTCCGGCGGCTCCGCCACCGCCAGACAGATCGCCACCCTCAGGATCCTCGATGGTTCGGTCCAGGTTCGACACGAGGACGGGAGCGCCCAGCTCGCGAAGGACGGCGAGTCGCTGCGCGCGGGTGACGTCATCGAGACCGCGACGAACGGTCGAGCCGAGATCGAGTACTTCGACGGAAGCCTCTCACGGCTCGACTTCGACACCACCTTCGAGCTCGAGTCGCTCGACACGATCGACGACGAGGACGGCTCCAGGCTGATCGAGGTGTCCCAGCTCGACGGCAACTCGTACAACCGGGTGGTCGACCTCGCAGACCCGGCAAGCCGGTTCGCGATCCAGACGCCCGGCGCGACCGCGTCCGTGAAGGGAACGGTCTACGTCGTCCTGGTGAACGAGGATGGTTCGACGACGATCGCGACCCTCGATGGGCTCGTCTCGGCGAGTTCGACGACGGACGCCGTCGATGTTCCGGCGGGCAAGATGGCCGTCGTATCGAGCGGCGGGTCCGTCGGGCCACTGCTCGACATCCCGGACGGAATGCTCAACGGCGACTGGATCGTGTTCAACCGCTGTGCCGACGGAGCCGGGGGATGCGATGCCCCGAAGAGCGACGACCCGGGACCGGAGGACCAGCAACCGGAGCGCGGGTCCGGACCGGGCGGGACCCCACCGCGATCGATCCCGCCGGGCGAGGACGTCGATGCGCCGCCGGCGAGCGTCCCGCCCCTGGGGCTGAACCGGCAACCGCACGCGGCGTTCGTCGCGTCGCCGGCGTTCGGACCGGCGCCGCTCACGGTGGACTTCGCGGACAGGTCCGTCGATCCCGACGGGGACTCGCTCTCGAGGGACTGGGACTTCGGCGACGGCGCCTCGAAGGGCTTCGGGGCGACCCCGACGCATACCTTCGAGAGGCGGGGGGACTACACGGTGACGCTCGTCGTCACCGATCCGCAGGGTGCTTCCGACACGAGGACGCGGGTGATCAGCGTGGGGACGCGGGCCGACGACGAGGCGCCGGTGGTCAGGATCACGAGTCGGCCGGACGACCCCACCCGTGCGAGGAACGCTCACTTCAGGTTCAGGTCGTCGGAGGCGGGTACGGGCTTCGTCTGCACGCTGGACGGCGACCGGCGGCCGTGCGGCCCCGGGAGCCCCGCGGAAACAGGGGACGGCGTCGTCGGTTCGGTCGACTATCCCGACCTCTCGATCGGGCGGCACTCGTTCAGGGTCTCCATGACCGACGCATCGGGCAACAGCGGATCCGATGGCTACTCATGGACGATCCTGCCGCAGGCGAGCGACTTCGACCACATCGTCATCTCACCATCGAACGCGACGATCGAGCTCGGCGATTCGATGAACTACACGGCGGAGGCGTTCGACACGAACGGCGACTCGATGGGGAACGTGACGGCCGACACGAAGTTCACGATCCAGCCGAGCGGTTCGTGCAGCGGCAACACCTGCACGCCGACATCGGCGGGGACACATACCGTCGTGGGGAAGTTCTCCGGCGACAGCGATGACGCCAGGCTCACCGTCGAGGAGGCCCCGGCACCGCAGTGCCCGCACTACGAGCTCTCGTTCCACACGCGTCCACCGGGGAGCATCAAGTCCGGGCGTCCGTTCAACGTCCAGATCCGGGTGGCGGTCCTCGAGGGGGGCGATCCCGACGGTCCGCTCGCGATCTCCATCGGCGGCGCCCCGTTCTCCGCAGGAGAGACATCGGAGACCTGGAGCGGCAACGGCACCGTCGTCTTCAACGGGCTCAGGATCGACCAGCCTGGATCGTTCGACGTGATCGGGACGGCTCAGTGCGCGAGATCAACCGACCCGGCTTCCGTCACGGTGACCGATGATCCGAAGGAGGGCCTCGGCGTGGCCATCGGGCTCGCGATCTTGCTCCCGGCATCCGAGGCGATCCGTCGTCGGCGCAGCTGACGGGAGGATCGGACGTCGGCTCCTTCGTGGGTGCACGCCGGGCTCAGGGTGGATCGACGGAGGTCGGCGCCTGAGCGGTGGACCGACGCATGCGGAGCTGCACGAGCAGGACCGCCGTCACCACCCCGAGGAGGACGAGCCAGGCGATCGCCGACCCGAGCAGCCCGCGGGCGAGCGCCGGTTCCCGGTACACCAACCGGACCTCGTGGACGCCCGCCGGCACCGCCACGCCCTGCAGGAGCAGGTCGGTCGGCAGGACCGGGGCAGCCTCGCCGTCGACGGTCGCGGACCACCCCTCCTCCCACGCATTGCGAACGACCACGATCGACGGGGCCGGCGCGTCGACCCGGATCACCACGTCCTCGGGCCGCCGTTCCGAATAGGACGCGGTCCCGGGCGCGCCCCCGTCCACCGGGTCGATGCCGGGGTCGGCCTCGAGCACGGCGGCGGTCGCGGGATCGAAGCCGTCGGCCGTCACCGCCCCGAGCGCCGCGACCGCGTCGGGGACGACCTGCCAGTCGGGGACGACGGACACGCGGGGCTCCGACCCGTGGATCTCGACGAGCCGGTAGGCGCCCTCGGTCTCGACGGTTCGGCCGGACAGGCCGGGGGGCAGCAGCCGGCCGTCCCGCAGGACGTCCCGGACGATCAGGTAGCGAACGCCGAGGAGCCGGAGATGCTCGAGGCGGGGGACCTGGATCACCGACGCGTTGTAGAAGACCGGGGACCGGTTGATCGCCCGGACGTAGGACCAGTACCGCGGGAGCTGGATCGGGGAATAGCCGAGGGCGTCGTTCAACCCGAACAGGACGGAGCGCCCGATCAGCAGCGCCGGCCAGTCGGAGGCCTTTCGCGTGAACAGGTAGCCCTTGTTGAAATACGCGTCCGGCGGGATCCACGCGAGGTACCGGTCGTTCGGCGCGGCCTGGAGGGTCCTCGCGATCGGGCCGGGCTCGAGGTACTCGTCGAGCGCCACGTCGGGCCACCTGAGCGGCGGCGCGACGAGCGTCCTCTGGTCGAGGCTCTCGAGGCCGAGGAACACGGTTCCGCCCCGGTACATCGATGACCAGATCGCGCCGGCGAGGAGCTCGAGTGCGAGCGCGACGCACAGCGCGACCGGCGCCCACCGCTTCCCCCGCGCGATCGCCCAGACGATCGCGACGAGCGCGGCCGAGCCGATCGCGAGGAGCACGAAGCGCTCCGCGTGCGCCCCCAGGAGCAGCGGGAGCACCAGGAACACGCCGACGCCGAGGCCGATCGGGCGGATCGCCTCGCCGAACGACGGTCGCCGCTCGAGCAGCCACTGCACCCCGACGGCGCCGAGCACGGGCACGATCACGAACAGCAGGTAGCGGAGCCGTCCGGGGTTGTGGAGGTAGACGTCGCCGAACGGCAGGGCGAGCACGAAGCTCCGGAACCATCCCGCGCCGATCAGCAGCGAGCTCGTCAACAGGTACCCGCCGACCGCCACCGCGGCGAACGCCACAACCAGGAACCTCCTCGCGGCGTCGCGGAACGCGATCGGGAGGCAGACGAGCATCGCCGCGCCGAGGTACCCGCCGGGCGCGGACCCGAACGCGAACGGCCACGCGGCCCATAGGCCATCCGTGGGGATGGGGCGGTCCTGCGCGCCGGCCGCGCGCGGCAGCGTCCCCTGGAGCGCGCCGTAACCGTCGGCGAGCGTCGAACGCGCGAGCAGCGAGAAGCGGGGCAGGAGGATCGCGAGGTTGGCGAGCGGCAGGAACAGGACGAAGCCCGCCGACAGCAGGAGGATCGCTCGGACCGAGATCGTTCCAGCGCGCGCCTCGCGAACGCCGCGCGCGATCACGTACGCGAGCGCGAGCGCCGTCGCCATCACGAGGCCGTGGGACAGGTGCGCGGACGCCACCTGTCCCCACGCGAACGCCGAGAGCGCGAGCCACGGGATCCGGCGCCACCCGGCGGAGGAGAAGAACCCGCTCGCGCCGACCAACACGAACGCCGTCCACGCGAGCGACCCGGAGAACGGCAGGCTGATCGCCACCACCGACGCCGAGATCCCCAGCGCGATCGCGAGCCCTCCCGCGGTGGCGGCCACGCGGCCGAGCCCCTCCTTGCGCAGGAACCACAGGAGCCCGAGGCCGGTCAGGATCGGGTTCAGCACGACCAGCGCGCGGAGGCCGCCGCCGCAACCGAACAGCCACGAGAGCGCCATCGTGGGCGCGTAGAGCCATCCGCTCTGCGGGTCGGCCGCGAACGGCGTCCCCACCAGCTCGTGCGGGTTCCAGGTCGGGACCGACCCGTCCGTCAGTGCCTCGCCGAGCAGGCACGAGCGGGGGAGCCAGAAGGACAGGATGTCGGGGTGCTGGTCGGTCAGGTTCGGCAGGAAGGCGATGCCCCTCAAGGCGACGAGCACGGATCCGATGATCAAAGCTGGGCCGGCGGCGGCGGCGAGGAACCGGCGGGTCGGGGAGGAGGTCGATGGTTGCGGAGCAGGCTCCAGGGCGCGCGGCTGGCGCGTCGCCGTCTCCATCGCCTCAGGCTACCGAGACCGCTTCGTTCCGGTTGACCAGGGCGTCTGTTAGACTCCGCGCCGGTTTCGCCCCGCGAGCCCCCCAGGAACCCCCGACATGATCAGTCTTCAGCACGTCACGAAGGTCTACCGCAACGGAACCACCGCCCTCGAGGACGTCACCGTCGAGGTGGAGAAGGGCGAGTTCGTGTTCATCGTCGGCCCGTCCGGGTCCGGCAAGAGCACGGCGATCCGCCTTCTGCTCAAGGAGGAGGAGGCGACCAAGGGCGACATCTACGTCGCGGGGAAGAACCTCGCCAAGCTGACGTCCTGGAAGGTCCCGCACCTGCGCCGGAACATCGGCACGGTCGTCCAGGACTTCAAGCTGCTCCAGGACAAGACCGTGTTCGAGAATGTCGCGTTCGCCCTCGAGGTGATCGGCAAGCCGAAGCACGTGATCGACCAGCGCGTCGCCGAGATCCTCGAGCTCGTGGGCCTCGGCGACAAGATCAACAACTTCCCGGACGAGCTCTCGGGCGGCGAGCAGCAGCGCGTGTCGATCGCGCGCGCGTGCGTCAACCGGCCCCTCGTGCTCCTGGCCGACGAGCCGACGGGCAACCTCGACCCCTCGACCTCCGTCGACATCATGCGCCTGCTCGACAAGGTGAACCGGATCGGCACGACGGTCGTGATGGCGACCCACGATCAGGCGATCGTCGACGCGATGCGCAGGCGCGTGGTCGAGCTCGACAAGGGCAAGGTCGTCCGCGACCAGGCCCGCGGGGTGTACGCGTAGTGGCGCGGTTCGAGTACCTGTTCAAGGAGACGACGTCGGGGCTGCGGCGGAACGGCCTCGTCGCGTTCGCCGCGATCTCCACGACGTTCATCGCGTTGCTGCTCTTCGGCCTGTCGTTGCTGATCAGCCGGCAGGTCAGCCTGATGATCGAGGCGACGACGGGCAACGTCGAGGTGGCCGTGTACCTGACGGACCCGGTGAACCCCGACACCGTGCGGTCGCTCACCGGGACGCTCTCCGAGCTGCCGGTCGTCGAGAACGTCGACTTCGAGAGCAAGCAGGAGGCCTGCGACCGGTTCAAGGAGCTGTTCGCCAACCAGCCGGCACTCGTGAACAACGTCAACTGCGACGCGCTGCCGGCCTCGCTTCGCGTGAAGCTCGACGACCCCGAGCAGTACGCGCAGGTCGAGGCGGTGCTGCAGGGACAACCCGGGATCGACCGGATCGTCGACCAGAGCGCGTTCCTCGACCGCCTGTTCGCGGTCACCCGCGTGTTCCGGGTGGGCGTCCTGCTGATCTCGTTCGTGATGCTGGTCTCGGCCGCGATCCTGATCGCGAACACCGTGCGGATGGGGCTGTTCGCCCGGCGCAAGGAGATCGGGATCATGAAGCTCGTCGGCGCGACGAACTGGCGGATCCGGATCCCGTTCCTCGTCGAAGGGCTGTTCGAGAGCCTGATCGGGGCGGCCGCCGCGATCCTCGTGCTGTTCGGACTGAAGGTGGCATTCATCAACCCCTTGAACGAGTCCGTGCAGTTCGTCCCCTGGATCGTCAACTCCGACGTGATCGCGATCATCCCGTGGCTCCTGTTGGCGGCCGTGGTCGTGTCGCTGCTCGCGTCCCTCGTCGGGATGCGCCGGTTCCTGGACGTCTAGCCTTCAGGCCGTGAGCCCGAAAGGCGACGCCCCCGGCCAGAAGACGGTCGTCTCCAACCGCCGCGCTCGGCACGACTACGAGATCCTCGAGCGGTTCGAGGCGGGGATCGTGCTCTCTGGGGCCGAGGTGAAGTCGCTCCGCGGGGGTCGCGGCTCGCTCGCGGAGGCG
>DASUPO010000095.1:0-6437 GCA_036281075.1 Actinomycetota bacterium | reverse complement strand
CGGAGGAGGCGATCGGCGGCGTAGGTTCGCCGCACGAGCAGCTGCAGGAGCTGGCGGTTCTTCCGAAGGTAGCGGAGCGAGCCGCCGACGCCGATCCGGGACGCGACGCGGACGAGCCGCCGCACCCGGACCGCGCCCGTCACGCCCACGACGACGGGAAGGGTCACGCCCGCGGCGCGGATCGTCCGGACCCACCCCGCGATCGCCTCGCCGTCGAACGTCATCTGCGTCGTGATCGAGGCCGCGGACGCCTGCTTCTCCAGCAAGGCCGCCGTCAGTTGCTCCTCGGGGATCGCCGGGTGTCCCTCCGGGTATCCGGCCACGCCGACGGACCTGAACGGATGCCCGAGCTCGTCCATCGCCCGCAGCAGCGCGAGACCGTCGTGGAGCTCCCCCCGGTCCTTCGCATCGCCGCCGATCACGAACGCCGACCGGAGGCCGACGTCCCGGCACCGATCGAGCACCTCCGCCAGGTGCGCGCGGTCCCGGAACATGTGCGCCGCGAGGTGCGGGGTCGCGTCGTGGCCGGATCCCGTGAGCCCCTCGCACAGATCGATCGTCGCCTCGATGCCGTGGCTCGGGGACGCCGTCACCGTCGTGGCGGACCCCGGCGGCAGAGCCTCGGCCCGCTCGAGCGCGTCCCGCAGCGGGATGAGCTCGAACAGCGGCGATCGGAGCAGCGCGGCGAGCGCGGTCCGCTGCTCGGCCACTCCGGCGGCGGGATCTCGGATGTCCATCGCGATCGGTCCATCGTGCGGGCGCGACCCGGGCAACGCAACGGCGATGCCGACCCGGAGTCACCACAGAGGGATCGATCAGAGCCGGGGGACGTGATCAGCCCTTCGGGATCTCCTTCGTTGGGTCCCAGTGTGGCATCTGCACGACCGTCGCCCCGACCTTCGCCGTCGCGGTTTCGACCTCGAGCGTCGTCCCCAGCTCCGTGTGCTCGATCGGCAGCATCGCGAGCCCGATGTTCTTCTCCAGCCGCGGCGAGTGGCACGCTGATGTCACGCGACCCACCGGGGCCCCGCCCACCGACACCGGGAAGAAGTCGATCATCTCCGAGTCGATGTAGGTGCCGAGCGGCTCGCCCTCGATGTCGACGCCGACCAGCTTCTGCGACACGCCCTCGGCCTCGATCCGCTTCAGGGCCTCCTTGCCCATGAAGTCGGCCTCCTGCTCCAGGTCCACCATCCACGTGTAGTGGTAGCCGACCTCGAAGGGGTTGTTCTCGTACCACATGTCCGCGCCGAAGGCCAAGATCCCGCCTTCGATCCGCCGGATGTGGCACGGTCCGATCACGCGGAGGTCGTGCGGCTTCCCGGCCTCGAGCACGCGATCCCACAACGCGGCGCCGTGCTGCGAGGCGTCGTGGAGGTAGATCTCGTAGCCCACCTCGCCCGTGTAGCCGGTCCGGGAGACAACCACGCGCATCCCGTCGAGCTGGGCCTTCATCAGGCCGTAGTAGGGAACGTCGAGGACCTTGTCCCCGAACAGCTCGACCAGGACCTTCTTCGCGTTCGGACCCTGGATCTGGACCGGGGCGACGTCGATCTCCTGGACCGTGACGTCCATGCCCTTCGCCGCGGCGATCCCGAGCGCGTACAGGTTCACGTCCGAGTCCGCGAGCGAGAGCCAGAACTCGTCCTCCTCGACGCGGAGCAGCACGGGATCGTTCAGGATGCCGCCGTCGGGCGCCGTGATGAACACGTACTTGCACTCGTTCACGGCGCACTTGTGGAGGTCGCGAGGGACGATCATGTTCGTGAGGTCGAACGCGTCCGGGCCCTTGATCTGGATCTGCTTCTCGACCCCGACGTCCCAGAGCGTCACCGCGTTCACGAGGTGCCAGTACTCGGCGATCGGATCGCCGTAATGGCGCGGGTGGTACGTGTGGTTGTAGACGCTGTAGCGGGCGACGCCATGTTTCCGCGATGCGTAGAAGTACGGCGACTTCCGGATCCTCGTGTAGAGCAGGATGCCCGGGTCCTCGTTCACGTCCATCGTTCCGGAGCTCCCCTCGTGTCTCAAGCCCGCAGGCGCTGGCCCTTGGGATCCCACAACGGCTCGGCGGCGACCGCGGCCGCCAGACGGTCGCCGAAGTATTCCACCTCGAACGGCGTGCCCTCCACCGCGAGATCGACCGGGACGTAGCCGTAGACGATCCCCCGCCCGATCGAGTAGCCGTACGCCGCGCTCGTCACGTAGGAGACCGCCCGGCCGTCGTGCAGGATCGGCTCCTTGCCCATCACGACGGCGTCCGGGTCATCGAGCGTCAGGCAGGTGAGCCGCTCCGGCGGGCCGCCGGCGTCCAGGATCCGCTGGAGCGCATCCCTGCCCTGGAACTCCCTCAGGTCCATCCGGACGGCGAAGCCGAGACCCGCCTCGAGCGGATCGTGCTCCGTGTGGATGTCCTGGCCCCACAGCCGGTAGCCCTTCTCGAGGCGGAGCGAGTCGAACGCGCCGCCGCCCGCCGCGACGATCCCGTGCTGCTGCCCCGCCTCCCGCAGCACGTCCCAGGCTCGCTGGCCCATCGCGATCTGCCCGTAGAGCTCCCAGCCGAGCTCACCGGCGTAGGAGATCCGCTGGGCCCAGACGGGGTCGACCTCGCCGACGTTCAGGTAGCGCGCCGTCATGTAGGGGAACGCCTCGTTGGAGACGTCGACGTCCGTGACGGCCTGCAGGACGTCGCGGGCGCGCGGGCCCCACAGGCCGAGCGCGAACAGCGAACCGGACCGGACGGTGAGCTGCACGCGTTCGTCAGGGCGGCGTTGCGCGAGCAGCCAGGCCCGGTCGTGCTGCCCCGAGCCGCCGCCAGTGACGACGCGGAACCGATCCTCGTCCTTCCGGGTGATCGTGAGGTCGCAGCGGATCCCGCCGGAGGGAGTGAGCATCGAGGTGTAGACGATCGTGCCGACGGGCCGGTCGATCCGGTTGGCGCTGATGCGCTCGAGGAACGAGAGCGCATCAGCGCCGGTGACGTCGAACTTCGCGAACGGGGTGATGTCGAACATCGCGACGCGCTCGCGTGTCGCGATGTGTTCGGCGCCGACGGCCGGCGACCAGTTCCTCGCGGCCCAGCCGGTGCGCGACTCCCACGGCGCGCCGGTCAGCACGCTGTTCGCCTCGAACCACTGCGGGCGCTCCCACCCGGCTCCCGAGAAGAACTCTGCGCCGAGCTCCCGGTGCCTCGCGTGGAACGGCGTGAGCTTCAGGTCGCGCGGATGGGACATCTGCTGGAGCGGATGGATGATGTCGTAGACCTCGCGGTACTGCTGGGCGCCGCGCGCCTTGACGTAGGGCGCTGTCGTCATGAACGGGTAGAAGCGGTTCGCGTCCGCTTCGGCCATGTCGAACGACGGTTCGCCCTCGGTCATCCACTCCGCGACCATCCGGCCCATCCCGCCGGCGTGCGTCACCCAGACCGCCTCGCAGATCCAGAAGCCGCGCACGTCGGCCGACTCGCCGACGATCGAGCCCATGTCCGGCGTGAACGAGAACATCCCGTTGAAGGCGCTGGAGGGATCGATCCGATCCTTCAACGGCGGGAGGAGTCGGACGCTCTCCTCGTGCGCGACCTCGAAGTCCTCCGGCGTGAACGGCTCGACGCTCGGCTGCGGCTCCCCGTCCCGGTACGGCCGGAGATCGTCGGGCTCGGACAGGATCGGCTCGTGACGGTAGTTCCCGATCGCGTAGCGGTCGCCGCGCTGGCGGAAGTACAGCGAGGAGTCCTGATGCCGCAGGATCGGCTGGACGACCTCCTCGTCGGCGTCGGCGGCGAGCTCGGGCAGCGGCTCCGTCCAGACGAGCTGGTGCTGCACGACCGCGAGCGGAATCGGCACGCCGGCCATCCGGCCGATCGTCGGCCCCCAGATCCCAGCGCAGACGAGGACCCGCTCGCACTCGACGTCCCCGCGGTCGGTCCTGACGCCGTGGACGCGCCCGTCCCGGATGTCGAACCCGGTGACGCGCGCGCCGCCCTCGAAGGAGATGCCGTTCGCTTCCGCCTTCGCGGCGAGCGCGGCGGCCACGCGCACCCCCTTGGCGACCCCGTCGGAGGGTACGAGGTACGAACCGAGGATGTGACCGGGATCCAGGATCGGGATCCGCTCGGCGGTCTCGTCCGGCGTGAGGAGCTCGGTGCCGTCGATCCCGTAGGCGCGCGCGAACCCACGGCGTCGCTTCAGCTCCTGCGACCGCTCCGGCGTCGTCGCGACCTCGATCCCGCCGACCTCGTACCAGGCCGGCCCCTCGTCGCTCTCGAGGCCCCGATACAGGCCGACCGAGTACTGCGCGAGCCGGCACATCGTCCGCGAGCCGTTCGTCTGGAACACGAGCCCCGGCGCGTGCGACGTCGAGCCACCCGTCTCGAACAGGGGGCCCTGGTCGAGCAGGAGGACGTCCGTGATCCCGAGCTCCGCGAGATGGTAGGCGGCGCTCGTGCCGACGATCCCGGCGCCGATCACGACTAGTTCCGCGCGGTCCCTCATGCGAGCGCCGACACTACCGAACGGCTCATCCCTGCGTGTGCTGATAGGACGCGAGACGACCGTCTCGCAGCGTCACGATCACGCCCTGCAGCACGCCCTGCGCGTACTCGCTGCCGGGGTTGAACGTCTGGGTCCGCCCGATCCGGAAACGGCCGCCCGACTCGTGGATGTGGCCGTGCAGGCCGACCAGCGGCTGGTAGCGCTCGATCGCCTCGCGGACGGCGTCGCTCCCGCCGCCCGTGGTCACGAACCGGCCCGCCTCCCGGATCGGCCGCGGGAGCTCACCGGGGCGAACTTCGAGCTTCAGGCACGTGTCGATCGGCGTGTCCTTCGGCGGGCAGTGCAGGTTGAACACGCATCGAGAGACGTCGGGGACCTCGGCAGCCGCCGCTTCGATCGACGCCGCGATCTCCTCTTCGCTCGCCTCCCGAGGCGTGTCCCAGGGCGTCGGCGTCGACAGCCCGACCGTGATCATCGTGTGCTCCTCGTCGAGGTCCACGAGGCGCCCCTCGCTGGCGACGACCTGCTCGCCGTCGTGGCGATCGAGGGTCTGGAGCACCGCGGGCTCGTCGTCGTTGCCGCCCGTCATGAACAGGCGAACGCCCGATCCGCGGAGCCGATCCTCCGCGAGCGCGAGCCAGTCGGCCAGACGCGACGACGCGAGCTCGTGGAACACGCCCGCCCTCGCGAGTGGGTCGGACTCGACGACCTCGTACTCGTCGCGATCGAACACCCGCCAGTAGAAGCCCGGCTGCTCCACCGCCCGGGTGAAGGCGTCCAGGCCGTCCGCGTCGAACGCCTCATCACGCTCCTGGAAGGACGCCCGATACCCACCGTTCCGTCGCAGGATCGGGACGAGCGCCTTGCCCATCAGGTCGCCTCCGAACACGAGCGCGTCCACGTCGTAGAACGTCGCGGCGGCGAGGAACTTGCGGAACGTCACCTGCGAGCCGTGGATGTCGGCCGCGTAGAACACGCGCGTCGGCCTCGCGCGGCTCCCGGCCATCCGGCTATCCCGTGTCGACGACGATCGTCTTCAGCTCGGTGAGCCGCTCCATCGCGAAGCGCCCGCCGACGCGCCCGACGCCGCTGGCGGAGCCGGCCCGGCCGCCGAAGGGCAGGTGCGACTCCCAGTAGTTCGTGCCCTCGTTCACGTTCACCCAACCCGTGCGGACCCGCTCCGCGAACCGGAGCCCGCGCCCGAGATCGCGGGTGAAGATCGCCGAGAGCAGCCCGTACGGGGAGCGGTCGACCAGGTCGATCGCCTCCTGCTCGCTGCGGATCGCCGTCACGGGGACGACCGGGCCGAACGTCTCGTCGCGCGCGATCGCCATGTCCTCTGTGACGCCGTCGAGGACCGTGGCCTCGTAGAAGAGCGGGCTCCCGTGCTCCGGCGCGCGCCGGCCGCCGGTGACGAGCGCGGCGCCCCGGTCTTTCGCATCGTCGACGTGGCGCTCGGTCTTGTCGACCGTCGGCCCGTTGTTCACTGGACCCATCGTCGTGGCGTCGTCGAAGGGATCGCCGAGCCGGATCCGTTCCTCGATCGCCTTCGAGAGTCGGGCCACGTAGTCGTCCTTCACCTCCTCGTGCACGAGGACCCGCTCGCCCGCGGTGCAGCTCTGCCCGGCGTTCAGGAAGCAGGCCGTCAGGGTCGCGTCGACCGCGGCGTCCAGGTCGGCGTCCTCGCAGATCACGAGCGGCCCGTTGCCGCCCATCTCGAGGAGCAGCTCCTTGCCGGCGGCGCGAGCGGCCACGGTGTGACCGGTCGCGATCGAGCCGATGAACCCGATCGCCACGGTGCCCGGGTTCGCGGCGACCTCGTCGCCGACGACCGGGCCAGGGCCGGTCACGAGGTTGAAGGCGCCCGGCGGGAGCTCCGCGGCGTGGATGCACTCGGCGAGCTTCACGGCGCAGACGCTCGTGGTCGGCGCCGGCGCGAGCACGACG
>DASUPO010000094.1:0-13111 GCA_036281075.1 Actinomycetota bacterium | reverse complement strand
CAACGCACGATCGGAGCCGTTCGAGGAGGCCCTGGCCGCCGCCGGCATCCCCTACCAGGTGCGCGACGGAGCGTTCCTCCGACGGCCCGGCCCGCGGGCGGTCCTGCGGCGGCTGCAGCGGCCTGCCCACGACGGCGGGCTGGCGCAGGAGGTGGCCGCGATCACCGCGGAGCTCGGCTACGACCCCGAGTCGTCGCCGGACTCCGACGAGGAGGTCACGCGCCAGTCCGACCTCGCGCGGATGCGCTCGCTCGCGGGCGAGTTCGAGCGGGCGCGCCCCGACGGAGACGTCGCGGCGTTCGTGGCGGAGCTCACGAACCGCTTCTCGGCGGAGGCCCGCGGGCGCGGCGTGAACCTGCTGACGTACCACCGCGCGAAGGGCCTCGAGTTCGACGCCGTGTTCCTCCCTCGGCTGATCGACGGCGAGCTTCCGTTCCGGTCCGGCCGCGCCAAGGCCGATCCACAGGAGGAACGGCGACTCCTCTACGTCGGCATCACGCGCGCCCGCCGGTACCTGTTCCTCACGTGGGCGCCCGACCGCAAGACGCGGCCGAGCCCGTTCCTCGAGGAGATGGGCCTGTCGACCCCGAAGCCTCCCCCACGAGGATCGCCCCGAGGGGCCCCGATCGCACCTGCGGGCGGCGGTCCGCTGTTCGAGCGGCTGAAGGAATGGCGCCGGGAACGGGCGCGGTCCGACGACGTCCCCGCCTACGTCGTGTTCCGCGACCGGACGCTGGCCGAGATCGCCGAGCGGAAGCCCGGCGACCGGACGGATCTGGCCGAGATCTCGGGCGTCGGGCCCGCGAAGCTCGAGCGGTACGCCGACGAGATCCTCGAGATCGTCGGCCGGACCTGACTCGCCGCGGCCCGGCTACTCGGGTTGCGCAAGCGCCAACTGATCCTCGACCCCCGCGACCTGCTCCACCTCCACCCCCGTCACCCTGCGCTCGCGGAGCTCCAGGCGCCGCGACAGTCGCGAGAGCGTGAGGTTCACGGCCACGAACATGAGCCCGACCGTCAGGAAGACCTGGAGCAGGGGGGCGTCCACGCCGCCCCCGATGAAGGGGTTGCCGCTCGTCGCGGTCACGATGCGCGCGTGCCGCATCACCTCCTGGATCCCGAGGATGCTCACGAGCGTCGTGTCTTTCATCAGGGTGATCAACTGGGAGACGGTCGCGGGGACCATCCGCCGGAGTCCCTGCGGCAGGACCACGAGCCGCATCGACTGCCAGTACCGGAGCCCGAGCGACGCGGCCGCCTCTCCCTGACCTCGCTCCAGCGACACGATGCCGGCGCGCATGATCTCCGCGATCACCGCCGAGTTGTAGAGCGTGAGCGCTGCCACCGCGGCCAGGAAGAACGGAGATTGGAACGCGCTCGGGAACCAGCTGGGAACAGCCGCCTCGTACGCGTTCCTCCACGGCTCCGGGATCGCCAGCGCGAGGTAGAGGATGATGAAGATCAGCGGCAGGTTCCGCCAGACGTCGACCCAGATCCCCGTGGCGACGCTCACGACCCGGTGGGTCGACAGCCGCAACAGCGCGAGCAGGAGGCCGAACGCGAGCGAGAGGGCCATCGCCACCAGCGCGATCTGGATGTTGATCCAGAACCCCCTCAACAGGAACCGGAAGTTGTTCCCCGAGAAGAGCCACTCCCAGTTCGCCGGATCGAACAGGTAGTCCATCCCCACCTACCGCCGGACCACGAGCCGCCGCTCGAGCGTCCGCACCCCGAACGTCACGCTCACCGTGAGGAGCAGGTAGCCGACCGCGGCCCAGAAGAAGACCTCGTTGTACTGGAACGTCTCCGAGTTGATCACCCGGGCCTGCTTCAGCAGGTCGTCGGCGAGCGCGAGGGCGGCGCCGATGATCGCGGAGTTCTTGATCATCGCGATCACGAGGCTCCCCAGCGGCGGGATCACGGTCCGCACGGCCTGCGGGAGCACGAGCTGCGACAGCACCTGCCGATAGGGGAACCCGAGCGAGAGCCCGGCCTCGATCTGGCCCTTCCCGACCGCGAACACCCCGGAGCGGACGGTCTCGGCCACGTAGGCCGCCGTGTAGAGGCCGAGGCTCATCGTCCCGGCGACCCACGGGCCGATCTCGACGCCGGCGCGACGCAGCCCGGCGTACGCGATGAACAGCAGGACGAGCAGCGGCATGTTGCGGAAGAACTCCACGTAGAGGCCGCCCACGAGCCGGAGCCATCGAACGGGGGCGATCCGGAGCGCGCCGACGAACACCCCCACGCCCAGCGCGATCGCGAAGGACACCAGGACGAGCTGAACGGTGACCAGGAACCCCGAGCGGAACTCCGGGAAGTGCCGGACCAGCACCTCCCAGAGCTCGCTCATGGGGAGAAGACGATCTCGATCAGCAGGTCTCCTCGCACGGACGGAGCTCGAGCGCCTCCTCGAGGGTCATCGTCGGCGGGTCCTCGGACTCCCCCGTGTACTGCCCGATCCACTTCTCGTACGCCGTCGCCCAGCGGCCGTCGTCCATGTAGGCCTGGATCACGCCGTCGACGAACTCCTTGAACTCCGTGTCCCCCTCGGGGATCCCGGCGCCGTACGGCTCCACGGTGTACCCCTCGCCCTTGAGCTCCATGGTGTCGTCCTGGATGATCATCCCGGTCAGGATCACGTCGTCGGTGGACACCGCGTCGACGGCGCCGGTCTGCACCAGCTCCAGGCACTCGGAGTAGGTGTCGACGAGTCGGAGTTCGGCGTCGGGAACGTTCTGCGCGATGTTCTCCTCGTAGGTGGAGCCGGTCGCCGTGCACACGCTCCTGCCCGAGAGGTCCTCGACGCCCGTGATGTCCGAGTCGACCGGGGCGAGGACGCGGCCCTCGGCGATGTAGTACGGGATCGAGAAGTCGATCTCCACGTCGCGGTCCGTCGTGATCGTCATCGTCGAGAGGATCAGGTCGGCGGTGCCGTCGACGAGGAACGGGATCCGGTTGTCCGAGATCGCCTCGATGAAGTTCGCCTCGACTCCGAGCTCGTCCGCGATCGCCCGGCCCAGGTCGACGTCGAAGCCCTCGACGTCGCCGGTCTCCGGGTTGGTGAACCCGAACGGTGGGACGTCGTACTTCACCCCGATCGTGATCTCGCCAGCCTCCTGCAGTTCGGCCATCGTGGTTCCGGCGGGGAACTCTTGGGGTTGTTCGCCGCCGTCCGCGGGCTCTTGTCCCGGGTCGTCTGACCCGCACCCGGCCGCGACCAACGCCAGGACCGAGACGAGCACCACCGGCCATCGCCGGGTCCACCTCGCACGTGCCATGGTTCCTCCCTTCGGGCCCGTCCTCCGAGCGGGCCGAGCACCCCCACTTCTCTCTTGTACGCAGCCCTTCAGTGTCTGAGGATCTTGTCCACGAACTCCTTCAGCCGGGGGCTCTTCGCCGCTTCGAAGAAGGCCTCGGGCTCGCCTTCCTCGACGATCTTCCCTTCGTCCATGAACGCGATCCGGTCGCACACCTCGCGCGCGAACCCCATCTCGTGCGTCACCACGATCATCGTCATGCCGTCGTGGGCGAGGTCCCGCATCACGTCGAGCACCTCCCGGATCATCTCGGGGTCGAGGGCCGACGTCGGCTCGTCGAACAGGATCAGCTTCGGTTCCATCGCGAGGGCGCGCGCGATCGCGACCCGCTGCTGCTGGCCGCCCGAGAGATCCGCCGGGTAGGCGTCGGCCTTCTCCGGGATGCCGACCCGTTCGAGGAGCCGGCGGGCGAGCGCTGTCGCGTCCCGCTCGGACAACCCCTTCACCTTGATCGGACCGATCGTGATGTTGTGCAGCACCGACTTGTGGGCGAACAGGTTGAACGACTGGAACACCATGCCGATCTGGGCACGGAGCTTGTAGAGATCCTTCCCCGCGTCCCGGACCGATCGGCCGTCGAACCGGATGTCGCCGGCGTCGATCTTCTCCAGTCCGTTGACGCACCGGAGGAGGGTCGACTTGCCCGAGCCCGACGGTCCGGCGATCACCACGGCCTCTCCCGTGGCGATCGACAGGTCGATCCCGTCGAGGACCAGGTGGGACCCGAAGCTCTTGCGGACGTCCTGGATCTCGACGAGGTGGCCGTTCGCGGTCATCGTTGGGATGTCCGCTCAGTCTATGCGGGGGTTGCGTCCCTCAGCCACCCGCCCGACTCAGGCGTACCGGCCGCACTCGACACAGACGTACCAACCGCCCGCAGGGTCGTCGAGCACGAAGGTCGTGTGTCGCCCACACCGGGTGCACGTTCTCGTCTGGTACGGCGCCAGGGCACTCCGGACGGTACCCACCGTCGATGCGGCCACCGGCACCATTCGGCCACGCTCCTGTGTGAGGATCCGAGCTTTGAACATCCTTCCCCCTACCTCCGAGGATCCGCCGCGAGCGCGACCCGCGAGGGCTCCCCGGGAAGCTTCCGGACGATCGCGAACCCGATCCGCTGGGACAACAGCACGTCGAGGTCGGGGCTCTCGTGGTTCGTCGCGATCGCGAAATGGGTGCCGTCCGAGCGGACCTCCTCGTACTCCACGTGGGTGAGGGCGAGCGTCGACGGGCACGCCACATCGCTGCACTCGCAGACGAACGGATCGTCGACCACCCCCGCGGAGCTCTCGTTCGACTCGTCGATCCACTCGTTGATCTCGCGGGACCGGGTCTCGTTCATCACTTCCTGCTCCCGCCAGTCGCTCATGATCGGCTCTCCAGGACCCGGAGCCCCGGCGTGCGCTCCCGCTGCCAGGGCAAGGGTGGCAGCGAGATCGGCTCCCAGTCGCCGTCGCCCGCTGACAGGACGTCGGAGACGTCGGCGCTCAGAACACCCAGCGCCCCGGCCCGGTCGAACGCATCCCGGACGTGGTCCCGGGCATGGACGAGGAACAGCAGGGACCCCCGGTCCGTCGCGCGCCGCGCCATCTTCTCGAGCGCCCGCGCGGCGTCGAGGTCCACGGAGGCGAGGTTGAGGAGATCGAGGACGACGGCGCCGTCCGGATGGGCGACGCCGTCCACCTCGCTCTCCAGCCGGACGACGGAGTCGCGATCGAGCGTTCCGATCAGGGAGAGCCGGTCCACCCCGTTCCGGCGGTCGCCCACCACGGCGAATCGCACGTCATCCGGCTCGATGGTGGGGTTCTGCACCTATCCCCTCGCTCTCGCTCGCAGTCCGTCGCCCTCATCGGGCGCGGTGAGGCCTCGGACCGAGGGCTGGGGTTCGCGAGCGGCAGCCAGGGGCTGGAGCTGTCGCACATGCAGGGTAGCACCGTCTCGAGTGGCGCGGTAGGCCTGTCGCCGTAGAGTGAAAGTCCGAACCAGATGACGGACGACGCATCCCGGCGACTCCGCGTCCTCATCGCGGATGGCACGGCCGAGCGCCTCTCGGAGGCACGCGGGCCGTGATCGTGCTCGGCCACGACGTCGTCGGAACGGGATCGAGCCTCGAGACGATCGGTCAGGCGACCGCGGCAGAGCTCCCGGACGTGGCCCTCGTCATCGTGGGCGAGCACTCGGATCGGGCCCTCGACCTGATCAAGGAGATCGTGGCGGAGGCGGCCTGCCCGGTGATCGCGATCCTCGACGTGCAGGATCGCGCGTTCGTGGATCGGGCGGCCAGGCTCGGGATCTTCTCCTATCTCGCGCACGTGGACGATCCTCAGGAGATGCAGAGCGCGATGGACATCTCGCTCCAACGCTTCGCGGAGTACCACGCACTCGAGGGTGCGTTCGGGCGCCGTGCCGTCACGGAGCGGGCGAAGGGGATCCTGATGGAACGCCACGGGATCGACGAACAGCAGGCGTTCCACCTGATCCGCGAGGAGGCGCGTCGCACCAACGCGAAGATGGTCGACGTCGCGGCGTCGATCCTCGGGAGCTACCGCCTGCTGTCGGGTGGGGCGGCCTCCACGCCGGCTCAGCGTGAGGCCCAGTCCCGGGAGAGCGAAGGGTCCGTCGAGTAGAGCGATCGGCCCTTGCGTGAGGTCCTCGAGCTCGCGCGGCCCGTACGACGAGACCCTCGCGGCGTTCGTCGAGCAGCGCTGCGATCCGGCCTACCAGTAGCGCGCGGTGGCCATCGCCGTCACTGCCAGGAGCAAGAGCACGAGGTCCATCTTCCCGTGGCGGCTCAACGCGGCGGACAGGCGGTCCATCTCCGCCTGCTGCTGCGGAGACGGCGGGCCGCCGGAGGCCGCCACCTCGCCTCCCAGATCGACGAGACGCTCGACGTTCCGGCCCACCCCGAGAGCGCCCACGAAGAACGTCACCGTCGCGAGCACCCCGCCGATCGTGAGGACGAGTCCGAAGGACGACGTGACCCAGTCCGAGAACGAGGCGGCCTGGCTCATGTTCCTCAGCCACAGGATCCATCCCGCGACGACGGTCACGGCGCCCAGGCCGGTGATGACCTTCGCCGCCTTCCGCTTCTTCACCGCCGCGGTCAACACCGGCCCGGCCGACGGCCCCACCTCGGCGGCGGACGGTCCCAGGATCCCGACGAACAGGAAGGCCGAGCCCACCCAGAGCGCGCCGGCGACGATGTGGAGGAACCGGAAGACGAGCATGAACGGAACCGCGGCGACCATCTGACCTCCCATGGGGTGATGAAAGGGGCCCCGAGGATAGAGCACGCGCCGTGGTTCGTGAGGTCAGAGGGGAAGCGACAGCTGGCGACGTCGTGCCAGGGCTCTGGGCGCGCAGTCGACCAGGAGGAAGCGAACGAAGTGCTTGTTGCTGAGCGCCATCGTTCCCCTCGCCCGGCGCACCGCCTCGATCGCCTCCTCGGGCGTGAAGCCGAGCTCCACGAGGGCGCGTCCCACCAGGAGCCCGGACCGGTTCACGCCGCTCATGCAGTTCACCGCGACGTGCTTCCCGTCGTTCACGAGTGAGGCGATCCTTTCCCCCACCGAATGGATCATCTCCGCGTCGACGATGAATGGGACATCGTCGAGCGGGTGGAAGCTGTACCGCGGGTCGGGGTCGCCGTCCCACCGATCGCGTCCACCGACGTCGATCAGGACGTCGAACATCGACAGCATCTCGGCAGGCGAGTGGGCGCAGCTGGCCTGGAAGAGTCCCGGGATCACCTCCGAGTACGGCTCTGCGGGGTACTCGTACGTGACGATCTGCGGCTCCATGCTCGCATGGTCGGCTCGACGTCGGCGTCCGTCAACCGGCGCCGGGGGCTGTAGCGCTTCCCGGCACGCTCACGACCGACGGACGTCGACCCAGACGCTCTCCCTGACCTCGTCGACGGCGATCGCTCTGGCCGACCCCTCCACCGTCGCGAAGGTCGAGGCTTGGTTCGTGACCGGATCGACCTTCATGACCGTCCCGTCCTCGTACGTCACCCAGATCGCATCGAGTCCCACGGCGAGCGCCGTCGCGTCCGACGGCACGTCCACCTGTTCGAGCTCCCGGTCCTCGCGGATCGAGATCCTCCGGAGGACGCCCGTCCGGAAGTCGAGCGCCCAGAGCTCCCCGTCGAACACCTCCATGGCGTCGACGTTCCCGGAGAACGGGATCTCGGCAAGCGTCGCGAGCGTTCCGGGGTCGATCCGCAGGATCATCCCGGCGAGCTGATCGGCGACCCACACGCCGCCCTCGCCGGTCGCGATCTCCTGGATGCCGTCGGTGATCGATCGCCGGGCTGTCACTTCGCCGTTCGGGTCGATCCGCAGGAGCTCGCCGGGACTCGTCGCGACCCAGAGGTGCCTGCGGTCGACGGCGAGCGAGGATGTGCCGGAACCGCCGACCGGCAGGGGGATCCGCGCGACGGGGCGGACCTCTTCGGTCGCGGGGTTGATGCGGATCAACTGATCCGTCGCGACCCAGACCGCGTCGAACGCCGTGTCGATCGCCAGATTGAACGTGCCGAGGGAGGTCCGCACCACGACACGCCGCATCTCGCCGTGGCGGGGATCCACGCGGAGCACGGTGGGCGCGTACGCGGTCGGGTCCTCGATCCAGATGCCCCCCTGGCCGGCCGCGATCGCCGTGCCGAGACGGGCGAGCTCCGGCCTCCCCGGATCCGGGTACGGGATCCGTTGCAGCTCGTCTCCCGTGTCGGCATCCAACTCGACCACGTAGCGGGACGGGAGGGCCGGCTCGCGCGGTTCGCTCGGATCGTTCCCGGCGAGCGTCCAGATCACCACGACGAGGGCCACCACGGCAGCCGCGAGGCCACCGGCCACGAGCCCCGCACGCCGACTCCCTGCAGGCATGACCGCGCGGCGACGTTCGGCGGCCTCCTCGGTGTCCGCCGGCTCGGGGAGCGACCGGCCGTCGACCTCGGTCACGCGGTAGAGACGCAGCTCCCCCTCGATGCCCTTCAGGCTGTGCGTCCCGTGGTCGTCGAAGGAGATCCCCGTCCCTGGGACCAGATCCTTGACCGCGGCCGGCACGAGCACCTCGCCGGCTCCGGCCACCGACATCACCCGAGCGGCGGTGTTGACGATCAACCCGCCGGCCTTGCCCTCGACCAGCTCGAGCTGCCCGAAGGAGATGCCCACCCGGATCTCGATCCCGAGGGCGCGCACCCCCTCCACCGACGAGGCCGCACAGCGGATCGCGTCCACCGGACGCTCGAACGTGGCGAAGAAGCCGTCACCCGCCGTGTCCTGCTCGCGACCGCCGAAGCGGCGGAGCTCTCGACGGATCAGTTGGTGGTGTCGCGAGACCAGTGCGCTCCAGCGCGTGTTTCCCATCTCGGCGGCGATCGCGGTCGAGCCCACGATGTCCGTGAACAGGACCGCGCCCAGACCGCGACCCACGGTGCGCCGTTGCATGGGAGCGAGTCTAGGATGAGGTCGATCTCCGAGCCGGGTAGGCCTAGCCGACTGTTGCGAAGGACGCGAACTACCTACGATCGACGTGGACCACGTCGTCGAACGTCGTGCGCCTGGCGGCTTCCAGACGACCCGACGGATCGCCATGGTCGGCGCCCCGCGGGGATCCGGCGCTTCCGCTCGACCAGCCCGCTCGACGCTAGTGCGCCGTGCCGAGACCTTCCGCGTCGCGTCGAGACCCCGGCCGATCGCCGTCGTTCATCGGGCTCTCACGCGACGATGTGATCTCGCGCAGTGGGACGCGGAGCAGCTCGTCATCGTCCCCCAACACCATGTAGGTCTGCGCCTCCTCGTCGACATAGGCGACGATCCCTGTGACGGTGCGCGCGTAGCCCCCACGCGATGCCAGTTCGAACGTTGTCTTCCCTCCGTGCGCCCGCAGGGCGGTCCGGACGTCATCGGCGGGTGCGGCGGAAGGAACACGCATCGCCGGCCTTCGGGGCAGCTCGTCTCGGAGGGGCGGGAGGGTCCGCGGCTCGCCGACCGAGTCGCCCTCAGGGAGGGCCGGCTGCGCAGGCCGATCCAACGGGCGGACCGGATCGTGCACGGTGATCGTCATCGTGGTCTCCTCGCGTTCGCACTTCAGGGAGAGGAAGGGAGCCCGATGCGGTGGACACCCTCCCTCCCGAGTCCGCCGCACCCTGCAGGAAAGCGATGCGGCGGCGTCTCTCGAGGTCAGACCTTCGCGGGCACTCCCTCGAAGAAGGCCATGTCCCCGATCTGCGTCGAGCGGAGCTCGACCTTGTCGCCGTGATGCTCGCGCACCCAGCGTTCGGCCACCGGGACCGACGCATCGGCCTCCTTGTGGGACTCCCACAGGCTCAGCGCGACGAACTTCCTGTCGCCGAGATCCGCGACGCCGTACCGGATGAAGCCGGGCTGCTCCTGGAACGTGCGCAGCATGCCATCACGGGCGCTGCGGGCCAGCTCATCGAACGTGCCGTCCTTGATGTCATACGTTGCGATGCGAACGTGCTGCATGTGTGCTCCTTCGATCGGTTTCGGACCCGTGATCGACGGGCCAACGTGAGCTGGATCGGGAGCGACACTCCGCTCGGGATATCGAGCCTGCGCTGGGACCAGCGACGGAACGGAATCGGCCGGATGCGATCTCCGTGGCTCCTGCTTCTCCCCTCCGATGGATGGGGATCGCGTCTCCTTGAGTCTACGACTTCCGGTCGAAGCCACGACGGTCACACCCTCGAGCAAGCGCAGACCGGAGCGGCCGCGGTCCGCCGGCCGGCTGGAAGTGAGATACTGGAAGGAGTTAGTCATCGGGACCGCCCCAGACAGGGCGTACGCGCGACGAACTCGCGACCTTGCCTTCTCCGGTTCCTCGAGATCGAGGAGGCACGCATGGTCCACCGACCAAGAACCGTCATCGGGTACGTGTTCCTGTTCCTGACCGCCCTGGGTATCACGCCGATCGTGGTGTCCCTGGCAGGCTCGCTGTCGAGCCCGTGGCTCTGGGCATCCGTCGCCGTCATCGCTCTGATCTGCATCGCGGTCATCGCGCAGCGTCGCAGGGTCGAAGCGGCAAAAGAGCGGGCGTGGGTCGGATCGTTCTCGTTCGGGGACGTGGTCGCGAGCATGCGGGCCAGGGAGGCCGCCGACGGGCTTAGTCACGCGGCCTGATCACCTGCTCCCGACCTTGTTCATCACGTCGTCGCCTGACGGCACGCGACGGTGGCTGGACGTCCGCCGTCGGGATGCGATATGAAAAACTCGTCCCCCGCCACCCTAGGGAGCGGCACTCCGACGAACCGAAGGTCAGCGATCCGTCGCATCACCGCCGCGATCACGCTCCTCCTGGTGTGGTCGAGCTCGTTCACCGTACTCGGCGCACCAGCTCCGCCCCTGTGTGACGGCATCGAGCCCACGATCGTCGGCACCCGGCGCGCGGACGAGCTGACGGGCACGAACCGATCCGACGTGATCGTCGGCCTCGGAGGGCACGACACGATCACCGCGCTCGACGGCAACGACCTCGTCTGCGCCGGAGAGGGCTCCGACTTCGTATCGGCCGGCCGCGGCTTCGACCTGGTGCGCAGCGGCGCCGGCGACGACACGTTGCTGGGCGAACAGGGGCAGGACCGGCTGCACGGTCAGGGTGACGTCGACTCGCTCTTCGGTGGGTCGGGCAACGATCGCCTGTTCGCGGGAGCCGGGGTGGCGATCATCACCGAGGGTCTGATCGGCGGTCCGGGCGACGACCGGCTCGACGGCGGCCCCGGCCTCGACACGGCCCAGTTCTTCGATGCGCCCGGCGGCGTCTCGGTCTCCCTGCGCGACGGCGCGGCCACGGGCCACGGCTCGGACACGCTCGTCGGCGTCGAGGGCGTCGTCGGATCCAACTTCGACGACGTCCTCGAGGGTGACGGCGGCTCGAACGGCCTGTTCGGCCAGTCCGGCGACGACAGGATCTTCGGGCTCGGCTCCGGCGACTTCAGGTCCGGCACGCAGGACGTTCTCGCGGGCGACGACGGGAACGATCTGCTCGTCGGCGGCGGCGGGGCCGACGTCGCCTCGTACGCGCGGATCCCCGTGCCGGTGACGGTCGACCTGCGGGCCGGGACGGCCACCGGTCAGGGAGCGGACGAGCTCCGGGGCATCGAGGGGGTCTGGGGGTCCGAAGACGACGACGTCCTCCTCGGCAGCGACGTTCGGAACCAGATCGTCGGCGGGCTCGGCGACGACCGGCTCCGCGGACGAGGTGGCGCCGACATCGCCGTCTTCTCCGATGTCGCCGGTCCCGTCACCGTCGACCTCGCTTCGGGGACGGCGACGGGCGCGGGGGCCGACACGCTCCTTGGCTTCGAGGACGTCTGGGGCACGAGCGCCGGCGACACGATCCTCGGCAACGGCGCCGACAACGTGCTCCTGGGCCTCGCCGGCGCCGACGACCTCGCCGGCCGGGCCGGCGACGACCATCTGGACGGCGGCGACGGCGCGGACCAGGCCGCCGGCGGTGCCGGGAACGACGTCTGCCTCAGCGCGACCAAGACCACCGGCTGTGAGGGGCCCTAGTCACTGACTGACTTCGCGAGGACGAAGGGCGAGACGGGGCCGCTGCCGGCCTCGAGGAGCGCGGCGCCCACGACCGTCAGCGTCCAGCGCGAGTCGACGAGGTCGTCGACGAGCAGGACCGGCTCCCCCGCCGGCACACCGCCTTCGACCACGAACGCGCCCCAGACGTTCGAGAACTGCTGCTGGGAGTTCTCGAGCTCGAGCTGACGTCTCGTCTCGCGGGTCTTCACCACGACCGGCCGGAACGGCAGGCCGACCGCCGCCGCGAGCCGGTCCGCGAATCCGGCCATAACTTCCGGGCGCGACGTCGACGGAACGCACGTCACCCATGTCGGCGGCGGATCCGGCCGCCAGCGCTTCCCGACCAGCTCCGCCGCCGCCTGGACCAACGCGTCGGAGAACTCACCCGCTGCGAGACCCTTCTTCACCAGCCCGCCCCAGCCGCCGTCGTTCAGCACGCTCAGCGCTCGTCCGGGCTGGAGCCGCAGCTCCTCGGGGATGCGACCTTTCGGTTCGGCGAGACCGCTCGGCCACTGCAGCCGGGGCTCGACCAGCAACTCCGCCCACCGCAGGTGCTCTCGCGCCTTCGCCACGACGGCCTCGTCCAGCTCCACCGCCGGCGACGAGCCCGTGCACACCATGCATCGCCCGCACGGCTCGGCGCCGGGATCGTCGAGCTGCTGCAGGAGGAACTCCATCAGGCACTTCCCGGTTCGGCCGTAGGTCTCCATCGCGGCCTGCTCCGCCCGCCGGACCTCGGTCACGCGCCGCTGGCGCTCCTCGTCGTAGGACCACGGCTCCCCCGTCCGCCGCCACTTGCTCCCGGCCCGCTCGATCGCGCCATCGACCTCGAGGATCTTCAGCATGTTCCGCAGGCGCATCTGGCCGACGTTCACCGCCGACAGGATCTCGCTCTCCGCGACGGGGCCGGCAGCAGACTCCAGCAGCCCCACAGCCCCCTCGGCCTTCGCCCGCGACGGGAACGCCGAGCCGATGAAATAGTCCTGGATGTCGCGGTCCTCCGTCCCGCGCAGGAGCACGACCGGCGCGTGCGGCAGCGCGCGTCCGGCGCGGCCGACCTGCTGGTAGTAGGCGATCGCCGACCCGGGCGATTGGTAGTGGATCACGAAGCCGAGGTCCGGCTTGTCGAAGCCCATCCCGAGGGCCGAGGTGGCCACGAGCGCCTTCACCTCGTTCGCGATCAGGGCGTCCTCGAGCTCCAGCCGGCGCTCCGGCTCCGTCTCGCCTGAGTAG
>DASUPO010000093.1:0-45603 GCA_036281075.1 Actinomycetota bacterium | reverse complement strand
CCGGGGCGCACGCCACGCTGCCGGCCCTCGGCGGGTGGCTCTACGTCAGGTTCCACCAGGGAACGGTGAGCGGACCGGGCTATCGCCGCGACAAGCTCCGAAGGTGGGCGTCGCGGATCGGTGCCTCGGAGGCCGGCGAGGCGTTCCTGTACTTCAACAACGACCAGACCGGCGCCGCGATCCGCGACGCCCGCACGATGATCGAGCTGCTCCGGGCAGAGGGGCTCGCCGCGTAGGGTCCCTCGCTTCCCCGGGACCCCTCCACTAGGAGCGCGAGGTCACCTGGACGCCGGTCTCGACGGAGCCGCTGTGGAGCCAGGGCACCGACGCCGCGGTCCGCTCCGCCTCGGCGTCGTTCGCCTACCTGCGCCGGCTCGGCGACGACGAGGGGTCGGTCACCGTGTTCATCCCTCGAGCTCTCCCATCGGAGGGAGCTTCGAGCCCTTCCGGACCAGGTCCCTGAGGACCCGGACGTCCACGTCCTGGACCTTCTTGAAGCGGACGCACGCCCTGCCGATCTCGGCCTTCGGGAGCCGGTCGGCGTACGCCTCGACGAGGTATCTGCCTGCCTCGGCAGCCATCACGTGGAGCGAGATCGATGCCTCGTTGCTCGCGAGCCCGATCCGGAACCACTCACCCTCGCGTCCGGATGAGCCGCGGTACCGGTATCGCCCGTAGCCGAGCGTCCCCGACAACACGAACGGCTCGAGCTTCGGCGCTGTCTTCCGGATCAGCGCGTCCAGCTCCCGGATCTCGCTGCGTCGCGGCTCGGGGAGAGCCTCGATGAACGCCTTCGGCCTCGGCTCCTTCGCCTTCGCCATGGAGTCGAAGGCTACTCGGGACCGTCGCTCGTAGCATGAGGGAGATGGCCGTCACCTCCACCATGCTCGCGCTCGGTACCGAGGCGCCGGACTTCGCCCTGGCCGACGTGGTCTCCGGGCGAACCATCACGCTTCACGACTTCGACGGCGCCGACGCGCTGCTCGTGATGTTCCTGTGCCGGCATTGTCCGTACGTCGCGCACGTTCGCGCGGGAGTCGCGGAGCTCGCCCGCGATCGGGACCCTCGGCTCGCGATCGTGGCGATCAGCGCGAACGATCCCGAGACCTATCCCGAGGACGCCCCGGAGGGGCTGGCGGCCGAAGCGGTCGAGGCCGGCTACACGTTCCCCTATCTCTTCGACGAGACACAGGAGGTCGCGAAGGCGTACACGGCCGCCTGCACACCGGACTTCTTCCTGTTCGACCGCGACCGGCGGCTCGCATATCGAGGGCAGTTCGACGACAGCCGTCCGCGGAACGACATCCCCGTGACCGGCAAGGACCTCCGCGCCGCGATCGACGCCGTCCTCCTCGGAGAGCGACCGTCCGCCGATCAGCGCCCGAGCGTGGGCTGCGGCATCAAATGGCGCCCGGGCCACGAAACGTCGTTCGGCTGATCCGACGTCACACTCCGATCCTGCTCGGGTGTCACAGGCCGAGACGCTGGGTATCCGTGCGAGGAGCCCTACCGAGGAGGTCGCCGTGAACGAAGAACGCGATCGCGACACGATGGACGTCGGGCAGCCCGAGGAGGCCGAGCTCGCGGAGGAGGAACTCGGCCAGAACCCGCCCACGGCGACCGAGCGCCCCGACGACGAGAAGGCCGAGGACGAGCTCGAGCCCCTCGAGGGCGGCGCCGAGACGATGGCCGACCTCGACGAGGAGGCCGGCCAGACGAATCGGCCGGGGACGGAACGACCGCCCGTCTGACGGGCGGCCGCTCCGTCCTGGAGCGCGGATCGCTATCGCGATCGGCGCAGCGCTCGGATCAGTTCCCACTTCCCCATCCGGGACCGACCCGGGATGTTCTGCTTCTTCGCCTGTTCGTACAGCTGCTCCCGCGTCCCGTCCTCCAGGGCCCGGCCCGGGGAGCCACCGCGACTGCGTGCGGCGGCCGCCTGCCGTCCGAGGTCCCGACGGACGCTCTTCGGTAGCTTCGAGATCGTGCGGTTCTTCCGCGCAGCTCGCTGGGCGCTCTGGATGTTCCGCTTCGCCGCCTGCACCTGCTTGCGCGAGGCTATGGCACGTCACCCCCTCGTGGGCGTCATCTCACCCATATCCGGATGAGAGCCTCCTCATGCACGCGGGGTTCGTCGCTCGCTCGACCCCGTTTCCGTCCAGACTTCCCGTGAGGTCGTGAGCGAAGGGGGGAAGCGGTTGAGCGACGACAGGTACGAACGGGGACGGGAGCGGTTCCTCGAGGTGCACGACGAGCGGGCGCTGGCGGCGGTCGAGGGGCTGGACGACCTCGGGCGGGCGATCGTGGAGTTCGCCTACGGGGACGTGTACACGCGGCCGGGCCTCTCGCTGCGCGATCGGGAGATCGCGGCGGTCGCGGCGCTCGTGGCGACCGGGCGATCGTCCCAGATCCCCCAACATCTCCGAGCCTCGCTGAAGGCCGGCCTCACGGCCGAGGAGGTGAGAGAGGTCATCCTCCAGACCGCGACGATCGCCGGGTTCCCCCCCGCGATGAACGCGATGTCGACGCTCCGAACGGTGCTGAAGGAGTCCGCCGCCGATCGCGGCGACGACTGAGCCGCCCGGCCCGTCAGTCCGGGCGAGACGGCACGTCGACCGGGGCGGGCAGCCGCTCGTACTCCAGCACCCGCGACCAGGGCACGTGGATCTTCGTCACGTGGAAGATCCCCCCCTCCACGTTCAGGGCCCGTTCGACGATGAGGTCAACGGTCCACTGCCCCTGTTCGAAGCGATCCGCGCGCACCTTGAGCGTCTCGCCTCCCTCCGTTCCGTCGTCGACCCACACGCGCATCTCGGCCTGACGGCGGAAGGACGGGTCGACTTCCTGGGTCGTCTCGCGCGTGTAGCGGATCACCCGATGCCACGGGATCACGGTGCACCCGCTGAGCAGGATCCCGTGTGCGGTCGACTCGAACTCCTCGGTGGGAACGTCCATCACGCGCGTCCGTCCGCCGGGGTCGGCCAGATGGACCCGGAACACGTTGCCGGTCGGTGCGCTCATCATCCGGAGCGTACCCCGGGCCGGATGGCCCGGCATCGGCCGAATGGCTCGCTCACTCCGCCGGCTCGTCGAGCCGGAACACCGAGTTCGAGATGAAGTCCACGGTCCACAGGTCGCCGTCGCCCGGCATCGGACCGAAGCCGACGAGGTCGATCTGGTCGACCACGTCGCCGCTGTCCGCGTCCAGCTGGAAGATCGTCCCGTCGTTGCCGGAGACCCAGTAGGAGTCGCCGATCACGATCCCGCCGAACAGCGAGCTGTCGACCTCCAGGCGGTCGCGTTCCCGCATCGCGCGCAGGTCGAAACGGAGGACGCTCCCCTCGATCCCGCTCGAGACCCACATCACGTCGCCGTCGATCGCGAGGCTCTGCGGCTCGAACCGATCGAGGTCGATCGTGTCGACGACCGTCCGGGTCTGCGGGTCGATCCGGACGAGCCCGTCCCGCGTTCCCAGCCAGATCTGGCCGCGGGCGAACGCGAGGCCGAACAGCGGCCCATCCACCTCGACGCGCCCGACAACCTCGCGCGTGTCCGGGTCGATCTGGAGCACCTGTTCCCCCTGGCCGGCCACGCCCCAGAATCCGGTGGGCGTGTCCCGGACGCCGAAGACCCCGCCCGGGATCCGGATCCGGTCGATCTCCTCACCGCGGGCGGGGTCGAACGCGGCCAGCCCGGTGCCGGTCTCGATCCAGAGCGTCCCGTCTCGGAGGAGCATCCCGCAGGGACCGCCGCGGATCCGGTGCTCGCCGACCAGCTCGTTCGTCTCGGGGTCGATCTCCAGCAGCTCGTCGCCGTCGAACGCCGAGACCCAGATCCGGTCCGCGGCCTCCGCGAGGAAGCAGGGGCTCCCGTCGACCGGGATCTCGGCCAGGATCCCGTGGTCTGCCTCCGCGCTGGGGGTGGCCGTGAACGCCGGCGGAGGTGGCGACGGGAAGTCGCCGATCACGTCCCCCGCGCAGGCCGCGCCGAGCGACGACAGCGCCGCGGCGGCGAGGACTCGCAGCCGTCGTCCTCGACTTCCCCCTATCAGCTCCACGCCCCTTCTACGTCGCCGGCATCCGGCCGGGCCTTGCCGCCTCGAGGGCTATGCTCGACGCGTGAGCCTGTATCGCCTCCGGGACCCGGCGCCGATGCTAACGGAGCCCGTGATGATCGCCGCGTTCGACGGATGGATCGACGCCGCCGGCGCGGCCACGGCCTGCGCGAACCACATCGCCGAGGGTGGGGAGCCGGTCGCGTCCTTCGACGTGGACTCGCTGAACGACTACCGGGCTCGGCGGCCGGTCCTGGACGTCGTGGACGGCGTCCTGGCCAGGATGCAGTGGCCCGACATCGTCCTGCGACACGTGTCCGTCGGGGGGCGCGACCTCCTCGTGCTCGTGGGGCCGGAGCCCGACTACAAGTGGAAGCAGCTGGGCGACGACGTCCGCCAGCTCGCGCATCGGCTCGGCGTGGTCGAATGGATCAGCCTGGGCGCGATCCCGGCCGCGGTGCCGCACACACGTGCGGTCCCCGTGCTCGCGACCGCCTCGGTCGGCGCGGCTCTGCGTCACGGGGAGCAGCAGGGGCCGGGCGGGATCCTCCGGGTCCCCGCCGCGGCCTTGTCAGCGGTCGAGATGACCGTCACGGGCTCCGGGATCCCCGCGGTCGGGTTCTACGCGCAGGTCCCGCACTACATCGGGGTCTCCGCGTACGCCCCCGCCACGGTGGCGCTGCTCGAGCATCTGGAGCGACACCTCGGCGTCACGCTCCCGCTTGGGAAGCTGGGTGACGAGGCCGTCAGCCAGCGCCAGCGACTGGACGAGGCGATCGCCGAGGACGACGACTCCCGCGAGTACCTCGAGCGGCTCGAGTCCCTCACGAGCGAAGAGCGCATGCCCTCCGGGGACGAGCTCGCCCAGGAGATCGAGCGCTACCTCAAGGAGCAGCGGGGGTAGATCTTCCCGGAGACCGCCGGGATCGGCCCCGGCCTGCGACGTAGGACGACAGACGCACCTGGCAGGACCGACTAGAGCGCGAGGAGCGAGGCCGTGAGCGCGAGCGTCTCAGTGCACTCCGCCGCGGCGCCGAACGTGTCTCCTCGCATCCCGTCGAGGTGGCTCCTCGACCACCCTGCGATCGGCAGGCACACGAGCGCGGCGACGGTCGCCATCGGCACGGCCCGCACACCGACGGCGAGGAGGCAGATCGCGGCGCCGGCGCCGAGCCCGGCGAGGCAGGCGCGTCGGTCGATGCCGCGCGTCCACGCGCCCGTCCCCTCGTCCGGACCCCCGTACGGAACCGCCCAGGCGAGCGCGACGAGCGAGGTGCGGGACAGCGCGCCGGCCGCCACGGTGGGCCACGGGAACGTGCCCGTCGTCAGCACGGCGACCAGCACCGAGACCTTCAGGAGGAGGTCGAGCACCAAGGCCGCACCGCCCCATGTCCCGAGGCGGGGGTCCGACATCGCCTCCGCTGGATCGCCGCCCGCGAGCGACGCTCCCACGCCGTCCGCCGTGTCGGCGAGGGCGTCGAGGTGGAGCGCGCCCGTCACCGCGGTCGCCGCCGCCACGCCGAGGATCGCCGCGGGCACGGGCGGGAGCACGTGCGCGACGGCCCACGCGACGACGCCCATCAGCGCGCCCACGAGCGCGCCGACGAGAGGGAAGAACGCCACCCCTCGCCGCAGATCCCCAGCCGAGATCGGGGTGCGCCGTCCGACCCGCACGGCGGTCAGGAAGCCGAGGGCCGCGATCGCCGGGCGGGCCCGATCACGCACGACCGACCCCCGCGGACTCGAACGTCGCCATCCGCTCGACGATCGCGCCGGCGGATCGGACCAGCGGGACCGCGAGCGCGGCCGCCGACCCCTCGCCGAGTCGGAGACCGAGATCGAGCAACGGGTCGAGCCCGAGGCGATCGAGGACGAGCCGATGGCCGGGCTCCGGCGAACGCGTCGCCGCGATGAGCGCGTCGTTCGCGGCGGAGGCCAGCCCGACCGCGACGAGCGCGGCGGCGCCGGTCACGAACCCGTCGAGCAGGACGGGCACCCGCCGCGCGGCCGCGCCGAGGATCACGCCGACGAGGAACGCGATCTCCAGACCGCCCATCGCCGCCAGCGCGTGCAGGGGATCCGGCGTGTCGCCGTCTCGAAGCAGCCCGTTGGCCGCGAGCGCGGCCTCGACGACCGCGACCTTGTGGCCGACGCCGGCCTCGTCGAGCCCCGTCCCCGGGCCGCAGGCGGACGCCGGTGTCGCGGGGAGGAGCGTCGCGCACAGGGCGCTCGCCACCGTCGTGTTCGCGATCCCCATGTCGCCCACGCCGATCAGGTCGATGCCGTCGTCCGTGAGCTCGGCGGCGAGCGCGATCCCCTCCTCGATCAACCCCTCCGCCACGGTCGCGGGCATCGCGGGTCCCGTCACGATGTTCCGGGTCCCGCGCTGACCCTCCACGACGGCCGACCTGATGCCGGCGACGGGCTTCGGATCCATCACCCCGGCGTCCACGACGACGAGCCCCGCACCGGCACCCCGGGCGAGCACCGAGACCGCGGCGCCACCCTCGCTGAAGTTCACGAGCATCTGCGCCGTCACCTCTCGGGGGTACCGGCTCACCCCCTCCTCCCACACGCCGTGATCGCCCGCCGCGACCACGATCGCCGGCGTGAGCTCCGCCCCGGGAACGCGGCCCCGGATCGCCGCGAGCCGGCACGCGAGCGACTCCAGTCCGCCTAGGCTCCCCGGTGGCTTCGCCTTCGCCTCGAGCCGCCGCGCGGTCCGCCGAGCGGCCGCGTCGTCGGCCGCGGGGATCGAGGCGACCGTACCCGCGAGCGAGGTCACCGCGATCATGTGAACGTCGGCTCCTCGAGCGGGAGCGCTCTCCCGGCCACGACGAGATATGCGGCGTCGGCGGCGTCGACGAACGCGACGTTCACCCGACCGAGCACGTCGCGATACCGGCGCGCCAGATCGTTGATCGGCACGATCCCGAGCCCGACCTCGTTGCTGACCACGATGGTCGGGGCGTCACGCGCCGCCAGCGTGCGGGCGACGGTCCGAGCCTGTTCGACGATCGCGTCATCCTCCTTCTCTGCCTCCATCTCGTTCGAGACCCAGAGCGAGAGGCAGTCGAGGATCACGCACGCGTCGCCGGCGAGGCCCCCGATCGCATCGGACAGACCGAGCGGCACCTCGAGCGTCGTCCAGTCGGCGGGTCGATCCTCGCGATGGCGGCGGATCCGCTCCGCCATCTCCTCGTCGCGAGCTTCTGCGGTCGCGACCACGACGACCGGACGTCCCGACGTCGACGCGAGACGGACCGCGATGGCCGACTTGCCAGCCCGTGCGCCGCCGAGCAGCACGCTCAGCGACATCAGAACTCGATCCCGCGCGTCGCGCCGATCCCCTCGTCGAACGCGTGCTTGACGCTGGCCATCTCGGTGACGGTGTCGGCGATGTCGCACAGCGCCGACGGTGCGTCCCGACCCGTAGCGACGACGTTCACGTGGGATGGTCGGCTCTGGATCGCCGCGACCATGTCGTCGATCGCGATCCAGCCCCAGTTGATCGGATACGTGACCTCGTCGAGCACCACCAGGTGGTGCTCGCCGGCGGCGATCGCCGCGCGAGCGGCATCCCACGCCGCTCGCGCGACCCGCTCGGTCCGGTCGAGGTCCTCCGAGTCCCACGTGAACCCGTCGCCACCCGACCACCAGTCCACACCGAGCGCGCGAGCCGAGGACTCCTCCCCGGTCCGCCAGCGATCGTCCTTCACGAATTGGAACACCGCGACGCGCCATCCACGCGCGGCTCCGCGCATCACGATCCCCATCGCCGCGGACGTCTTGCCCTTCCCGTCCCCCGTGTGGACGAGCACACGCGAGGGCACTCGGCCGCGCGGGATCGGAGGCGGGTCGACGGGCGGCACGGTGGGGTCGCCCGTCACGCCTCGCCCCCCGACACCGGGACGACCGCCCAGCCGACCTCCCCGTCGCCGAGCACCCGAACGCTCGCCCCGAAATGCTCGGCGATCACGGCGGCGTCGAGCACGTCGCTCCGCGGCCCGGCGGAGACGACCCGGCCCTGCGACAGCAGGACGAATCGGTCCGCGAACCGGCCGGCCAACGTCAGGTCGTGCATCGTCGACAACACCGTGATCCCCTTCGTCCGTCGAAGCTCCTCGACGAGCTCGAGCATCCCCACCTGGTGTCCGAGGTCCAGGCCCGTCGTCGGTTCGTCGAGCAAGAGCAGCGGGGCCTCCTGTACCAGCGCGCGCGCGATCACCACTCGCTGGAACTCGCCGCCGGAGAGCGAGTCCAGTCGGCGATCCACCGCAGATCGCAGGTCCATCCGGCCGATCTCCGCCTCCACGGCCAGGACGTCCTCCCGAAGCTCCGCTCCCAGGACACCCAGGTGCGGCGTGCGCCCCAGTCGCACGTACTCCCCGACCGTGATCCCGTCCGGCATCACCGGCTGCTGCGGCACGAGCGCCACGTTCCGGGCCCGCTCGCGTCGCCCGTACGAGCGGAGCGGCCGTCCCCGGAGCTCCACCTCTCCCTCGAACGGGATCAGGCCCGCGATCGCGTGCAGCAACGTCGTCTTGCCCGCACCGTTGGGGCCGACGATGCAGACCCACGCCCCCTGCGGCATGTCGAGAGTGACGTCGCGGACGATCGACCGCCCGGCGAGGCGCACGCCGAGGTGGCGCGCGGTCGCGGCCGACGTCGGCGCCTCGAGGGGCGCGCTCACGCGGCTCGGCCCCCGCTCCGGCGGAGCGCGAACACGAAGAACGGCGCGCCGAGGAACGCGGTCAGCACGCCGATCGGGATCTCCGCCGGCGCCATGGCGGTCCGCGCGACGAGATCGACCAGGATCAGGAACGAGGCCCCGAACAGGACGGACAGCGGGAGCACCTGTCGATACGAGCTGCCCGCGAGCAAGCGGACGGTGTGGGGAACGATGATCCCGACGAAGGCGATCAGCCCCGCCACGGAGACGGCGGCGGCCGTCGCGAGCGACGCGGCCACCACCACGACGATCCGGAGGCGGCCGACGTGGAGACCGAGGCTCTCCGCCTCGAGCTCCCCGACCTCGATCACGTCGAGGAGTCGACGCACGAGCCACAGGATCGTCACGGCGATCACCACCGACGGCAGCGCGATCCGCGCGTCGTCCCATCCGGTCGTGCCGAGCCGGCCGAGGATCCACGAGTACACCTGGCGGAGCGTGTCGGACCGTTGCTGCTGGATCAGGGTCTGGATCGCGGTGAGGAAGGAGGCGACGGCGACACCCCCCAGGATCAGGCTCGTCGTCGAGCGACCACCCAGCCCGGAGCGACCGAGGCCGTAGGCGAGCCCGACCCCGGCCAACGCGCCCACGAAGGCCGCGAGGGGCACGGCGAATGCGAACGCCGACGACGGGCCGAACACGACCGCGAGCGTCGCGCCGAGCCCCGCCCCCGCCGCGGCGCCCAGGAGGTAGGGATCGGCCAGCGGGTTCCGGAACACGGCCTGGTATCCGGCGCCTGACGCCGAGAGCGCCGCCCCGACGAGTCCCGCGACGATGACTCGAGGGAGGCGGAGGTCCGTGAGGATCGTGGCCTGCTGTTCGCTGAGCCCGGGTGGCCGTTCACCGAAGGGGAAGAGCCAGCCGAGCGCGTCCGCCGGCGCGATGGGGACGGGGCCGACGAGCAGGCCCGCGATGAACGCGACGATCAGCACGACGACGCCGAGGACGACCGCCCGGGTCCGGCGCGTCACGCCGCGGCCGCCTTCGCCTCGTCGACCGCGCCCGCGATCCGCTCCAAGAACTCGACCACACGCGGACCCCAACGCTGCGCCACGTCCTCCTCGAGCGGGATCACGTCACCTCGCTCCACGGCGCTGATCCCAGCCCAGCCGGGTCGCCTCGACACGGTGCTCGGCGACTGGCCGCAGCACTTCGTGTCCGCCAGGAAGATGAGATCGGGATCGGCGTCGATGATGTATTCGGCGGAGAGCTGGGGGTAGCCGCCACCCGCGCCCTTCGCCTCGTCGGCGATGTTGACCAACCCCACCATCTCGTAGAGCTGGCCCGTGAACGTGGATGACGTGACCGAGTAATAGGTGTCGTCGAGCTCGTGGTAGAAGGTCAACCCCTCGTCACCGGAGACGGTCGCGACGATCGCATCGATGTCGGTCCTCATCTCGGCCACGACGTCCGTGGCCTCGGCAACGTGATCCGTCACCTCGCCGAGCTGCTCGATCTGCCCGTACGCTTCTTCGAGCGTGGCCGCGGCCGGCTGCAGCAGCGCCGGGATCCCGAGGCCCTCGAGCGACGAGCCGAGGTCTCCCGGCTCGGTCGCGTACACCACGAGATCGGGCTCGTAGGACGCGATCGCCTCGACGTTGGGCTCGTAGCCGGAGAGGTCGGTCGTCGGGACGCCCTCCGGGTAATTCGACTGGTCGTCGACCGCCACCACCTGGTCTCCCGCGCCGATCTCGAACAGCATCTCGGTCGCGGTCGGCGAGAGCGACACGATCCGCTGCGGTCGGTCCTCGATCGTGAGCGGCCCGTTCGGCGTGTCGAGCATCAAGGGGTACACGACCCCACCGGCCGACGACGGGCTCGCCGGAACCGCCGGAGGCATGGCCGACTCCCCGCACGATGCGAGGAGGAGCAGAACGGCGGCGAGGCCGCCGACGAAGCCGTGGAACATGGCGCGTCTCCCTTCACGCGAAGGCGACGGTCCTGACGCGCTCGGGCAGGTCTCCTGACTACCGGATCCCCGCTCGCCCGACCCTTCCCGGGCTCGACGCCCAGTGGTCCTGTCGGGTCCGCTCCCCGGTCACAGTGGCGCGACCGTGCCGGATTCCCACCGGCTTCCCTCTTCGGATCGCGAGGCATCGACCTCCCGACCCTCCGGCCGCCGAAGCGGCCGCTCGGGCGCGTGAACCTCTTGCGGCGCCGAGTCTATACCTGGGGGCCGTTCACGCGGCTTCCGCCGCGCACCACTCGGAGCGTTCCACGGCCCAGCCGGGATCGAGGGGTGCGAGGGTGAACGTGGCGGTCGAGCCGTCGTCCGTCTCGACCGCCACGACCTCGGTCCCGGCGTCCTCGCCCGGACCGGCGGCGATCACGCCGGCCGTGACCGCGTCGTCGGAGGCCTCGATCCCGATCTCCGCCAGCTCCGCGCGGATCGCGTCCTCACGCGTCTCGGATCCTTCGCCCTCGACCTCGCTGGCCGAGGTCCGACCCGTGGTGCCCTCCGGGCAGGACGGGCCGGTCCGATCCGCGTCCGTGCTCGAGCAGGACAGCGCCACGAGGGCGAGCGCGAGCGGGACCGACAGCACCGCGAACGCGCGCATCCTGTCCATGTCCCGACGGTACCCGGTGGGGTCGGCCCGCTGTGGGATGCTCTCCCGCATGCCGGCGCCGACCGAGCGCACGCAGGTCCACCGCCTCCCGGAGCGAGGCGTCTACGACCGCGAGACGATCGACGGGATCCTCGACGAGGCATTGATCTGCCACGTCGCCTTCAACGACGGGGGTGGCGCGCCCCGCTGCCTCCCGACGATCCACGCGCGGGTCGGCGACACGATCTACGTGCACGGTTCCCGAGGCGCCCGCGCATGGAAGGCGCTGAAGGCCGGGGCGGAGGTGTGCATCGTGGCGACGATCGTCGACGGTCTGGTCCTCGCCCGCAGTCTCTTCGAATCCTCGATGAACTACCGCTCGGTCGTCGTGTTCGGGAGGGCGCGGGAGGTCACCGATCCCGAGGAGCTGCACGTCGCGGCGAGGGCCATCGCCTCGCATGTCGCCCCCGGACGGGAGGATGAGGCGCGGATGCCGACGGACGAGGAGTACAAGAAGACCCTCCTGCTCGCGGTCCCGCTCGAAGAGGCCTCCGCCAAGATCCGCACCGGGCCGCCCAAGGACTTCGAGGAGGACAAGGACCTCCCCGTCTGGGCGGGCGTGCTGCCGCTCGTGACCACGCCGGGAACACCCGAGGCCGCCCCCGACCTCCGCGAAGGGCTCGACGTCTCTCCGTCCGTCGCCGGTTACCACCGGCCCGGCCGGAGGTGAGCACGCCCGCCGGGTCCCACCCTCGCCTCCGCGACAGCTTCCGGGCGTTACCGCGCACCGCCTGGATCCTCTTCGCGGGCACGTTCGTGCTGCGTCTCGGCAGCTTCGTCTTCCCCTTCCTCGCGCTCTACCTGACCCGGCAGGGACTCTCGCCCGCCGAGGCCGGGCTCGCGATCACCGGGTACGGGATCGGCGGCGTGGCCGCCCAGTTCACCGGCGGCCTCCTCACCGACCGCATCGGGCGGCGCAACGCGATCGCCCTATCGATGCTCACGTCCGCCGCGTTGGTGCTGCTGCTGCTCGAGGCTCGTTCGCTCCCGTCCGTGTTCCTCGTGGTCGTCCTCTACTCGTTCTCTGCGGAGCTGCACCGACCCGCCTCCGCCGCGCTGATCGCCGACATCGTTCCCAGCGAGCACCGGGTCGCCGCCTACGCCTTCAACCGGCTGATGTTCAACCTCGCGTGGGCGATCGGGCTCGCGGTCGGCGGCTTCGTCGCCGAGCGATCGTTCACGGCGTTGTTCGTGGCCGATGCCGCCACGTCCGCGATCTTCGGCGTGATCTCGCTCCTCGCGCTTCCGCACGGAACGCGCACGTCGAGAGCGCAGGAACGCGACGTCGGCGGCGCGTTCTCCGCGATCCTCCGGGACCGGGGATTCCTACTCGTTCTGACCGGGATCTTCGTGAGCTCGCTGATCTACTCGCAGGCGTTCTCGACGTTCCCGCTGTGGGTCCGCGACCTCGGCTTCGAGGCGGCCGTCTACGGCGTCCTCCAGGCTCTGAACGGCTTCCTCGTCGCGTTCCTCGAGCTTCCCGTGACGGCGATCGCGCTCCGACAGGCGCGGACCCGGATGATCGCCCTCGGGATCCTGCTCACCGGTGTGGGATTCGGGGGCTACGCGCTGTTCGTGACCTACGTGGGGATGGCCCTGGCGCTCGTCGTCTGGACGTTCGGTGAGATGTTCGCGTCCCCGAGCGCCGCCGCGTTCGTGGCCGACCGGGCGCCGGCCCACCTCCGAGGCCGCTACCAGAGCTCGCTCGGGATCACGTACGGGCTGGGGTTCACCGTGGGTCCGATCGCCGGCGCCGCCCTGTACCAGGTGTCGCCGAAGGGCGTGTGGGTGGCCTGCGTCGGCCTCGGCCTGCTGGGAGCGCTGCTGGCGTTGGCCGGCGGCCGGCGTCCCGCGCCGGCCGTCCGATCCGCCGACGCTGGTTGACGAAACCTCTTCCCGGGTGTATATATCGAGTCGATATACCGAGTCGATATATACGACGCACTCGAGGATGGACGAGGGGAGCGGAACGTGATCGAACTGGCGGTGCTGGGCCTGCTCAAGGACCGGCCGATGCACGGCTACCAGCTCTCCCGGGAGCTGGGCGAGTCGCTGGGCGGCTTGTGGCGGGTCTCGTACGGGTCCCTGTATCCCACGCTCCGTCGGCTCGAGCGCGAGGGCGCGATCGAGTCCGAGGCCGGCGACCAGCGCGGTGCCCGGCGGAAGAAGGTCTACCGGATCACCCCGTCGGGCGAGCGGGTGTTCCTCGAGCTGCTCCAGGCACCGCCGCAGGACACCCAGACGGAGGATGCCCGGTTCCGGATGCGCCTCGCGTTCTTCCGGTACCTGCCGCCGGAGACCCGGATCCGGCTGCTGGAGCGCCGCCGCCAGGCGCTGCACGCGAGGCTCGCCACGATCGGCGGATCCCTGCGCGCCGGGAGGACCGATGACTACGGCCGCGCGCTCGTCGAGCACAACCGCATCACCACGGAGTCGGATATCGCCTGGCTCGACGGCCTGATCGCCGCCGAGCGCACCAAGAACGTCAGCACCGGGGGGCTGAAGCGCCGCCGCGCGGCGCTTCGCGGAAGGACGGGCTCGAGCAGCGAAGCGGCAGCCCGAGGACAGACGGGCTCGACCGGCGACACCGGAGCCCGCCGAAAGGAGCGCATCTCGTGAGCACGGTCCGCATCGCGATCGTGGGCGTGGGCAACTGCGCCTCGTCGCTCGTCCAGGGTCTGGCCTACTACCGAGACGCCGATCCCACCGCGAAGGTCCCCGGGCTGATGCACGTAGAGCTCGGTGGGTATCACGTGCGCGACGTGGAGGTCGTGGCCGCGTTCGACGTCGACGGCAAGAAGGTCGGCAGGGACGTCGCCGAGGCGATCTTCTCCGAGCCGAACAACACGATCCGCTTCTCCGACGTGGCGCCGCTCGGCGTCACGGTCAGCCGCGGACGGACGCTCGACGGGCTCGGGGAGTTCTACCGGGACACGATCACGGAGTCCGACGAGCCCGAGGTCGACGTCGCGCAGGTCCTCCGGGACGCGGCGGTGGACGTGGTGATCTCGTACCTGCCGGTGGGCTCCGAGGAGGCCGCCCGGTTCTACGCGCGGGCCGCGATCGACGCCGGGGCCGGCTTCGTGAACTGCCTGCCGGTCTTCATCGCGTCGGATCCGACGTGGGCCCGCGCGTTCGGCGACGCGCGGCTGCCGATCGTCGGCGACGACATCAAGTCCCAGGTCGGCGCGACGATCACGCACCGCATGCTCGCCAAGCTGTTCGAGGATCGCGGGGCGGAGCTCGACCGCACCTACCAGCTGAACTTCGGCGGCAACATGGACTTCATGAACATGCTGGAGCGCTCGCGGCTCACCTCGAAGAAGATCTCGAAGACCCAATCGGTCCAGTCGCAGCTCGACGTCCCGCTCGAGAAGGATCGGATCCACATCGGTCCCTCGGACCACGTGCCGTGGCTCGAGGACCGCAAGTGGGCGATGATCCGGCTCGAGGGTCGGAACTTCGGCGACGTGCCGATCTCCGTCGAGATGAAGCTCGAGGTCTGGGACTCGCCCAACTCCGCCGGGGTCGTGATCGACGCGGTGCGCACCGCCAAGCTCGCGATGGACAGAGGCATCGGCGGGCCGTTGATCGGCCCCAGCGCGTACTTCATGAAGTCGCCGCCGGTGCAGTTCTCCGACGACGCCGCCCGCGACATGGTGGAGAGCTTCATCCTCGGCAACGGCCACGCGGAGGATCAGGACTGGACGCGGTTCTTCGACGTCCGGTCCGCGGACGCCTGACGCGAACGTTGCCGCCGCGCCGATAGCCTGACGGCTCGGTGAGGACCGGACCCGGAAGCCTGGCGCGGATCCGCGGGGCGCTCGCGAGCCCCGACTTCCGCAGGCTCGTGGGGATCCGGCTCGTGAGCCAGTCCTCGGACGGACTCTTCCAGGCCGCTCTCGTCGCGTCCGTCGTGTTCCTGGCGCCCGAGGAGCACGACACCGCGGTCGGCTTCCTCAAGGCGACGCTCGTGATCGCGCTGCCGTACTCGATCCTGGGGCCGTTCACCGGCGTCTTCATCGATCGATGGCGGCGTCGCCGGATCCTCGTGTTCGCCCCACTGGCCAAGGCGGTCCTCGCGGGCTTCGTCCTCCTCGATCCGCTCGGTGACAGCGCCCTCCTGTACGTCGGGGCCCTGCTCGTGCTCTCGGTGAACCGGTTCTTCCTGTCGACCGCGGCCGCGATCGTCCCGCGCGTCGTGCCGCACCAGGATCTCCTCGTCGCGAACTCCGTGGCCACGGTCGGCGGCACGGTCGCGCTGCTGACGGGCGTGTTCGTCGGGGGACGCGTCGTGGACGCCCTGGATGCAGCCGGCGTCGGCGCGCCAACCGTGCCGGTGGTCGCCGCGGCCGCCGTCGGCTGGGCGATCTCGTCGTGGGTCGCGTCGCGGATCGCGTCGTCGTTGAAGCCGCACACGAAGCCCGAGGATCCCGAGCTCCTGCGGCACCAGCTCCGTCGGGTCGGGGTCGAGTTCGCCGACGGCGCGCTCCGGCTCCTCCGGAGTCCCCGCGCCGTCGGCCCGATCACGTCGATCACGATCGACCAGGTCGGGCAGGGCGTGGTGCTCGTGATCTCGCTCGTCGTGTTCCGCCAGCGCTTCGGCGAGGGGGTCGCGTCGTTCTCGAACCTGATCGGCGCGGGCGGGATCGGCGTCCTGCTCGGGGTGCTCACCGTGGGGTCGCTCGAGGACCGGTTCTCGAAGCCTCGGATCGTGGCGGGCGCGTTCCTCGCCGGCGGTGTCGTCCTCCTCGGCGTCTCGTTCCTGATCACGGACTGGAGCGTCCTGCTCGCGAGCTTCGCCGTGGGCCTCACGTTCGCGTGGAAGAAGATCTCGGTGGACACGATGGTCCAGGAGGCGATCCCCGACGGCTACCGGGGCCGCGTGTTCAGCGTGTACGACGTCGTCTACAACCTCGCGCGTGTGCTCGCCGCGGCGTTCGTCATCCCGATGGTCCCCGCGCTCGGCGTGCCCGGGTCGATCGCCGCTGTCGGGATCGTGTTCCTGGTCTGGGCGCCGATCCTCCTGCGCTGGTACGGGCGCGAACCCGCGCTCCGCATCCGGTTCGCGGCGGGCGCTCGAGCCGACGAGACGCCGCGCTCGATCGTATGGGGCGGCGCCGAGGAGCCGGTCGCGATGGTCCGGACGTGGCGCGAGGAGCGCGACGGCGAGCGCCGACTCGCGTTCCGGCTGGCGCTCGCCGACGGCACCGAGCTCGACGTGAGCCGACCCGAGCCCGACGGCACGTGGCGGCTGGACCGCGAGGGCGAACGACCCCTCACGGACCCGTCGGCGGGTGTCGCTCTCCGGGACGCGGACGGCGGGGCGTGAACGAGGCGCGCGAGCGGACCCTGCTGGTGGTCGGGGCGATCGTCCTGGCGCTGTCGGCGATCGGCTCCGGCGCGCTGATCGCGCGCTCGAGCGACGACGGGCGGGCGACCGAGGGCTCGATCCCGACGCTCGACCCGACGTCGTCGCCCACGCCCGCCGCCACCCCGTCGCCGACGCCGGCCCAGACGCCCTCGGAGACGCCCGTCGCCCAGCCGTCCGCGTCGCCGGTCCTCGCCGACGGCCGGCACTTCGTGTACGTGACCGACGCGGCCCGGCGCGGGGACCGGCCGTCGACCGTGACGTTCGATCTCGGGTACTTCTACCGGGGCGAGCGAGCGGAGCAGGAGGCGGCCGAGCGCGGGGACGAGGTCGTGAACGACATCTACATCGTCAACGAGAACCCACGGTTGCGGACGCTGCCGTTGGGCGACATCGTCGTCGTGCGCTACATCCCGGTCGACCGGTGCTGCGACCTCCAGGACGGGGACGTCGACGCGTGGCTCGGGTCGATCCTCGGGCAGGACCCGACCGACTACCCGGGGAAGGACGCCGCCTGGTGGTTCCGGGTGGACGGAGGCCGGATCACCCGGATCGAGCAGCAGTTCCTTCCGTAGCGGGCTCGGCGGGTCGGGCGTCCGATCCCCCGGTGGTGGCCGTGGTGGTCGTGGCGGCCGCCCGGAGGGCGAGCGCCCCGGCCGCCAGGGCCACCACCCCGCTCGCGACGAGCGTCGCGGGAGCCCCCCACCGCTCCCCGGCCCACCCGGTGATCGGCCCGCCGATCGCGGTGCTTCCCAGGAAGATCGTCGTGTAGAGCGCCATCACGCGACCGCGCATCTCCGGGCGCGTGAACCGCTGCAGCGTGGAGTTCGCGGTGATCGCGAACAGCATCGACGCGTAGCCGACGGCCACCATCGCCACCATCGCCATCCAGAACGCCGGCACGACGCCGGAGACCGCCATGGTCGCCCCGAACGCCACCGAGAAGAGCCCGAGCCGCCGTAGGTTCGGCGACGGCTGGCGGTTCGCCATCGCGATCGCGCCGATGAACGCGCCCAACCCCACGGCCGCGAAGAGCCAGCCGATGTCCTGCGCCGATCCCCGGTAGGTCCGGTACGCGTGCAGCGGAACGATCACGCTGAAGTTGAACGTGACCAGGTAGACGATCGCCATCACGAGCAGCGGGATCCGCAGCTCCCGCGATCCCCAGACGTACCGGATCCCCGCTCGCACGAGGCCACCTTCGCGCTGGGCCCTCGGCTGGACGTGCAGGTCGTCTCCGCGCATCGCCATCAGGGCGACGATCACGGCGACGTACGAGACCGCGTCGAGCAGGAACGGCGACCACAGGCCGAACGCGTCGATCATCAGGCCGGCGATCGCGCCGCCGAGCACGCGGGTGCCCGTGAAGACGGCGCTGTTCAGGCTGATCGCGTTCGTGATGTGCTCCTCCCCGACGAGCTCCACGTAGAACGCCTGCCGGGTCGGAGGCTCCACCGCGTACACGAGTCCGTTCAGGAACGCGATCACGAACACCATCCACACCTCGATCGCCCCGGTCGCGACGAGCGCGAGCTGGATCGCGGCGAGCGCCGCGTACACCCCGTTCGACCACAGCAGGATCCGGCGCTTGTCGAAGCGATCCGCGAGGGTGCCCCCGAACACGCCGAAGAGCAGGACGGGGAGGAAGAGGAGCGCGGACATGACCCCCAGCGCCACGCCGCTGTCGGTGAGGTGCAGGACCAGCACGGCGCTGGCCGTCGCGTTCACCCACGTCCCGGAGACCGAGATCAGCTGCCCGACGAAGAACAGCCGGAAGTTCCTGGAGACGTGCATGGACGAGAACGTCTTGCGGACCTCGTCCGCGAGGCGAGACATGGCTCCAGCCTACGAGGCGGCGGAGGATGTCCCGGCGCCGCTCTAGATGAACAGGCTGACGGCCGCCTCGCGCATCTCGGCGATCGCCGTGGCGGCGCCGATCGGCTCCTCGAGGCCGTCGAGCAGGTCCTCCTCCTGCAGGCCGAGCAGATCCATCGTCATCTGGCAGGGGATCAACCGGACGCCGAGATCCTTGGCGGTCTCGATCAGCTCCTCGGGCTTGGCGACGTGGCGATCGTTCGCGAGCTTCTTGAACATCGCGGGTCCCGCGCCGGCGAACTGGTAGCGGCTGAGTTTCGCCTTCTCGGCCGACCCCGGGTTCATCATCGACATCATCCGCTGCATCCAGTTCGAGCCCGTGATCCGCACGTCCGGCTTCACGATCGCGAACAGCCCCCAGAACGTGAAGAATACGGAGGACTCCATCCCGGAGGCGGCCGCAGTGGTGGCCAGGATCGTGGTCGGCCAGATCCGGTCGAGGTCGCCGCCCCAGGCGACGATCGTGAGCTTGTTCTTCTTCTCGATCCGCTTCGCGTCCGCCTCCTCGAGCGCCTCGACGCGCTGCAGGAGCTCGGCGAGTCGGAGCTCGGCGATCAGATCGGTGTGGGTCGCGGCCATCGACCTCACCGCTTCCGGACGACGTACCGGTAGACACCGTCTGCGCCCTGGCCCGCGTCGAGCAGCTCGTTGCCGCTCAGCTCCGCCCAGCTGGGGACGTCGCTCTTCGACCCTGGATCGGTGGCGAGGAGCTCGAAGAGATCGCCGCTCTTCGCGTCCTTCAGGGCCTTGGCCAGCGAGACCAGCGGCCCGGGGCACGACTGGTCCTTCGCGTCGACGGTGGCGGTGATCGTGTCCACGACGGGAACCTCCTGGTCTGGTCGGTGAGGGCTGTGCGGTGCGGTGGTGCGCGGCGGCGAGGCCGCCCCTCGGTCAGCGGGGACAGCAGACGCGGTCGGGGATCATCGCCCCCACGGTGCCGGCTTCGCGCGTACGGATCATTCGCAGGTGCAACACGCTAGCGGAACCGTCGCGCGGCGACAAGACCGCTGTCCGTAGGAGACTTGGGGGGCTGTTGCACCTGCCATCACGCGTCGATCGGCTCCAGCACCTCGAGGCAACCCTGCGAGGCGCCGAGCTGACGGAGCCCCTCCTCATCGCCGGGACCGAGGTCGACCATCCCGCCGCCGGCCGGATGCATGATCTCGCCGAACGGGCGGACGTGACCGAGCCCCATCAGGTGCCCGAGCTCGTGGAGGAGCACGGGACCCTGCTGTCCCGGGAGCTCGAACCCGGGCGGGTTCGGATCGTCGGCGTTCAGCGCGACCCAACCGCTCACGTAGATGTCCTCGAGCCGCGTGGGCGGGATCACCGGAACCGCGACCGCCGCCGCCACGTCCTCGTCGCGCGCGAACGGGATGTCGGAGTCGTCCGGGTCCACCCAGTCGATCAGGACGGGAACCCAGCGGTCGCCGTAGCGGTCGGGCTGGAAGACCTCTCGATAGGGCGTCGCCTCCTCCTCGGTGAGGCCCTCGTAGACGAACGCGATCCCGGTCGCATCCGAGATGCGACGGACGGCCTCGTGGACGTCCCCGAGCGAGCCTTCCGGCGCGAGCGACGTGTTCACGACGTAGTGGATCGGCTCGCAGGGATTCCAGCGGGTCGGCGATCCCTGGTCCGTCCGATCGAGGAACTGGTACCCGGGCCCCGGCGACGGGTCCGATCCGTCGAACAGGGGCGCGATCGCGGCCGCACCGAAGCTCACCGCGATGATCACCGCGACCACGACGACCCAGACCGGGAACCGCCGCCGCGGCGGCGGCTCCTCGACCGCGACCGGCCGGATGAGGTCCGGCCTGGCCGGGACCGGCGGCGGGGGAAGACGATCCATCCTCCGATCCTAGGTCGATCCGTCCGGAACGCAGCCGACCGAACCGACGGTGCGCCGCCTCGCGAGCCGCAGGATCGTCGCCGTGCTAGCTGCGTCGGCCGATCCGGCGCCGGCGTTCCTTCGGCCAGTAGATCACGACCACGCGAGCCTTCAAGTGCTCGCGACGAACGGGTCCGAACTGCCGGCTGTCCGTGGACGCGTCGCGACGATCGCCCTCGACCCAGAACTCGTCGTCGGTGAGCGAGCGATCTCCCATCCGATCGCCGGGCACGCCGATGATCCGCTTCACGATCTCGTAGCCGGGACGCCCGGGATGCTCCACGACGACCACGTCGCCCCGGCGCGGCCGGCGGCCATCCACGACCAGGGCCCAGTCCCCCGGCATCAGCGTGGGCACCATGCTCGCGCCCTCGATCTCGATCCGCGACGGACGCCAGCGGACCAGAACGACGGCGATCGCCGCCACGGTCGTCACCGCACCGAGCGCCGCAAGCGGTCCGCGAACCCGATGGTAGGGTGGCCGTTCACCGGACATGCGGGGAGGCGGATCCATGTTCGAAGCATTCCTGAAGCCGCGGCGGACCGTCCACGCGCACTGCGACGTCCCCTGTGGCGTCTACGACCCGGCCCAGGCGCGCATCGAAGCCGAGTCGGTCAAGGCGATCCAGGAGCGCTACCAGAAGGCCGACGAGATGAAGAGCGGGACCGAGACGCCCGACGAATACAGAGCCCGCTGCCTCATGGTGAAGGAGCAGCGCGCCGACCTCGTGAAGGACCACCTCTGGGTGCTCTGGACGGACTACTTCAAGCCCAACCACGTCGAGACCTACCCGCAGCTCCACGAGCTGTTCTGGAACGCCACGAAGGAAGCGGGGCTCGCGAAGAAGTCGCAGGATCCGGCCCAGGGGCAGAAGCTGCTCGACCAGATCGACGAGATCTCGAAGATCTTCTGGGAGACGAAGTCCGCGTAGCCCGCTCGTCATCGAGACGAACGCGAGGGGGCCGGGCCGCCGTTCGACGGCCCGGCCCCTCGCCGTTGCCTACCCCACCGTAGGAGAGGCCGACGGGCGGGGCCGTCGGAAACACCCGCCCGCCGGCGACGCGCACCCGTGAAGGTGCACGATCAGGTCCTCCGATCCTTCGCCCCCTCGACGGGGCGACGAAACCGGAGGTACCGGGGCGGGTCTGGCGGCACCCCGGCACCGTCCGGTCTCGTGCAGCAGCATCGGTCAGAAGCCCCACGCGGGCATAGTGGTCGAAGGTCGAAAGTTGGCCGACTTCCGGCTGATACGTTCGTCCACCGTGCGTGACATCGGACTGATCGGCGTGCCTTTCTCGGGGAAGTCGACGCTGTTCACGGCCCTGACCCGCGCCGGTTCGCACGGCGGACAGTCGAACGTGGCGGTCGTCTCGGTGCCGGATCCCCGGCTCGCGGTGCTCACCGAGATGGAACGGTCACGCAAGACCGTGCCGGCGCAGGTCCGATTCGTCGACGTCCCGGGCGGCGTCTCGAGCGCGCAGGGCATGGCGAAGCTCCGCGAGTCCGACGCGCTCGCGATCGTCGTGCGCTGCTTCGGCGCCGACCGGCGTCCCACCGAGGAGCTCGCCGAGGTCCGGGGCGAACTCCTCCTCGCCGACCTCGCCGTCCTCGAGAGCGCTCTCGAGAAGGCGCGGAAGCGTGCGAAGGGGAAGCCCGGCCCCGAGGTCGACGCCCTCGCGCGCGCGAAGGACGCCCTGGACTCGGAGACGCCGCTCCGCGATTTCGCGTTGTCCGACGATGAACGGGCTCACCTCCGGGCGATCGCACCGCTGACCCTGAAGCCCGAGGTCGTGGTCGCGAACCTCGAGGAAGGAGAGGACGTCTCGGCCGAGCTCGGCGACGCCGTCGGCGTCTACGCGTCGATCGAAGCCGAGACGGCCGAGATGGAGTCCGAAGAGGCGCGAGCCCTGCTCGAGGAGTTCGGCGTGGCCGAACCGGGACTCGAGCGCGTGATCGCCGCCGGATACGGTGCGCTCGACCTGATCACGTTCCTGACCACCGGCGAGGACGAGACCCGCGCGTGGGAGGTCCCGCGCGGCGCGACCGCGCCCGAGGCCGCCGGCGCGATCCACACGGACCTGCAACGAGGATTCATCCGCGCCGAGGTGATCTCCTTCGACGAGCTCGTCGCGGCCGGCTCCATGGACGCCGCGAAGGCGGCCGGCAAGCTCCGGGTCGAAGGGAAGGACTACGTCGTGCAGGAAGGCGACGTCCTGCACGTCCGCTTCGCCGTGTAGCGACGTCCGCCGAACCGCCGGGTGTCACGCGTCCGACGGGACGCCGGTACCCTGGGCGGGTGAGGACCGATCAGCGCCCCGCGGACGCCGAGGACTCCGTGCGCGACGAGGCAGACGCGGAACCGGAGGAGAAGAAGGGGCGCCATCCGGCGGTGTCGTTCCTCGGCGAGCTGCCGGGACTGATCCTGATGGCGTTCGCGCTCGCGCTCCTGATCAAGAGCACGTTGATCCAGGCCTTCTGGATCCCGACGGGATCGATGGAGGAGACGCTCGTTCCCGGCGACCGGGTGATCGTGGCCAAGGTCCCCTACTACTTCGGCGATCCGCAACGCGGCGACATCATCGTGTTCGAGGAACCGGATCCAGCCAAGGAGCCCGAGCGGAGCGCCTGGGGGGCCTTCACCCACTGGCTCGGCCAGGGTCTCGGGTTCACCCCCCCCGACCACCCCGACTACATCAAGCGGGTGATCGGCGAGCCCGGCGACGAGGTGTGGGCACGAGGCGGTGAGGTCTACGTCAACGGGGTGCGCCTCTCCGAGCCGTACCTCGAGGAGGGTGTGCGGACGGGGCGGTTCCCCAAGACGAGGGTCCCGGCGGGGAAGCTGTTCGTGATGGGCGACAATCGCTCCAACTCGCTCGACTCGCGTTTCGGGCTCGGCTTCGTGCCGATCGATCGCGTGATCGGGAAGGCGGTCGTCGTGATCTGGCCCATGGAGAACGTGGGGAGGCTCTAGCCGATCCCGCGATCCCGCGCCCACGCGTCCAGCAGTCCGTACGCCTCGTCCTCGGAGATCTCGCCGCGCTCGAGCCGGACGTCCATCAGGTAGGCGAGGGCCTCGCCCACGAGCGGTCCCGGTTCCACGTCGAGGCGCTCCATCACCTGCCGGCCGTCCAGCGGGGGACGCATCGCCTCGAGGTTCTCCTGCTCCGCGAGGCGCGCGATCCGCTCCTCCAGTTCGTCCTGCAGCGTCCGGAACCGTGCCGCCCGCCTCGGGTCGCGCGTCGTGACGTCGGCGCGCGTGAGCTGGTTGAGCTTGTCCAGGAGCGGCCCCGCGTCTCGCACGTATCGGCGGACCGCGGCGTCGGTCCACCCCTCGCCGTACCCGTGGAACCGCAGGTGGAGCTCGACGAGCCGGCGGACCTCCTCGACGATCCCGTTCGGATACCGGAGCTCGCGCAGTCGGTGCTCCGCCATCCTCGCCCCCACGACCTCGTGATGATGGAAGGAGACCCCTTCCGGCGTGATCTGCCGGGTCGCCGGCTTGCCGATGTCGTGGAGGAGTCCCGCCAGCCGGAGCACGGCGTCGGCCTCGAGCCGCTCGACCACCGCGAGGGTGTGTCGGAGCACGTCCTTGTGCCGGTGGACCGGGTCCTGCTCGAGGCGGAGCGCCGGCATCTCCGGGAGGAACTCGTCGGCCAGGCCGGAGTCGACGAGGAGGGCCAGACCGGCGCCCGCGTGCTCGCCGAGGAGCAGCTTGTCGAGCTCGTCGCGGATCCGCTCGGGCGACACGATCCGAAGCCGGTCGCGCATCCGCTCGATCGCCTCGACGACGCGGGGTGCCGGGGAGACGTCGAGCTGCGACACGAACCGCGCGGCCCGGACCATGCGGAGGGGATCGTCCGAGAACGCGACCTCCGGGTCGAGCGGCGTGTCGAGCCGCTTCGCGGCGAGGTCCTTCACGCCCTCGAACGGATCCACGAACCCGCCGTCGGGCAGCTGGATCGCCATCGCGTTGATCGTGAAGTCCCGTCGGGAGAGGTCCGTGCCGATGTCCTTGGCGAAGGTCACCGCCGGCTTGCGCTCGTCCTCCGGGTACCGCTCCTCCCGGAACGTCGTGATCTGGAGCGATCGGCCGTCCCGGCGCGCGCCGACCGTCCCGAACCGCACCCCGACCAGGTACCGCGCCTCCGCCCAGCCCTGGAGCAGCCTCGAGGTCTCGGCGGGGGTGGCGTCGGTCGCGAAGTCCGTGTCCGGCGCGTCCCGGCCCATCACGAGGTCGCGGACCGCCCCACCGACGAGGTACAGCTCGTGCCCGGCGGCCTGGAAGCGGTCGCCGAGCTCCTTCGCGAGCGGATCGATCTCGAGCGTGGTCACGGTCGTCCCACCTTACCCCCGCCCCTTCGCGCGACCCGCCGCGGTACGTTGCGCTCGTGCCCATCTGGCTGGGCTTCGCGTGGACGCTGCCGAACACGCTGCTCGGCATCCTGTTGGGTCTGTTCACGTTCCAGGTTCCGCGGCTGCGACACGGCCTCCTCCTGTTCGACCGCCGTCCACGTGGCGTCACGCAGCTGATGCCGAGGCTGGGCCGGACGGCGATGACCGTCGGGTTCGTCGTCGTGTCCGCCGCGCCGGTCGAAGGGCGCCTCCTCGTCCATGAACGCCATCACGTCCGCCAGTACATGTCCTGGGGGCCGCTGTTCATCCCCGTCTACCTGGCGCTGGGCCTCGCGTTCGGCTATCGGCGCCATCCGATGGAGGTGGCGGCCGTCTGCGCCGCGGATGAGGTCGGGGGATCGGTCGCCGGCTAGTCAGTACGGCAGGCCGTCGCCGGCGGCGGCCGTCGCGCCGTCGGCGGCGGTCGCCTCGTCGAACGCCGCACGCCGCTCGAGCGTCCCGAGCAGCGCGAGATCGAAGTCGTGGGGGTTCGTCGCGGTTCGACGTGCCTCGTCCTGGGAGACCACCCCCTCCTTCACGAGCGTCACCAGCGCCTGGTCGAACGTCTGCATCCCGTAGAAGTCACCGCCGGCGATCACCTCGACGATCCCCGCGGTCTCGTCCGGGTCGACGATCCGGTCGAACACGCGACCGGTGTTCACGAGGACCTCGACGACCGGCACCCGACCCTTGCCGTCGGCGCGCGTGACGAGCCGTTGCGACACGATGCCACGGAGCGCGCCAGCGAAGGAGGAGCGGATCTCACGCTGCTGCTCAGGAGGGAACAGGTCCAGGACGCGGTTGATCGTCTCCATCGCGTCGATCGTGTGCAGGGTGGAGATCACCAGGTGGCCGGTCTCCGCGGCCTGGATCGCCGCAAGCGCGGACGCCGAGTCCCGGATCTCGCCGATGAAGATCACGTCGGGGTCCTGACGGATCACGTGCCGGAGCGCCGCCTCGTACGAGTCGGTGTCGATCCCGATCTCCCGCTGCTGCACGATCGAGAGTTGATCGTCGTGGACGACCTCGATCGGGTCCTCGACCGTGACGATGTGCGCCCGGCGCGTGCGGTTGATGTGCCCGATCATCGCGGCGATCGTCGTGGTCTTCCCCGTGCCCGTCGGGCCCGTGATCAGGATCAGGCCTCGAGGCGAGCCGGCGAGCGTCGCCATCACCGGTGGCAGCCGGAGTTCCTCGAACGACGGCACCTCGGCTCGCACGCGGCGGATCGCGAGGCCGATCACCCCGCGCTGCCGGAAGACGTTGATCCGGAACCGGCCGACCCCCGAGAGCGTGTAGCCGAGGTCGGCCTCGTTCGTCCGTTCGAACTCACGCTGCTTGTGCTCCGTCATCACGGCGGACGCGAATCGGTCGGTGTCGGCGGCCGACAGGTAGCCGAGATCGGCGGGCGCGAGGTCACCGTCGACGCGCACGTAGGGAACGTTCCCCGCCTTCAGGTGGAGATCGCTCGCTCCGCGCTCGACCGCGTACCGCAGCAGTTCGTCGATGTCCATGCCAGACCGACGCTCCTCGTCGTTCTCCCGTGGCGCCGATGCGGCGCCTTGGTTCATCCATCGGCGAGGGCATCGAGAGACCTGAGGACCGTGTACCTACAATCAGCACGGATGGGCGAGACCGTGGACCCGCGGGCGAGCGACCGCGCCGAGGCGACCCCGGGCGGCGCGAAGCGGCGACGGCGGCGAGGACGTCGACGATCCTCCGGGCACCGACCGAAGGAAGGTCCGGCGGGGGGCGAGCGCGCGGCGGCCGAGGCCGCCGTCCCGGCTCCCGGCGGGGCCAAGAAGAAGCGGCGGCGCACCGCGAGCGGCGGTACGCGGACGAAGAGCGGAGAGCCGAAGCGGAAGCGATCGAAGGATCGTCGCCGCGAACCTCGAGCCGTCACCACGAAGCGGGAGATCTCGGCCGGAGGTGTCGTGTACCGGCGGTCGGACGACGGGATCGAGATCGTCCTCGCGTCCCGTCGCACGCGCCGAGGCGAGCTCGCCTGGGGCCTCGCGAAGGGTGGGCTCGAGGGGGATGAGTCCCTCGAGGACGCCGCGGTCCGCGAGGTGAGGGAGGAGACAGGCCTCCTCGCCGAGATCGAGACCTCGCTCGGCGAGACGCGCTACTTCTACGTCTGGGAGAACGTTCGGATCCGCAAGACGGTCCACTTCTTCCTGATGCGGCACATCGGAGGCGACATCGACGACCGCGACGACGAGATGGAGGAGATCCGCTGGTTCCCGCTCGAGCGAGCGCTCAAGCGCGCCGCCTACCGTGGGGAACGAGACGTGCTGGGTCGGGCGGCCGAGCTGCTTCGGTGAGCTCGGCCGCGTGACCGTCCCGGAGATCACCGTCGCCGCGGCGATCGGGCTCGTCGCCGGCGTCCTGTCGGGACTCTTCGGCGTCGGCGGGGGCATCGTGATGACCCCGGGGGTCCACGTGCTCCTCGGCGTCCCGCCGATCGTGGCGCTCGCGACCCCGCTCCCCGTGATCCTCCCCACCGCGCTCTCGGGCGCTCTCGCCTACCGCCGGCGGGGCGAGCTCGACGGGAGGGTGGCCGGGTGGCTGATCGTTGCCGGCGTGCCCGCCGCCGCGCTCGGCGCATGGGTCACCGACCTCGTGGACACCGAGGTGCTGCTGCTCGTCACCGCGCTGCTCCTCGCCTCGCAGGCGGTCTCGATCCTGCGGGACGCGGGTCGCCCGGCCCGCGAGCCGAAGGCGGGGCAGGCCCCGATCCTCGTCGGGATCGGGGCGGGCGCCGGCTTCCTCTCCGGCCTGCTGGGGATCGGGGGCGGGATCGTGATCGTTCCCGTGCTCGCCGGCTGGCTCGGGATGCCGCTCAGACGTGCGCTCGGGACCTCGTTGCTGGCGATCGTGGCACTGGTCGTCCCGGGCATCGTGGTCCACGCCGCGCTCGGGCACCTCGACGTTCCGATCGCGCTCGCGCTCGCCCTCGGCGCCGTGCCCGGCGCGCGGCTCGGCGCCGCGGCCGCGCTCGGCGCCGAGGAGCACACACTCCGGCTCCTCGTGGGAGCCGGTCTCCTCGCGGTCTCGATCGGCTACGCCGCTGATCAGGCGCTCACGATGCTGGGCTGATCGGAGTGGCCGCTACGATTGGAGCACTCAGCATGCGCTCGCACGCGATCCGGCTCCTCCCCTGCATCGTGGCGGTCCTCGTGGTGATCGCCCGGCCTTCGCCTGCCCTCGCCCAGGAGGAACCGGCCGCCGAGCTTCTCCTCCTTGCCCAGACGGCGTGGACCACCCCGGATGACCCGTCGTTGGAGATCCGGTTGCGGATCACGAACGTGGGGGAGCTCACGATCGCGCAGCCGTTCGTCCGGTGGGAGCTCGGTCCGAAGGTCGACGCGCGGTTCGAGTACGAGACCGCGCTCGAGGACGGCCCGTCGTTCGCCGCCGTCGCCGACATCCAGCCCCTGCCGGCCGATCTCGGCCCGGGCGTCTCGACCGACGTGGAGATCTCGATCGACACGGCGGAGACGGGTGGGATCGACCACGCGGACTCGGGCGTGTACCCGCTCGAGCTCGAGCTCCTCGCCGAGGACCGGTCGATCGCGGCGATCACGACGGCCGCGATCCACATCGCCCGTGAGCCCGAGAAGCGGGTGCTCTTCTCCTGGTGGGCCGAGGTCGCGACCCCGGTGGCGTTCGACCCGAGCGGGACGATGGTCAACCAGGGGTTCGCCGATTCGCTCGGGGACGGCGGCGGCCTCGTCACCCAGGTCGAGACGATCGCGAGGATCCTGCGGTCGTCGTCCGATCTGGCGATCGACCTCGTCGTGTCCCCCGCCGCGTTGGACCAGCTCCGGTTGGCCTCCCAGGGATACGTGGAGGCGGACGGGGACGAGGTTCCCGCGGATGCGACCGCGCCGGTCGCCGCCGCCGACACGCTCGAACGACTCGCCGCGATCGCCGAGGACCCCCGCGCCCGGCTCCACGCGATGCCGTTCGCGGCTCCGCGCTTGCCGGCGCTGATCGCGGGTGGACTCCGGACGCACCTCGAGGCGCACTGGCGACTGGGGAACGACGTGTTCGAGCGGGTGCTCGGGGAGAGCCCCGATCCCACGGTGGCCCGGCCGCCCGGGCTCATGTTCGACGCCCGATCGGTCGAACACCTCGAGGCGCACGGAGCGAGCACGATCCTCGGCGCCGCCGACTCGATCGCGCGCCCGCCGCAGCCGAACGACTTCGCGCCGCCCCCGGCGGCCACGCTCACGACGTCGATCGGCCGGGAAGTCGACCTCGTGCTGCCGGACCCCGGCACCCAGGCGCTGTTGGAGGACGCGGTCGTGCTCGAGGATCCGGTCCGCGCGGCCCAGGTCGTCCTCGGTCAGCTGGCGGTGATCTGGCGGGAGCAACCCGTCCCCGGGGACGACGTCGTTCGCGGGCTGGCGGTCGATCTGGACCCGGATCTGCCGGCCGGGTTCTGGGAGCCGATGCTCCGACGGCTGACAGGCGCGCCGTTCCTCGACGCCACGCACGCCGAGGATCTCCCGGACGAGATCCTGCCGAGGCCGGAACCGGCGGAGCTGCTCCCCTACGACGGCGGGGGGTTCACCGCCGCGTACGAGGACGACCTCGAGGCCACGGGCCGCCGGCTCGCCGCGTTCGCGTCGATCCTCGAGGAGCCGGTCGGCGAAGCCGACCGGCTCAGCCGCGACCTGCTCTACGCGGAGGCCTCGCAATACGTCGGGAACGAGGCGTCCGGTCGCGTGTGGATCGAGTCCGTGAACGACGAGATCGACCGGATGTTCGCCCGGATCGCCCCCGATACGTCGCGCGTGCTCACGTTCACGTCCCGGTCGGGCACGATCCCGCTGCGGATGGGAGACCCCGGCGATCGGGTCCTGAACGTCCGCGTCCAGCTCGAGTCCGGGCGGGTGGCGTTCCTCGACGACGACGTGCGATCCGTGCGCCTCCAGCAACCGGATCAGGTCCTCACGTTCGACGCCGAGTTCAAGGCCGCCGGCCCCAGCAGGATCGATGTGGTCGTGATGGCGCCGAACGGCGAGATCCTGTCACGACGGGTGCTGGTGGTCCGCTCGACCGCGATCAACACGATCGCGTTGATCATCACGATCGGCGCCGGCCTGATCCTCGTCGGCCTCTGGTCGAGGAGGTTGTTCCGACGACGGAGCCCCTGAGTCCCGATCGATCCGCGCCCGATACGCGGGAGTCGCTGATGCGGCACACGGCCGTGATGACGGTCGGAACGGCACTCTCCCGTCTCACCGGCTTCCTCCGTCTCACCGCGATGACCGCGGCGCTCGGGGTCACCGTGAGCGAACTGGGTTCGACGTACACGGTCGCGAACCTCACACCCAACATCGTGTACGAGCTGATCCTCGGCGGGATCCTCACGTCGGTCTTCGTACCGGTCTTCATCGATCGGATGAAGACGAAGGGGTGGGACGACGCCCGAGAGGTCGCGGACCGCGTGATGACGTTGACGCTCGCGATCCTCGTGGCCGTCGCCGCGCTCGGGGCGCTCTTCGCCGAACCGATCATCCGCCTCTACCTGGTCTCCTCCGACGCTCCGGACGTGGAGGCGCAGGTGGAGCTCGGGGTCTTCCTCCTGCGATGGTTCATGCCGCAGATCGTCTTCTACGGCGTCGGGGCGGTCGCGTCCGGTCTGCTCCAGGCGAACCGCCGGTTCGGCGCTCCGGCCTTCGCCCCGATCCTGAACAACCTGGTCGTGATCGCGACGTTCATCGCCTACGCCCTGATCCGGGGCGATCGGCCGCCGCGCGTCGAGGGCATCACGACGGCGGAGGAGACCGTGCTCGCCGTCGGGACGACCCTCGGCGTGGTGGCGATGACGCTCGCGCTCTGGCCGTCCCTGCGATCCCTCGGGTACCGGATCCGGCTGCGGTTCGGCCGGCGGCACGAGGCCATCCGGCACCTCGGGCGACTCGCCGCCTGGGTCGCCCTCTACGTCGCGGCGAACCAGCTCGCCTACGTGGTCGTGATCATCCTGAACAACCGGTTCTCCGCCGGCCCGCAGATCTACGCGACGGCCTTCACGGTGTTCCAGCTCCCGTACGCGATCTTCGCGGTGTCGATCTTCACCGCGCTGCTCCCGGGGATGAGCGAGCGATGGTCCGCAGGCGATCCGGCCGGGCTCCGGACGTTCGTCTCCCGGGGCCTGCGGGACACCGTCGTCGTCACGATCCCGGCGGCCCTCGGCCTGTCGGTGCTGGCCGAGCCGATCGCACGGGTCCTGTTCGAACACGGACAGGCGGTGCCGGCGGACTCGGTCGCGATCGCCGAGACGCTGCAGGGGTTCGCGGTCGGCCTCCTGTTCTTCTCGGCGTTCCAGCTGCTCACGCGCACGTTCTACGCGATGCAGGATTCGAGGACCCCCGCGCTCGTGAACGTCGCGGCGGCGGTCGTGAACGTGCTGGCGGCGCTCGCCTACACGGGACCGCTCGATCTCGGCCTCCAGGGGATGGCCCTCGCGCACGCCACGTCGTACGTGGTCGGAACGACCGGGCTCGTCGTGCTCCTGCGCGGCCGGATCGGCTCGATCGACGGGCGCCGGATCGCTCGGACGGTCCTCACCGTGACCGTCGCGGGGGTGGCGTCCGCCGTCGCGGCGCTCGCCGTGACCGACGCGTGGGACGTGGAACCCGACGCGAGCGTGCTCCTGCAGGCCGCGGAGGTCGGCGTCGCGATCCTCCTCGGGATGCTGGTGTTCCTTGCGGGGGCGCTTATCCTGCGGATCGGAGAGGTCGATGACCTGAGGCAGGCGCTCCTCAGGAGGTTCCGCGCATGAACGTGCGAAGCGAAGGCGGACTGGCCGGGAAGATGGTCGTGCTGTGGCTGCTCGTCCTCGCGGTCCTCGCGCTCGGGGCGATCGACGTCGCGTCGATCGCGTTCACGACCTACAAGCTCTCGGACGTCGGCACGAGGGCGGCCGGCGAGGGCGCGCTGGTCTTCCGCCGGGAACGTAACGTCCGGGACACGTGCGAGCGCGTCGCGGAGATCCTGGCGGAGGAGGAACCGGGCGCCCGCGTCGCGCGTGGCGGCTGCACCGTGGAACGCCCCTCCGGCCTCGTCACGGTGCGGATCCGGGAGCGCGCGAGCACGCTCGTCGTCGAGCGGATCCCCTGGACCGAGGAGTTCGCCACGGTGGTCGTCACGGAGGTGGCCGGGCCACCCTCCCTGTAGCGTTCGCCTCGGTGGATGTGCACGACGCCGACGAGCGGCTCGTCCAGCGGTTCCAGGAGGGGAACGCCGGAGCGTTCGAGGAGCTCGTCGCTCGCCACTCGACCAGGGTCTACAACCTATGTCTGCGGATCCTCGGTGATCCGGAGGAGGCCGCCGATGCCTCCCAGGACACGTTCCTCTCCGCGCTCCGGAAGCTGCACACGTTCCGAGGGGACGCGGCGTTCACGACCTGGCTCCACCGGGTGACCGTCAACGCCTGCTACGACTCGCTCCGGCGGAAGCGGCGCCGTCCGATGCTTCGCGTGGTCACCGACGAGGGCGACGATCGACCGGAGCCGTCCCTGCCCTCGCCGGACCACGCCGACCGGGTGAGCCTGGCCGTGGATGTGACCGCCGCGCTGATGCAGGTCCCGGAGGAGTTCCGCGTCGTGCTCGTGATGGCCGACGTGGAGGACCTCGCGTACGAGGAGATCGCGAGCATGCTCGAGATCCCCCTGGGCACCGTGAAATCGAGGGTGTTCCGCGGACGGGCCGCGCTCGGGCGGGCGCTGGGGTCGTCGAGCGGGGAACCCTCCCCCGCGTCACGGTCGTCAGAGGAAGAGGCATGAGCCATCCCTACGAGCACCTCGCCGACCTGGTGGACGGCACGTTGGACGAGGACGCCCTCGCCGGGGTGCGTGCGCATCTGGACGTCTGCGGGACCTGCCGCCGGGACGTCGCGCGCGCGACGGCGGGCCGGGCCGCCGCTCGCTCGCTTCCCCGAGAGCAAGCCCCGGCCGATCTCGAGGAGCGGATCCTGCGCGAGGCCGGCGGCCGCGACCGCGCGGTGCCGGGCTGGTACCGCTGGGCGGGCGCGGCCGCGGCCGCCGCCCTCGTGATCGGGCTCGCGTTCGCGCTCCCGGACGTCGGCGACGATCGTGGCGGCGGCCGGCGCGCCGAGGACGCGGCGACGGCCCCGACCCAAGAGGGCGTCGCAGCCGGTGGCGGATCGGCCGAGGACGTCGACGTCTCGGTCCAGGACAGGGACTACGACGAGCAGGCACTCCGCGAGCTGGCGAGCGGTGCGAGCGACGGTGGGGGCGACGGCGCGCTCGACGCGCCCGCAGCGACGGCCGCGGAGCTCGCCCGGGCCTCGGCCGATCGGGCGATCGGCTGCGTCGACCAGGCCTTCGAGGGCGCCCCGACCGGTCGGCTGGTCAGGCTGATCGACGCGAGGTTCCGCGGCCGCGACGCCTACATCGCTCTCTACCTCGAGGGTCCGGGGGCGGACCAGCCGCCGGACACCGCCGCGGTCTGGGTCGCGGCCGAGAACGACTGCACGCCCTTGACGTTCGCGTCGGCCCGCATCTGACCTGAGGTCCCCAGGGCGGGAAGGAACCGCTTGGGAGCCGGCGTTCAGGGCGTGTGGGAGGATGAGCGACGCATGACGACCGACGCCTCGAACGACGTCCGGAACGTGGTGGTGATCGGGTCCGGGCCGGCCGGGTTCACGGCCGCGCTCTACGCCGCGCGCGCGAACCTCGAGCCCCTCGTCCTGAAGGGCCTCGAGGCCGGCGGCCAGCTGATGCTCACGACGGACGTGGAGAACTACCCGGGCTTCGCCGACGGGATCCTCGGCCCCGAGCTGATGGACCAGATGGAGAAACAGGCGGCGCGGTTCGGGGCGGAGATCCTGTCGGTCCACGCGACGAAGGTGGACCTGTCCGAGCGTCCGTTCCGGATCTGGGCCGGCGACCAGGAGTGGCGCGCGAAGACTGCGATCGTCGCCACGGGGGCGGCGGCGCGCTGGCTCGACGTCCCCGGGGAGGAGACGCTTCGCGGGCGCGGCGTCTCCGCGTGCGCCACGTGCGACGGGTTCTTCTTCCGCGACCGCGAGCTCGTCGTCGTGGGCGGCGGCGACTCCGCGATGGAGGAGGCCACGTTCCTCACACGGTTCGCGTCGAAGGTCACGATCGTGCACCGTCGCGACGAGTTCCGGGCCTCGAAGATCATGCAGGAACGAGCGTTGAAGGACCCGAAGGTCGACGTGATCTGGAACGCGGAGGTCGCGGAGGTCCTCGGCGACGGCGCCGTGACGGGCGTGCGCCTCCGCGACACGTCGACAGGCGAGCTCCGCGAGCTCCGGACCGACGGCGTGTTCGTGGCGATCGGACACACGCCGAACACCGAGCTCTTCCGCGACTGGTTGGAGCTCGATGCCGGCGGGTACATCGTCGTGGACGAGCCGCGGACGACGACGTCCGTTCCCGGCCTGTTCGCCGCCGGCGACGTCACCGATCGCGTCTATCGTCAGGCGGTGACCGCGGCCGGGCAGGGTTGCAAGGCGGCGATCGACGCCGAGAAGCTGTTGGAAGCCGAGGCGCACGCCGCCGCCGGCTGAGCGCGCCGAGAACGAGGAGAGGAAGCATGGCCAACATCGGAGACGTGACCGACACAGAGTTCCAGACGAGCGTCCTGGATTCGGAGACGCCGGTCCTCGTGGACTTCTGGGCCGAGTGGTGCGTGCCGTGCCACATGGTCTCGCCCGTGGTCGAGGAGATCGGCCAGGAGAAGGGCGGCAACCTGAAAGTGGCCAAGCTGAACGTCGACGAGAATCCGGACGCGACGCGCACGTACGGCGTGATGTCGATCCCGTCCCTGATCCTGTTCAAGTCCGGCATCGAGGTCGCGCGCGTCACGGGAGCGGTTCCCAAGGACGCGATCCTCAAGAACCTCGACCCGCACCTGTCCTAGCAGGCGCCGTCGAGCTACGGCGGTTGCCGCCGCATCGCGCTCACCGCACACTCGGACCCGTGCGCATCTACCGCCTCGGTGACCGGGGCACCGAGGTGATCGACATCCAGTCGCGGCTGGTCGCGTTCGGCGCCGTCGTGGACGGCGCCGAGCGCGACGGCACGTTCGGCCCGTCGACGGAGTCAGCCGTGCGATGGTTCCAAGCCGAGCGCCACCTGCGGGAGGACGGCCTCGTGGGCCCCGACACCTGGGAACAGCTCGTGGAGGCGGGCTGGCGACTGGGCGATCGCACGCTGTACCTGCGGGCGCCGATGTTCCGCGGTGACGACGTCCGGGAGCTGCAGCGGAAGTTGAACGCGCTCGGGTTCGACAGCGGCAAGGAGGATGGGTTCCACGGGCCGCGGACCGACCGGGCGCTCCGGCAGTTCCAGCGCAATGTCGGTGACGAGCCCGACGGCATCGTCGGACCCCATACCCTCTCGATCCTCCGACGGATGCGTCCGCTGGAGGCGGCGCCCTCGCGAGCGCTCGTCCGCGAACGCGAGGAGCTGGAGGCGTCGCGAGGACCGATCGAGGGCCGTGTGATCGCCGTCGACGTCGGCGAGGGAACCGGGGACGACCTCGACGTGCACCGTCGGGCGGCGGAGAGGTTGGTCGTGGAACTCCGGTCGGTGGGCGCCGACGCGCGGCTCCTCCTCCCTCGGGAGGGCGCGGCCGCGCCGTCGGACCGCGCCCGGCTCGCGAACGAGGCAGGCGCGGCGGCATCGATCACCGTCGAGTGGTCGCCCGCCTCGTCCCGGGGCGAGGGTCCCGTCTGCTCGTACTTCGGCACTCGGACGACCCATTCTCCGTCCGGACTCGTGCTGGCGCAGCAGATCCTGGAGGAGTTGGAGGGCGAGCTCGGGATCACGGGCCGCCTGCGACCGCTCACGATCGCACCCCTGCGGGAGACGAGGATGCCCGCCGTCCAGGTCGAGGCCCTCACCGGGACGAGCGAGCGGGAGCGGGCGATCCTGGCCGACCCGGACCTGCCGACGCGCCTGGCGCGCGCGGTCGCCGCCGGCGTGCGGCGCTACTTCTCCGGGTAGGGCCGCCCAGCACGGCGAGCACGACCCCGAGGATCGCACCCGCGATCGTGGCCTTGGTCGCCCGCTCGAGCTCGGTCGGGTCCGTCCGTTGCTCGCGCTCGTGGCCGTGGCTCTCGACCATCATGCGGAGGCTTGGTATGACGACATCACTCAATCGGGGGCCAGCCCGGGCCCGGAGCCGACGATCTCGGACACGATCCGCTCGAGGTCGTCCGCGGAGCCGAATTCGATCACGACCTGCCCGCGCCGCCGACCCATCCGGATCACGACGCGCGTGGCGAGCTGCTCCGACAGGATCTCCTCGACCTCGCCGAGCGAGGGGTCGGATCCCTCACCATCTCGAGCCCTCGGCTCCCTGGCGGCCGGTTCCGCCGGCGCCTCGATGAACCGCCGGACGATGTCTTCGGTCTCTCGCACCGAGAGGTCCTCTGCCGCGACCCGGAGAGACAGCGCCGTGATCGCCTCCGCGTCTCCCATCGCCAGGAGCGCGCGCGCATGGCCGGCCGAGACCTTCTCGTCCGTGAGGAGCTGCTGGACCTCCAGCGGCAGCGCCAGCAGCCGGATCGTGTTCGCGATGTGCGAGCGGGACACGCCCACCCGGTCGGCGAGCTCTTCCTGCTTCAGCCCCAGCTCGTCCAGGAGCTGCCGGAACGCCTCGCCGAGCTCGATCGGATTGAGGTCCTCCCGATGGATGTTCTCGATCAACGCCTCCCGCAGGAGATCCGAATCGTCGGAGTCGCGCAGGACGACGGGGACCGTGGCGAGCCCGGCGAGCTTCGCTGCGCGCAGCCTGCGCTCCCCCGCCACCACCTCGTATCCCTGCCCGGTCCGTCGAACGACGATGGGCTGCAGGATCCCGACCTCCCGGATCGAGGCGGCCAGCTCCCCCATCGCCTCGTCCTCGAAGCGGCTCCGGGGCTGTTTCGGGTTCGGGGAGATCGAACCCGTCGGCACCTCGAGCAGGCCCGTTCCGGTGTCCCCCGCCTCGGGCGCGCCAGGGATCAGCGCCGAGAGCCCTCGACCGAGACCGCCTCGTTTGCTCATCGATCGCCTCCCTTACGGAACATCCGCCAGCGCCGCTTCGGCTCCTTCTCCTCGCCCAGGGTCGCGCCGATGTCCGTGCTCCCGGACGCGCGCTCCTCCTCGGACCCTGGCGGCGGCGGTGGCTCTTCACGAGCGGCCTCGATGTCGATGTCGCGGTTCTGGTCGATCACGACGACCCGACGCTCGGGGAGCTCCCCGGGCGGCGGCGGTCTCGACGGCGCCTTGACGCGCGGCTCCTCCTCGGCTCGAGGCTCCTCCCAGAGCTCTTCCTCGGCCTCCGACGGTTCCGAGGCGGTCGGGCCGGGCGGTGCGGATCCGGTCGAGCCCTCGACCTCCCTCTCGGTCTCCGCCGACCGATCGGGTTCAGGGATCTGGGCCTCGACCTCCGGTTCCTCTTCGGCCGCCGCCTCGGCCCGGTCGGCCGGCGGCTCCTCGGCGACCTCCGGCTCCTCGGCGACCTCCGGCTCCTCGGCGGCTGCCTCCGCCACACGCAGCTCCGTGGCCCGGACGTCGGCGTCCGTCCGCAAGCCTTCGATCGGCGCCATCGCGGTCGGGATGTCGTCGAACGTGGGCATCGGCGCCTCCGGCGGAGGGCGCATCGCGACCTCGTTGGCGAGGCGCCGATACGCCTCGGCACCCTTCGATCTCGCGTCGTAGACGGTGATCGGCTGCCCGAAGCCGGGTGCCTCGGACAGCCGCACGGTGCGGGGGATGATCACGTCGTAGACCAGGTCCCCGAAGTAGCGCTGCACCTCGCCGACGACCTGCTCGGAGAGCTTCGTCCGGGGATCGAACATCGTCATCACGATGCCCGAGAGCTTCAGCCCCGAGTTGATGTTCTGCTGAACCAGGGAGACGTTCCGGAGCAGCTGGCCGAGGCCCTCCAGAGCGTAGTACTCGCACTGGATCGGGACGATCAGCTCTTCGGCGGCCGTCAGGGCGTTGATCGTGAGCAGGCCCAGGGAGGGCGGGCAGTCCAGGAGGATGAAGTCATACACACCCTCGCTGACCGGCTCGAGAGCTCGTTTCAGCCTGGCTTCCCGCGAGAACTGCGAGACGAGCTCGATCTCGGCGCCGGCGAGATCGATCGTGGCCGGGACGGCGTGGAGCCGCTCGACTGGGGTGGGAACGATCGCTCGCTCGATGTGAGCCTCCGAGACCACGACGTCATACACGCTCACGTCCCGGGCGTCGTGACGGATCCCCATGCCTGTCGACGCGTTCCCCTGAGGGTCGAGGTCGGCGACCAGGACCCGATAGCCGACGTCGGCGAGCGCGGCGCCGAGGCTCACCGCGGTGGTGCTCTTCCCGACCCCGCCCTTCTGGTTCGCGATCGCGATGATCCGCGCCCGCCCGGGGGCCTCCGGGACCACCGGTCGCTTCTTCCGACCTGGCCGTTTCGCCTTCGATGCGGCGGCGGACGCCTTGCGCGACGAGGTCACAGCGGCGGTCGCCGAGGGCCGGGGCGCGCTGGGGGACGCCTTGCTCACTGTCGGGTCATGATAACGATGGGCCCGCCGCTTTCAAGGGCGGGTTCGCCGACCCCCACCGTTCGTGCTCCTTCGGGAACGTCAGCGGGGTCGAAGGAGCGTCCCGCCCAGTAGAGGAGCCGACCGTTCGCCGCGAGCAGCGGGTGTGCCGTCTCCCAGGTCCCCGCCGCGTCGGCGAACCCTCGGGCCAAGCAGGCGTCGAAGCGAAGCCGAGGCAGCTCCCGGGCCGAGCCGGCCCAGACGAGCGTGTTCGTCAGTCCCAGGCGCTCGACGGCCAGCTCCAGGAACGCCACCCTTCGGAGCCGCGACTCGGCGAGGGTGACCTCCAGGCCCGGTACGGCCACCGCCACCGGGATCCCCGGCAGCCCCGCTCCCGAGCCCAGATCGCACACGCGGACGGCGTCGGGCGGGATCCACGGGACGGCCCGCAGACTGTCCAGTACGTGGCGCTCGTGGAGCCGGTCGATGTCGGAATGGGAGACCATGCCTCGAAGAAGCGCACTCGCGCGGATGAGGTCCTCGAACTTCGTCAGCACTTCTCGTTGCGATGTGCTGAGCCGCTCCCAGACCGAACCCTTATGTTTCACGTGAAACATGCCCCGGTCCGACGGGCGTCGGTCACACCGCCCGGATAACGACGTAGCGATCGGGGTCGACGCCCTCCGAGAGGCTCTCGATGCCCTCGAACTCGGCCACGGCGTCGTGCACGAGCTTCCGCTGATAGGCGTTCATGGGGTCGAGGTGCTCCTCCGTCCCGGACAGCTGGACCCGCTCGGCAGCCTCGCGGGCGCGTTCGACGAGGCGATCCTCCTGGCGCTTCCGGTAGTCGCCGACGTCGACGAGGACCCTGATCCGGTCGTCGAGCCGCCGGCCGACCGCCGTCCGTGCGAGTTCCTGGATCGCGTCGAGGGTCTGGCCGTGGCGGCCTATCAGCAGCGCCATATCGTCCTCGGGACCGTCCACGATGTCGACGTAGACGTGGCCGTGGTGCGTCGTCGGCTCCGCGATGGCGTCGATCCCCATCCGCTCTAGCAGCTCCTCCACGAAGTCGGCGACGGCGTCCGCCTGTTCCTCCAGATCGGGTTGATCGTCCTCGACCGCCTCGGAGGCGACTTCCTCGGTGTCCTCGAGCTCATCGGATCCCGTCATCGCTACCTCCTGGGTGGCTTCGGCCGGTTCGGCCCCGATCCCTTCGGCCGACCGGAGCGACCCTTCCCTTTCCGAGTCGCACCCTTGCTCGCCGACGTCCCCTTCGATGTACCCGTGCCGCCCTTCGCGCCTCCCTTGGCCGACCCGCGCGGCGGTGGCTTCCGGAGGGTGGCCGCGTCCTGCGTGCGACGATTCCGCTCCTGGTCCGCACGGCTCATCAACTGCCCCATGAACCCGCTGCGGGGCTTGTCGCCCTTCGCGGCGGCTTTCGCCTTCGTCTGGGCCAAGCGTCGATCCATCGCCTCCGGGCCGATGTGCCCGAGCCGGAGCATGACCGCCTGCTGCCCGATCTGGAACAGGTTCGACATGGACCAGTAGAGAACCAGTCCGGACGGGAACGCGAAGCCGAAGACGCCGAACATCAGAGGCATCACCTTGGTGATGACCTGCGTCTGCGGATTCTGCGCCGATGCCGGTGTCGCCTTCTGCGTCTGTCGGCTCGAGTAGAACGTGGTCGCGATCATCAGGGCGAGCAACACGTAGTACGGGATCCGGTCGGGCCACGAATCGCCGCAGCTCAGCGTATGGCCGCTGGGGTTCCCCTCCGTGTTCACGACGTCGACCGTCTTCCCCGCGTTCTGCGGTGAGCACTGGAGGTTCATGAGCAGGAACGTCATGCCCTCCTCGTTCTGCTCGGTCATGTCGATGAACAGCTCGGAGTCCTCGGGGAGGTGGTTGTCCTTGAAGCACGCGGCGGGCAGCGGCTCATCCGCCTGCGCTGCGCAATCGACGTTCGCAGGCTTGGCCGGGTCGTTCTCGGCGTAGGGGACCGGCGCCCGGATCACCGCGTACATCGCGATCAGGATCGGAAACTGGAGCAGGAGCGGGAGGCAGCCACCCAGCGGATTGACGCCGTACTCCTGGTACAGCTTCATCGTCTGCTCTTGGATCTTCTGCTTGTTCCCCTTGTACTTCCGCTGGATCTCCTTCACCTTCGGCTGGAGGGCCTGGGTGGCCTGCATCGACTTGATCTGCTTGATCCCGAGGGGGAGCAGGACGACCCTGAACACGATCGTGAGGATGATGATCGCGATGCCGAAGTTGCCGACGAGGTCGTAGAGCGAAGCGAGCACCCATCCGATCGCGTCGAGGAGCGCCTGGAAGGGCCCGATCTCAGCCAGCATCGGGGTCTCCGACGGCTCTGGCGGTAGGGTGTTGTATGACAACCTCGTACGATCGCTTCCGGGTCCCGCCTGGCGGAACGGGATCGAGGCCGCCTCGGCCGAACGGGTTGCAGCGCAAGATCCTCCAGGTCGCCAAGATCGTCCCCTTGACGGCCCCGTGGATCCGGATCGCTCCCTCCGCGTAGTGCGAGCAGCTCGGGTGGAACCGGCACTGGCCACCGAGCCACCCGGACAGCGTGGCCCGGTACAGACCGATGGCGCCGAGGAGCAGCGTCCGAGCGGGGGCGCCGAGCGTCCAGCCGAACTCGCGGCCCCGCATCATGGGCGAGGCTCTCCACGCCCGAGCAACTCGGTCATCTCTGCGATCAGATCCTGGGTTCGGGCGCCCCGGATGGCCTCGCGAGCCACCAGGACGATGTCGAGTGTGTCCATCCCCTCCGGCGCGACCTCGCGGAGCGCCGCCCGCAGGACCCGCCGTGCCCGATTCCGCTGCACCGCACCGCCGACCTTCTTGCCGGCGACCAGCGCGAACTCACCTGAGCCGGGCGCGACAAACAGTACCACCCGCCTTCCGTGGACCTGCCGGCCTTCCCGGAACACCCGCTGGATCGCGGCGGAGCGCACGGCGCGTCAGCCGGAGACGCTGAGGCGGCTCCGGCCCTTGCGCCGGCGGGAGGCGAGGATCGCGCGGCCGGCCCGGGTCCGCATGCGCAGCCGGAACCCGTGCCGCTTGGCGCGGCGACGCGTGTTCGGTTGGTACGTGCGCTTGCCCTTGGCCATCGCTCGATCCCCTAGCGTGACGAAGGCCGGCTGCCGGCCGGCCGAGTGGGGAAGTATACGGAAACATCGCAGCCTGTCGGGGTTGACAACAGAAAGAGCGTCAAGACGCTGTCGGGCGGTCGTGGTGTGGAAAACCCCGGTGCTATAGTCCGCCCCGCACTTCCCCGGGGTGAAAGGGGCCCCCGGCGATCCCCGACCCCGACACGTCCCCGGATGTGGGTTATCCACCCGTGTGGAAAGGTTCTGTGGAATCTCCGATGGCCGTGGCATTGCCCGATCAGGAGGCTCGGCGCGCCTGGTCGGCCGTCCTGGACCGAGCCAGGACCGAGCTGCCCGAGACCACGTTCCTGATGTGGTTCACGGACGTCCGGCCGATCGGGCTCCACGATCACGTCCTGTCGCTCGCGGTACCCAGCCAGTTCGTACGAGAGCGGCTGCAGCACAACCACCTCGGGCTCATCGAGGAGGTCGCCGAACAGACGTCCGGCGGTCCCGTCAAGATCGAGATGGAGGTCGACGAGGCGATCCGTCACGAGGAGGGACCGATCGTCGAGCTCCCCGCAGCTCCGCCCGCCGCCTACGCCGCGATCGGCGCGGCGGCGGCCCCACCGTCGACGTCGCGGGCCCTCGGCGCGCCGGGTCTGCCGTTCCCCAACTACACGTTCGACGCCTTCGTCCCCGGCCCGTCGAGCCGCTTCGCGCACGCCGCGGCGATGGCCGTGGCGGAGGCGCCTCTGTCCACGGCGTACAACCCGCTGTTCATCTACGGCGGCACGGGACTGGGGAAGACCCACCTGCTCGTCGCGATCGGACACCACGTCTGGCGACTGATGCCGGACGCGCGGATCAAGTACGTGACGTCGGAGCAGTTCGTGACCGAGTTCATCAAGGCGGTGCGGGAGCGCCAGGGCGACGCGTTCCGCCACAAGTACCGCGAGATCGACATCCTTCTCGTCGACGACATCCAGTTCCTCGCGAAGCGCGAGGAGACCCAGACCGAGTTCTTCCACACGTTCAACCACCTGCACGGCGCCGGCCGACAGATCGTGATCGCGTCGGATCGCCCGCCGCACGAGCTCTCCGGCCTCGAGGACCGACTCGTGAGCCGGTTCCGGTGGGGGCTGTGCGTGGACGTCCAGCCCCCGGACCTGGAGACGCGGATCGCGATCCTGCAGCTCAAGGCCGAGCGCGAGAACATCCCGGCGGTGGTTCCGGAGGTGATCGAGTTCGTCGCGTCGAAGTTCGATCAATCCGTCCGCGAACTCGAGGGGGCGCTCGTGCGCGTCGTCGCCTGGTCCGAGTTGACCCGGCAGCCGATCGACATCGAGCTCGCGGAGCGGGCGCTGCAGGACCTGATCCCGCAGACCGAGCACGAGATCCCGCCGCCCCTGATCCTGGAGGAGACCGCGAACTACTTCCAGCTCTCGACCGGCGATCTCGTCTCGAAGTCGCGGTCCCGACCCCTCACGCAGGCCCGACACATCGCGATGTACCTGATGCGCGAGTGCACCGGGCTCTCCCTCATGAAGATCGGAGAGATCTTCGGCGGGCGGGATCACACCACCGCCCTGCACGGGATCAAGAAGGTCGAGGACGAGATGCGATCGCGTGACGACACGTTCCGGCAGGTCCAGGACCTCACGCGGATCATCCGCAGTCGCGTTCGGGGGGTGGTGTGATGTCGGTGGGAAACATGCCAGCCAGCGGACGGTTGGGAGGCCTCGCACCCCGGTCCGGCGAGAGCGACAGGAACCTTCCACCGTCCATCCACATGTCCCACGTTCCCCCTACGCTGCGCAGACGCCCCATCCGTCCACATGTCCACCGCCCCTACTACCGCTCTTCGAAGAAGAAGATCTGAAGGAGCAGGAGGTTCAGATGAAGTTCCGGTGTGATCGAGACGACCTGTCGGAGGCGCTCCAGACGGTGCAGCGGGGCGTGTCGTCCCGGCCGGGGATCCCGGCCCTGACCGGGGCCCTCCTCGAGGCCGCCGAGGACGGCACGCTCACCCTCACGACCACGGATCTGGAGGTCTCCGCCCGGCTCACGATCGGCGTCCAGGTCCAGGAGGCGGGCACGGCGCTCGTCCCCGCCCGGCTCCTGGCGGATACGGTGAAGTCCCTGTCCGAGGCCCCGGTGGACTTCGAGACCGACCAGTCGCAGGCGCACATCCGGTGCGCGGCCTACGACGGGGCCCTGCGACTGCTGCCGGCGGAGGACTTCCCGGGCGTCCAGGAGCCGTCCGGGACGGCGATCTCGGCCGATCCGACGGCGTTCTCCGAGGCGGTGGGTCAGGTCGCGCGGGCCGCCTCGCGCGACGAAGCCCGCCCGGTCCTCACGGGCGTGCTCCTCGAGATCAGCCGGGAGGGCGTCGTCCTGGTCGCGACCGACTCGTATCGACTGGCCGTTCGCGACCTCGTGGCGACGGCCGACGGTGAGGCGAAGGCGATCGTGCCGGAGCGCGCCCTCACCGAAGCGGGGCGCGCCGCCGCCGATCAGAAGGCCCAGGTCGAGGCGTTCGTCAGTGGCTCGCAGATCGCCTTCCGGATCGGATCCCTCGCGCTCACGTCCCGGCTGATCGAGGGCGAGTTCCCCAACTACCGTCAGCTGCTGCCTGAGGCGCATGAGAGCCGCCTCACGGTCTCGCGCCAGCAGCTGCTCGAGGCGGTCCGTCGGGTGGGCCTGCTCGCGCGCGACACCACGCCCGTCCGATTGGAGTTCAACGCCCTGGGCGTGAAGCTCTCGTCCTCCAGCCCCGACGTGGGACAGGCGGTCGAGACGGTCGAGGCCCGGTACGAGGGTGAGGACATGACCGCCGCGTTCAACCCCCAGTACCTCGCCGACGGGCTGAGCGCCGCGACCGGCGAGAGCGTCCGGATCGACGTGCGCGATGGGCTCAAGCCGGGTGTGATCCGGGGGGACGGCGACGAGCTGACGTACCTCGTGATGCCCGTCCGGCTGCCCGCCGCGGTCAGCTGACACCCAGGGACGCCCGCCGCGGATGCACCTGGCGTGGCTCGAGCTCCGGGACTTCAGGAACCACGCACACACCAGGCTCGATCGGATCCCCGAGGGGTTGATCGTCGTCGTCGGCCGGAACGGCGAGGGCAAGACGAACCTCCTCGAGGGCATGTTCCTCCTGTACGCGCTGCGGTCCCCGCGGGCATCCACGAACGCGCCGCTCGTCCGGGAGGGGGCCGACGTGGGATACGTGCGGGGTGAGTTCGACGGGCTCGAGGGCAGATCGCTGGTCGAGGTCGAGATCCCGCGGAAGGGCGCCAGCCGCGTCAAGCTGAACACGAGCCCCCTGCGGCGGAAGCGCGAGCTGCGCCGGCAGATCCGAGCGGTGCTGTTCGGACCCTTCGACCTACCGATCGTGATCGGCGACCCGTCGAAGCGGCGGGACCTGATGGACGAAGCCGTCGTCGCCCTCTGGCCGCTCCGGGACGGCCTCGCGACCGCCTACGAGCGGGCGCTCCGGCAGCGGAACCGGCTGCTGAAGGAATGGGAGGGCGGCCGCGGGGGGCCGTCGGAGCTCGAGGCGTGGGACGAGGAGTTGATCCGGACGGGAGTGCCCGTGATCGAGGCGCGCGGCGAGGCCGTCGCGCGCCTCGCCGGCGGGGCCTCGGCGGAGTTCGAGGCCCTCGCCGGGTACGGGCTCGTCGTCGAGTACGCGCCGAACGTGTCGTTCGGCGCGGACGGGGTGGAGGACGGGTTCCGCGCGCAGCTCGCGTCGCGTCGGGCCGACGAGCTCGTCCGGCGGACGTCGCTCGTCGGACCGCATCGCGACGACCTGACGCTGGCCGTGCGGGACCTGGGGGCGCGGGCGTTCGGGTCGCACGGAGAGACGTGGGCGGCGGCGCTCTGCCTGCGGCTCGGGATCGCGGCCGCGGTCGCCGACGAAGCGGGGGAGCAGCCGCTCCTCCTCGTCGACGATCCGTTCAGCGCGCTCGACCCGACCCGCCGCGACCGGATCGCGGAACGGCTGGCGGGGCGAGGTGGTCAGGTGGTGATCAGCGTCGCGG
>DASUPO010000092.1:0-21685 GCA_036281075.1 Actinomycetota bacterium | reverse complement strand
CCATGATGCGGTGATACAGGTATCCGCCCGTGCGGGTGTTCGGGTCGCCGAGCGTCAGGAGACAGAGACGGAGTTGCGCGTGGTCCATGTCGCCCCGACGGTGACCGTGTCGCCGGGCTGACACGTCAGACGGCGGCACGGATCCCTCCGAACGCGTCCCCGGACTCCCACACGCGCACGCGGAGCCACTGGGCACCATCCGAACGGAGCGTGGGCGCGAGCTGGGCGTGGATCCACGACGCGAGCACCTCCACGGTGACGGGCTCGGTGCCGCAGACGCCCTCGAGGTCGCGGTCGCGCAGCCGCTCGGTGAGGTCGTCCAGCGACCCCGTGACGATGTCGAGATCGCAGACCATCCCTCGCTCGTCCAGCCGATCGCGCTCCGCGACGACCTCGACGCGGTAGTCGTGGAGATGTCGTTCGTTCTCGGGAGGCGGGTGACCGGGCATCGTATGGAACGCCCGGACGCTCGCGGACACGCCGACCTCGAACATCAATAGCGCAGCGCGACGTGCATCAAGCCGCCCTCGGCCCGATCGAGAGCGTCGTAAGCATCGGCCGCGCGTCCGAAGGGAACGTCGTGCGTCGCGAGGAGCTTGAGCGGCAGGTCCGCGCAGCGTTCGAGCGCGGCGCGGCGCCGCCGCGCCACGTCCCACCGGCGGGCGAGTCGCGTCGGGATCGTGGAGACCTGGGTGCTCCGGATCGTCAGCCGGCGCCGATGGAACGCGCCGCCAAGCGGCAGCGACACCTCCTTGGTCCCGAACCAGCTCCCCACGAGGAGCTCGCCCTCGTCAGCAAGCAGGTCGAGGGCGACCGCGAGCGCTCCCGGGTTCCCGGTGAGCTCGACCACGAGCGGCGCGCCGTGCCCGGACGTCACGCGGTCGACGAACGGGCGAACGTCCGCGTCGTCGAGCGCCCGGATGCCGAACGCGGCCGCGAGGTCGCGACGCTCGGAGCGGGGATCGACACCGATCACCTCAGCACCCGCTCGCGACAGCAGTGCGGCCGTCAGGACCCCCACGGGGCCCAGACCCTGGACGACCACGAGGTCCCCGAGCCCTGGGGTGGCGTCGAGGGTGACCTGCAGCGCCGTCTCGACGAGCGGGAACATCGTCGCGAGCCGCTCCTCGAGGGTCCCGATCGGGACGACGTCGTCGCCTCCGACGGTGAAGAGGTCTTGATGCGGATGGAACGCGAAGATCGGTGATCCCTGATCGATCCCGTCGACTCGCGACGTCACGACCTCACCGACGCATGCGTAGCCGTAGGCGAACGGGTATCGGAACGTCCCGCCGAGCGAGCCGATGGACTCGTCGAGCGCGACGTCGGGATCGAGCTCGCCCCGGTAGGCGAGCAGCTCGGTGCCGCCGCTGATGCCGGACCAGCGGCTCCGGACGAGCACCTCCCCGTCGGCCGGCCCACGGACGTCGACGGGATGGATCTCGACGTGCCTCGGCGCGACGAAGCGGAGGGCCCGCGCTTCCATGCCGCGCTTCCTACCCGCCGCGCGGCGATGGTAACCACACGCGGGGGTTTGAGGACGGGGGTTCGGGGAAGGGTTGCCTTGTGCCGCCACCGACGGTCCTGCCGGAGGACGTTGCGACCCTCACGCTGCCCACGCCGCTGGGGGAATGGAACCTGCGTGCCTTCGATCGGGACGGGTGGGTCCATCTCTGCCTGATCCGAGGGTCGATCGACGATGGCGAGGACGTCCTGGTCCGGTTGCACTCGGAATGTCTCACCGGTGACGCGCTCGGCTCCCTTCGGTGCGATTGCGGCGTCCAATTCCGCCACGCGCTCCGCGAGATCGCGGCCGAGGGGCGAGGGGTTGTCGTGTACTCGACCGGGCACGAGGGGCGCGGGATCGGCCTGGTGCAGAAGCTCAAGGCCTACATGTTGCAGGATTCGGGCCTCGACACGGTCCAGGCGAACGAGCACCTCGGCCTGCCCGTGGACGCAAGGACGTTCGAGGACGCCGCCGCGTGCCTGCTCGCTCTCGGGGTCCGATCCGTCCGACTGCTCTCGAACAACCCACAGAAAGTACGAGCCCTGGAGGCGGCGGACATCTCGGTGCTGCGTGTCATCGGGCTCGCCACCGCGGCGAACGCACGCAGCGTCGGATACCTCACGACGAAGCGGGACGCCCTCGGACACGCCAGCCCGATGGGTGTGCCGATCGCGGATCATCTCGGACCGCCGCCGGACGTGTCGGCCCTGCTCGGAGCGGTGCGCCCATCGACGTCGCGGCCCTACGTGATCCTCAAGTACGCACAGACGCTGGACGGCCGGATCGCAACGTCGACGGGCGACGCTCGGTGGATCAGCGGCGAACACGAGCGCCGAACGTCGCATGCGTTCCGCGCGATGAGCGACGCCGTGCTCGTCGGTGTCGGGACGGTGCTCCGCGACGATCCTCAGCTCACGGTTCGGATGGTGCCTGGGCCCTCGCCGATCCGTGTCGTGCTGGATTCGACGTTGCGGCTCCCGGAGGAAGCGAGCGTACTCGAGGATGACGCCGCGACATGGATCGTGACGACCGACCGTTCGTCTCCCGCACGACGTGCCGAGATCCGCGAACGTGGCGTTCGCGTCATGATGGTGCCGACGGGCCCCGCCGGCCTGGATCTCGCGGCCGCGCTCACCGAGCTTCGCGCCGCTGGGATCCGGGCGCTCCTCGTCGAAGGAGGCGCCCGCGTGATCACGTCCTTCCTTTCGCAGGGGGATGTCGATCGGTTGATCGTCAGCATCGCCCCTCAGGTCCTTGGCGCCGGGACCGAGGCGGTTCGGGACCTCGGCATCACGGAGGTGGCGAGCGCTCTGCGGCTCCGGGATCGCCGTGTGCACCTCGCGGGCGACGATGTCGTCATCGCCGGCGACCTCGCCCGGCCGGTCCGCGGACGTCCACCCGCCGAGGCGCCCGAAAGCGCTCAGGCATAGGTCGAATGAGCACGAGGTTCGTCGGCCGGTGTCGACACCGGGGGCCCGCTGGTTCCAGGGGCCTCCGGCGACGGTATGGCGGATCCGACTAGCCGTTCGACCGTCCCAGGCGGGACAGCGGGGAGCGGTACCGCGAGGGGGGCGTTACCGCGCTTGACGCGGTTTGAAGGGAGGAGCGCAGATGGCACGTCGGATGCGAAGACTCTTCATCTTGGCGGCCGTCGCCTCAGGCACCCTGATGTTGCCGGCGACGCCTGCTCCAGCGCACGTCCACGGGATCACTCCATTGCTGCGATGCGGGGGCGATCTTGCCGTGACCGGCGCGAAAGGGACCGACACCACGCCAGCGTCCGCGACGAACGGAGGGCCGATCTCGGGCCTGATCCCGGCCACCGTCGGGAAGGCCCCGCTCGTGTCCGGGGATGGCGGGTTCGACGCGCCGGCACCGTGTCCCGGCCTGAACCGCTGATCGGATAGACGAGGGGAAAGGGGTCGCATGCGACCCCCCTCTCGCGACGTCGTCTTGTCAGAGGTGGACGCCCGCAGGGGCGTATCCGGGATGCGATGGCGTTTCCGCCTCGGCGTATGCGGGGATGGTGTCCACGTGGCGACCCCTGATGAGTCCGCAGTCGACGATCCTGCGCCTCGAGCTGGCAGGCCCTGTCCGATCTGTGGCGAGTCGCAGCGGGATCAGCCGGCTGCTCTCCGCCACGCGGAGCTGCGGCATGGTGCCGCTCGCGACAGCGACGACGCGGGTGGCACCGTGCTGGAAGGCCGACGGCCGGGTGACTCCAGCGCAGGGCGGGTGCAGACGGAGTAACCGGGTACCTGGTAACCGGTACCCGGATCCGGAGATGTCGCCCTCCCCAAGACATCCTCCCGTACGTCGTTGCGGACGCTTCGCTCGCTGCGGACGGCTCGAGCAGCATCTGAGACAGCCCGAAAACGAGACGAAGCTGCGTGAGCTTCTTCGAGCAGTTGCCTCCTCGAGTCCGTTCAGATCTTCTGGACGACCCAGTCGTGAACCACAGGAACCAGGACCAAGACGAAGACTGCAGCGATGCCCACCGCGTGGATGCCGATGTTCATCTGCACGCCCGCATCCCCGGCTTCCCCGGCCTGCCGAACGCCGATCACGTATGGCACGAGGGCCGCGAGACCAACGATCGCCGATGTGATCGCGACGGGTTCCCACCACGACGCCTCTTTGAAGACGCCCCAGGCCGCCACTGCGAAGCCGACGATGGCGACCAGCGTGAGCACCTGGATGATCGACCAGAGAACCCCCGAACCCTCACGGGGGTTGGCCAGGAAGTCCCGCGTCATCCACAGGAACGTGCTCCCGAACAGGAATAGCCCGAGAGCGATCCAGTTCTTGAACGAGAACATGTCGCCCGCCTCCCTTCAGTTCTGGCGTCAGCGTCGGTGAAGCTGGATGTCTGGACATGGGGCTACCGTCCCGGATCCCTTGGGACCAGCGGGTAGCTTGTGCGGTCCCGGGGCGATCCGGCTCGGTGAGCGTCGTGGATGTGAGGATCGGACACGGGCGAGGATCCTCCCCTCCGTTCCCCCTGCGGCGACACCGTCTGGTCAGACCGGGAGGCTGTCATGAGACGAGTCATTCATCTTCGACAGCCCCTCTCGCGTTGCTCTCGCAAGCGTCCGCGGGCAAGAGTTCGTCGCCGGGCATCGTACGCCGGAGCTCCGCGACTGAAGCATTCCATCGACGCTGCCACGGGCCGAGGGAGGCCAGGTATGTCGCGACGACGACCGCAGTGAGGCCGAGCCAGATGATGAGTACGGCAAGCACAGCCAAGCTCGCGATGAGGCAGGGATCAGGACCAGGTCGACCGTCAACATCGTATGCAATGTCAGCTCACCTCGTTGTCCCGACGTCGTCGGAGGTACTGCGCAACTCCTGCTCCTCAGTGCCGGCTCCGCAGCCTTCGCCGAGCTCCTGGCCCCATCGAAGGGCGCGGTCCGCTTCCCCATCGACGAGTGGACCGGCGACTCCCGTCACGTAGAAGCTCTCCGAAGGAGCGGCGATACGGAAGCCGAGCTTCCGCATCCGCTTCTCGGCGCCATGGGCGGCGGAGCCGGGCACGCGAGGCTTCTCGATCCGCGTGTCGAACGCGGCGGCGGCGACGGTTCCGGTGCTTCGCTTGACCGATGTAAGCCATTCACGAAGGCCGGTCCGTTCAGACACGACATGTCCGCCCGCTTGCCGGGTCGCATCCTCTCGCGTCCGAGGACGACTCATACCGAACGCGTGGGTCGGGCCTCCGACCACGAGCAGGTCCACGTCCGTGAGGACATCCGACGCAGCACCGACCTCCAGAAGGTCCGTGGGTATCCGGGAGGACAGTCCTTCCGCGACAGCCTCCGCGATCGTCTGCGTGTTCCCGAACATCGACTCGAACACCACCAGTGCACGTCTCACGCTCATCACTCCTTGGATGATCCCGGTTCGTCTTGTCGAACAGCTTGCCGAGCGGGACACGTGCCGCCATAGGCCGAAGGACCTGCCGTTCGGGGACCGTCCAGTCGTTCATCGACGCGAAGAAGGCGGGGTCTCTGGCCCCGCCTTCTGCGCCTTGGGCAGATCAGTAGAGGTACTTCCGGTCCTTGACGTAACCGACCCGCTGCCAGACCTTTCCGAGGCCGTAGTAGCGTCCGGCGTTCGCCAGGATCAGACCGACGAGCACGATCGCCAGCACGACGTGGTCGTCCACGACCGGGTTGTGCTCCGGCCAGATCGCCGTGCCTGTGTAGAAGATCGTCATCCAGGCGATGCCGCCCAGTGCCGCGAGCCGCGTCCCGATCCCCAGCATGAGGCCGAGGCCGATCAGCAGCATCGAGAGCATGTACACCCAGTCGAGCCATCCGGCCACCTCAGGGCCGGCATGGGTCATCTGGAAGCTCGTGATGCTCTGGATGTTGTCCGCGAACGGACCCTTCAGCGCGAAGCCGATGGCTCCCGCTGTGGGGCTGCCCCCGCTGACCCATGCGTCCGGTCCGAAGAAGTCGATCTTCACCGTCTGACCTGCGTCGTTCAGGACCCGTCCCGTCGAGAATCCGAGGGCGAAGGCCTTGTCGAGGAACGCCCACAGGAACGTCCATCCGGCCAACAGCCGGAGGGCACCGAGGACGCGCTGCAATCCCGGGGTGTGGATGGGCTCGAGCCGCTCCAGCGCCGGGATGTCGAGAGCCTTCCTCTCGATCGTTTCCATCTGTCCCACCTCCTTGTTCACGGCGCCAGCATCCGGGCGCGGACACCTCCTCCCAATGGCCGACAGGCTCTGTTGGACCGGGACCTTCGGCCCCCCCGATCCCGATCCTGATCGCTTGGCTGAGACTTCCGACAACGAGGGAGGTGCGCCATGCCGCAAGAGGGGACCGTTCTCCTAGTTGAATCTCGCGAGCGTGATCGGGAGCGATACGGGAAGGCTCTCGAGGACGCCGGGTATCAGGTGATCGCGTGCCCCGGTCCCACGGCTCCCGACTACACGTGCATCGGCGGACGAGAAGGCTACTGTCCGCTGCTGGAGCGGGCAGACGTCGTTGTCCTGGATCCGTGGTTCGCCGGAGACGAGATCGGCATCGGAACGTCGCCCGATGAGCTGTTCGCCCTTTACGTGGGGAGCGGCCGAACCGTCGTGGCGATCGACGCGGCGCGCATGGACCCGGTCGCACGAGGCAACGTGATCCGCCTCGATCGCCATCCCGAACCGCAAACGGTCGTCGTGGCGGTTCGGCTCGCGCCCGAGGTAGACGGGTTCGTCCTCCGGCGTCCTCCCGGGGAAGGCGACGGCCTACTCGACTGATCCAGGCGTGGTCGTGTGGCGAGCCAGATAGGCGGCAGCTTCCGCGCGCCTGGCGACCTCGAGCTTCGAGAGGATCGACGAGACGTAGTTCTTCACCGTCTTCTCCGCCAGGCTGAGCTCGTCCCCGATCTCCTTGTTCGTCCGGCCGTCGGCGATCAGTGTCAGGATCCGCTCCTCCTGCGGAGAGAGGCGCGCGAGCTTCTCATCCCTCATCAGGTGCTTCCCCTTGCGGAGCCGGTCGAGGACGGCGGTCGTCACGGAAGGATCCAGCAGGCTGTCTCCGGCTCCGACGGCTCGGATCGCGCGGACGAGTTCCCCCGATCGCACCTGCTTCAGCACGTAACCGGAGGCGCCCGCCATGATCGAGGCGAACAGCGCCTCGTCGTCCGCGAACGAGGTCAGCATCAGCACATGGGTCGCGGGGTGCTTCGCTCGGATCTCGCGGGTCGCCTCGATCCCGCTCCCATCGGCCAGTCGGACGTCCATCACGACGACATCCGGTCTGGTCCGGTCCGCCTCATCGATGGCATCCCGGACCGTGCCCGCTTCCGTCGTGACGTGGATGTCGTCCTCGGATGCGAGCATCGCTCGGATCCCGTCTCGCACGACCTCGTGATCGTCCACGAGCATGACCCGCAAAGGAGGGCGCTTCGGCTCACTCATGGGGGTGGATGCTAGCGCCGGTCGATCCATGTGGGCTGCAGCTCGGCTCCCCCCTCGGACAGGCGCGGCGCATCCCACTTCTCCAGGATCGTCCCGGCGACCCTGTCGAGGAAGTCCTTGAGCGTCGCCTCGGCGACCCTGGAGAGGACCGCACGATCAACGGCACGGCCAACGGGTCCGAAGGGAGGAACGTATCTCGCGCTCATCGCCAACTGGGTGCGTCCCCGGCCGAGTGGCGCCACCTCGAGGTCGGCGTCGAGTGAGGGGAAGAGCCCCGCAGCACTCGAGGAAGTCCACCGCAGCGGGAACACGGTCTTGGCTCCGGAGCGAACCGATCCTCCGAGCTCGACGACCACCGTTCTCTTGATCCGGACGACTTCACCGAACCCCACGTCGGCGAGGAGCAAGTCACCGCGGTGGTTCGCTCCCTCAGCCAACCCGGGGAGCCAAGCCCTTGGGTCGTGAGACAAGGCGTGTACGGCTTCCTCGGAGAACATCGGTAGCTCGACGAAATACCTGGCGAACATGGGGCGAGGATGCAGGCTGGCGTGTCGCGGCGGAGGGGTCGATGGTCCTGACTCGGGCAGGACCGTTCAGGACGGGAACGTCGCCCGGACGAGGGTTCCCTCTCCCGAGATGCTCTCCACCTCGAAGATCCCGCCGAGGGATCCGACTCGGTCCCGGAGGTTCCGGAGGCCCATCCCCGACATCTCCGAGTCGACGTCGAACCCGCGCCCGTCGTCATCGATCTCGAGGAGGAGGCCGGTTTCGACCCTCCGGAGGGAGATGCGGCACGTGGCGGCTGCCCCGTGTCGACCGACGTTGGAGAGCGCTTCTCGAACGATCTGCACGACGTCCGCGGCTCGTGAGGAGAGCTTCGACGCTGCATCCGCGTCGATCTCGACGACCGTGACGACGCCAGAGCGCGTTCCGAACTCGCTCGCCATCTCCTTCAGCGCCTGATCGAGCTGACGATCGGCAAGGATCCCCGGGCGCAGCCCGAAGATGTAGTTGCGGAGGTCTCGGATCGCGTGGTCGACATCCTCGACCGCTCCCTCCAGACCGCGGGCGACGGCTTCGTCGCTCGAGGCGCTCGCCAACGCTTGGAGGTGCATCCCGACGGCGAAGAGGGATTGGATCACGCCGTCATGGAGCTCCTTGCCGATGCGTTCCCGCTCCTCCAGGACCTGGAGCCGCTGCAGCTCCCGGCCCCTCCGCTCCATCTCGTCGTAGAGCTGTGCGTTCTCGACGGCGACCGCCGCCTGCGTTGCCAGGACGATCAGGACCCGTTCGTCCTCCTCGTTGAAGGCCTCGGCGTCCTGCTTGTCCGTCAGATAGATGTTCCCGAACACCCTTCCACGCCCGGCGATGGGTGCTCCGAGGAGCGACGTCATCGGAGGGTGGTTCGGTGGGAACCCCACCGACCGGGGGTCGGCGCTGATGTCGGGGATCCGCAAGGGGCGTGCGTCCCGGATGAGTGCGCCGAGCAGTCCGTGGCCCCTTGGGGGATCTCCGAGCGCGGCTCGCTGCTCTTCCGTGATCCCGACCGTGATGAACTCTGCGATCGACCCACCCTCAGGGTTGAGCACGCCCAGCGCACCGTATCGTGCACCGGTCAGATCGACGGCGAGTTCGACGATCCGCTGCAGTACCGCGTCGAGCGAGAGCTCAGAGGCGAGTACCATCCCCGCCTCGATCAGCCGCCGGTCGCCTTCTGCTCCGCCATCGCTCGTGGACATCGCGCGAGCGTAGCGCAGGTCGCTTCCCACGCTCCGCCCCAACCGGGCGTTCCTGCCGACGCGGGACAACGCTCGCGAACCCCATCGAGAGAACATCTCCTGGGGGGTGGTTGGTCCCAATCGGGCCCGGGTAGGTCCCGGACCGAGGGGGCCACCTGGCCCGGGTGGGGTCGTGCCGCAGGCACGAACATCTCTTCAAGGGCCGATCGAAGCGTTGGCCCCAGGAGCGAAGGAGCGGAAGATGGACAGGAGCAGCTGGGACAAGATCGTGAGCGGGGCAGGTGCCGTGGTCGCGGTCGTGCTCATCGCGCTGGGCGCGATGGCGATCTACGGTGGCAACTTCGGTCAGCAGAACGTGCGGGACCGGTTGGAGCCTCAGAACATCTCTTTCCCGCCGGCAGACGCGATGTCGCCGGAGGAGAAGGCCGAAGTCGGCGAGTTCGCCGGTCAGAGGGTCGACACCGGCGTCGAGGCAGAGGCGTTCTCTCGCTACATCGGCGGGCACCTCGAGGCCATCAACGACGGCAAGACCTACTCCGAGACCAGCTCGGAGGCACGCGCCGAGGGGCTCGACCCCGATACGGCCGCGGAGCTGCAGGGCAAGGCCGACACGCTGTTCAAGGGTGAGACCCTCCGCGCCATCCTGCTGAACGCCTACGGCTGGTGGACGGTCGCGACGATCGCCCTGTGGGCGGGCGTCGCGATGGTGGCAGCGGGCCTGTTGCTCGGGATCCTCTCGATCCTCGGCTTCCGGCACGCTGGCGCGGTGTCGGCGACCATGAAGGAGCACCGGGCGAACAACCCGGAGTACGCCGACGCAACTCGCTAGAGCGAGCGGCCTCAGCTCCGGGCCGCTTCACAGGAGGAGCCCGCCAGCAGGCGGGCTCCTCTCTTCCGTGTGTCGGGGACAACCGTCTGATCGATAGCGTTCCTGGCGGCCCGAATCCTGTTCATGCTCTCCGATCGAGGAGCCGGGACCATCGCGAGCCCCACGCTCTCCTTCGAGACGGCAGGAACGCCGCCCGAGCCTACGACGGATCGACCCCCTCCTGGCGCCCGAGCTGGGCAGGAAGGAACAGCGCTGTACCGAGGCCGATGAAACCGACCACCATCAGGACGACCATCGCCAGCGCATACGAGCGGTTCCCCGTGGCCAGGCCGGAGACGAGGATCGTGCCTGCGATCGCGGTGCCGAAAGACGAGCCCAGGTTCGACACGCTGCGGGAGAGGCCCGAGATCTCCCCCTGCAGCATTTCGGGGAAGCTGGACTGCACGACGTTGACCGACGGGGTCAGCATGATCCCCAGGCCCAGGCCTACCAGCAGAAGCCCGGGGGTGAAGGCGAGGACGCTGTCCGAGGCCCGGACCAGGCCGAGCAAGAGTCCGATGCCGGCCACGGTGACGACGAACCCCGCCAGGATCAAGGTCTTCTGCGTGCGACGCCTGGCGAATCGCTCCGCACCGAAGGACGAAGCCAGGATGCCGAGGGTCGCCGCCGTGAAGATGACCCCCGTCTCGATCGCGTTGTACCCGCGAACGGTCTGCAGGAAGACCGACACGACGAACGAGGTCCCCATGAGGAGGAGCCACTGGACGTTCTGCGTGACAAGGCCGAGGTTGGAGATGCGGTTCTTGAACAATCCGGTGGACAGCAGCGGTTCCTTCCCGGCCCGCTCCCGAGAGCGGATGTAGAGGAAGAAGGCGACCAGGAAGCCGGCCCCGATGGCCAGGAGAACGGCCATGAGCGCCGCGTTCGTGTCGGCCTGCAGGATCCCGAACACGACGAAGAACATGCCGACCGCCGACAGGATCGCTCCGACCACGTCGAACGGCCGCGTTGGATCCGGTGCCACGGGATCGACCATCCGGCGGCTCAGGAAGATGATCGTCGCGACGACCAGGGCCTGGAAGATGAACGCGGCGCGCCAGCTGATCGCCGTGGTGATGAGACCTCCGATCAGCGGTCCCGCCGCGGCGCCGATCCCACCCAACCCGCTGATCACCCCGAACGCGCGGGCGCGAGACGTCAGATCGCTGAATGCCATCGTCGTGAGGATGTAGACGGGCGGGATCAACAGGGCCGTGCCGACTCCTTCGAGGACCGAGTTGCCGAGGATCAGAACGCCGAGACCGGGGGAGAGCGCGCTCAACAGGGCCCCGATCCCGTACAGGATGAGGCCTCCGAGGAAACACCGCTTCCGGCCCCAGCGGTCCGTCAACTTGCTGCCGGGGATCATGAGGACGGCCATGATCAGCAAGAACAGCGTGATCGCGAGCTGCACACCCTGAACCGTCGTATCCAGCTCTTCGCTGATGTCGTTGATCATCACGTTCATGTTCGAGCCCGCGAAGCTGCAGATGAACTGGGCGAGAGCCAGCGGGAGGAGGAAACGCCGCCTGGCGGCGCCCACGAGATCCGGCATCGCGGCCCGGCTCTGCGGCGGTGGCTTCTGAGTCACGTGGTCGGCCGCCTTCCGCTGTCCCTGCGGCGACGGCGTCCGCCGCACGGATCAGGGTCAGATGGCTGAACGCCTGCGAGAAGCCGGACGGAGATCATGGCGATGACTACCCCCCGTTGCGTGCTTCCGAGATGTTGTAGATGGCGCGCATCAGCCCGATGTGCGAGAACGCCTGCGGGAAGTTGCCCAGCAAGCGTTCGGCTCGGGGCTCGTACTCCTCACTGAGCAGGCCGACGTCGTTCTGCAACGCCATGAGCTGCTCCAGGTTGCGTTCGGCTTCCTCCACTCGTCCGGCTTTGGCGAGCGCGCTTACGAGCCAGAACGAGCAGATGAGGAACGCCCCTTCGCTGCCCGCCAGCCCGTCCACCCCCTCATCCGTCGAATAACGGAAGACGAACGGGCCATCGCAGATCTCGCGCTGGATCGCGTCGATCGTGCCGAGGACGCGCGGGTCCTGAGGAGGAAGGAAGCCGAAGATCGGGATGAGGAGCAGGCTCGCATCCAACCCCGTCCCGCCGTAGTACTGGACGAACGTATTGCGATCGGTATCGAAACCCTTGGCCAGGACCTCGGCATGGATCTCGTCGCGGACCGCCCGCCAGCGGTCGAGCGGCACATCGGCGCCCGTCGCCTCCGAGATCCGGATCGCGCGATCGATCGCTGTCCACGCCGAGACCTTGGAGTAGGTGAAGTGCTGCGGTTCCCCACGGACCTCCCAGATCCCCTCGTCCGGCTCGCGCCACATCCGCTCGACGAGTCCGATCGCGTCGCTGAGCTCGATCCCGGGGGATCGTGTCGGGTCTCGCTGAGGCAGCCCGGCCTCCCAGGCCCCGTACAATACGGCCATCACTTCGCCGAAGATGTCGAGCTGGAACTGCTCGCTGGCCGCGTTGCCGATCCTCACCGGCGTCGACCCTTCGTAGCCCGACAGCCAGGGCAGCTCGAGCTCCGTCAACCTGTGTTCGCCGCCGATGCCGTACATGAGCTGCAACTGGCTCGGATCCCCCGCGATCGCCCGCAGGAGCCAGTCACGCCACGCCACGGCCTCTTCCGTGTACCCGGCTTGCACCAACGGGGCCAGCGTGAACGAGCCGTCGCGTAGCCAGCAGAAGCGGTAGTCCCAGTTCCGCTCTCCGCCGATCTCCTCCGGCAGCGAGGTCGTCAGGGCCGCGACGATCGCGCCCGTCGGCGAGTACGTGAGCGCCTTCAACGTGATGAGCGATCTCAGCACGACCTCGGAGTGCGGGCCTTCGTACGTGCAGCGCCCCGACCACTCCCGCCACCACGATTCCGCCCGTGCCACCATGTTGAGCGGGTCAACCGCCTCGGGACGCGGGGCGTGCGAGGGATACCACGCGAGGTGGAACGGGACGCGTTCGCCCTCGGACACCGTGAACGCCGCCGATGCCATGGCGCCATCCGTGCCCAGCTCCACAGGTGTGCGCAGGCAGACCGCGTCCGCCCCGGCCACGGCGAACATCCCCTGGTCGATCCGGCCGGTCGCCGGGATGAGCTTCCCGTAATCGAATCGGGGGTTGAGCTGCATCTGCATCTCGACGCGGCCCCGCAGGCCCTCGACGATCCGAACGACGTCGTTGTGTCCGTCTCCCAGCGGCATGCAATCGACCAGCCGGACGAGGCCGTCGTCCGTCTCGAAGTCGGTCTCCAGGACGAGCGTGCCCGGGCGGTAGCGGCGCTCGACGCGTCGTACGTCAGCTCGAGGAGCGATCTGCCAATGGCCGTTGGCGTCGGTGCCGAGCAGCGCTGCGAAGAACGCAGGTGAGTCGAATCGTGGCGCGCACAACCAGTCGATGGAGCCGTTCGTGCCGACGAGCGCCGCCGTCTCGGTGTCGCCGACCAGGGCGTAGTCTTCTATCCGCAGGGCCACGCTGTCGCCTCCCGTCGACCGAACGATCGTGCCGCGAGACTCACCTCCGCGGAGAGCACCGGATCATCGGCGCGCTTGACCGGTGCGATCGTGGTCCCGGATCCAGCGTCGCGCATCGCTCCTCCTTCGGCGCAGGGATCTGCGCCAGGACCAGGACAGCGTAGCGATTCCGGAAGAGGCAGGTTGAGCCACAGCACCCGCAGGCTGCGATGGTCTTCCTTGACGCGGAAGAGGTCAGTTCGGATCCTCTAGCGCCGACCACCCACCCCCGGCTCAACCCCTCTCTCCGTCTGTCGTCTCGGCGTCGCGACCGTCCGTGTCCTCGGGAGGCCTCGGCGTATGACCTCGCCCAGGACGACGGCGTCGTTGTGTTCGGTGTCTCTGGCGGCGAAGACGAGGGTCACTGCTCCCTGGCGCGCTCGCCGACGGAGTTCCGAGAGCCGTGGACGCTGTTGTCGAAGCTCCTCGAGGTAGCGGGTGCGGAACTCCTCGAAACGATCGGGCCGATGCCCGAACCACGTTCTGAGTGCAGCGCTCGGCGCGAGGTCTCGCTCCCAGGCATCGAGCTTCGCGCGGTCGTGTGAGATCCCACGTGGCCAGAGCCGGTCGATGAGGATCCGGTAACCGTCGGATCGCTCCGCCGGCTCGTAGACACGCTTCACGCGGACATCTATGGCGGCTCCCTGGCTCCTGGCGAGGATGGGCTCCCGGTCATGGATCGAACGTCCAGTCCGGGCGCTTACTCGCATAGGTGAGGTCGTACTCGAACCTGGTGGTCGTCGGATCCCATCCGACGATCTTGTGGAACGGCAGATCGCGAGGCAGGGGGCAGGGTGTGCCGACGTGGGCGCGGAACTCGTCCGCGAAGACCTGAACGACGCTCTGCATCAGGAGGCTCTCGCCCGTGGGGAGCGCGCACTTCTGTCCGTCGGTCGAGCTCCTGGCTCGCGCGAGGATCAGGTCGAGGGCCGGAGCGCGACCGCCGAGCTCGATCTCATCCAGGGCCTTCGTGACCTCACCCGTCCCGAACTTGCACGCCGGACATTGGGCGCACGACTCCACCCAGAGGAAGCGGGAGTACAGGTACGCCGCACGAACCATGCACGCCGTGTCGTCGAACACCGCGAACCCGCCGGCGCCCAGACTCGAACCGGCCTCGCGCATCAAATCGAAGTCCAGCGGGGTGTCGAGCTGCTCCGGCAGGATCACCGTGTTCGAGGCGCCGGGGAAGATCGCCTTGATCGATCTGCCCTCTCGCGGACCTCCCGCCTGGTCCTCCACCAACGAACGCAGAGGCGTCCCCAGCGGGAGCTCGAAGACGCCCTCGCGCTGGACGTCCCCGCACACGGTGAAGACCATGGTGCCCGGTGAGGTCTCCGTTCCGTTCGATCGGAGCCAGCCGGGTCCGTCGGCCAGGATCCGGGGGACGTTGGCCAGCGTCTCGACGTTGTTCACGAGCGTCGGGTTGTCCTTCGGCGGCGAGGCGAACAGCCCGAGCATGAACGGGCGCGCGATCCGCGGGAGCGGCGGCCGACCCTCGATCACCTCCTCCAGGCCGGTCTCCTCTCCGAACAGGTACAGGTCCGGCCCGACGACCACCTCGAGCGACGTCCCACCGAGCGCGTCGGCCTCGCGCATCTCCTCCAGAGCCCTGGAGATCGCCTGGACCTCGTCCGTGAACGTCTCCTTGATCCCGATGTAGCAGCGCTCGGCACCGATCGCGTACCCGGCGATCGCGAGCCCTTCGAGGATCTGGTACGGGTTGGTCCTCATGAGCGCGCGATCCTTGAACGTCGCGGGCTCTCCCTCCGCTCCGTTGCAAACGGCGAACCTCGTTCCGGTGCCAGTCGTTCGGATCGAGCGCCACTTCTCGCCGGTCGGGAAGCCCGCCCCACCCCGGCCGCGCAGGCCGCTCTTCGCGACCTCGTCGATGACGGCCTCCGGGGTGGCACCCAAGGCGACCTCGAGCCCGCGGCCTCCACCGGCATCGACGTAGTTCGCGAAGGACGTGACGGTCTTCTCGAGCAGTGTCACATGCGTCAGCGTACTCTCGGGTGTCTGCTCGCTGCGCCGCTCGGAGGTGGACCGCGGACGACGACTCCGTTCGTCAGACGTCAGGTGTCGAAGGATCGATACCCGACCCGATCGCGATCCTGTTCGACGTGGACGGCACCCTCATCTCGACCGGGGGCGCTGGCACACGAAGTTGGCGGTGGGCGTTCGAGGAGCTTCACGGTATCCCCGCGGACATCGGCGAGTCCTCGGAAGCGGGCATGACGGATCCAGTGGTGGGCAGGAGCACCTTCAGGAAGGTCCTTCATCGAGATCCGACCGAGGCGGAGATGCGGTCGCTGCTCGCCGCGTACGTGGAGCGCCTCCCGACGGAGGTACGCGAGTCCACGGGATACCGGGTGCTCCCTGGGGCAGAGGACGTGCTCCGATCTCTGCACGCGACCGGTCGTGTGGCCGGCATCGTGACGGGCGCCCTGGAGGAGGCCTCCCGGATCAAGCTCGCGCGAGGAGATCTGAATCGCTTCTTGCCGTTCGGAGGCTTCGGGTCGGATTCGGCGGACCGGATCGAGGTCACGCGACGAGCGATCGAGCGAGGCGCCGCGATGATCAGACGTGAGTTGCCGCCCGAGCGGGTCCACGTCCTCGGGGACACGCCTCGGGATATGGAGGCCACAACCGCCGTCGGTGCCGTGCCGATCGGCGTCACCACCGGCACGTACCGGGCCGATGCTCTCGAGCTCGCCGGGGCGAGGGTGGTGATCTCAACGCTCGAGGACTATCCAGCCTTGCTCCGCTGACTGCCCGGGAGGTGGAGCATCGACGCCTCGTCGATCAGAAGGTCGCGACGTGTCCGCTGTCCTCCGATGAAGCACGCTCGCTCATCTGGATCCTCCACCCAACCATAGCCGCGGTCAGCCGAGCTTCGTGAACCCCCCATGTCACACGGCGATCACGACTTTGCCTCGCGCCTGGCCGGTCTCGAGGAAGCGGATCGCCTCGGGGACCTCCTCGAGCGCGTAGGTCCTGTCGATGTGCGGCGCCAGCTTCCCCGCTTCGATGAGCTCCTTCAGGACCAGCAATCTATCGCCCGGGTCCTTCGCGCCGCGGAACGGATGCAGGTAGCTCCGGAAAGGCGAGACAAGGATCAGCTTCGCGAAGCGACCCAGGCTTCCGAACCAACGGTGCCCCGAGCTTCCGAACTGGTCGTACCCGCTGAGCACGTACGTACCGGTTGACGTGAGCGCCCGACTGGATTCGGACCAGGGACGGTTCCCGGCGAGATCCAGGATGACGTCGTAGCGTCGGCCGGCTTCGGTGAAGTCCTCGCGCGTGAAGTCGAGCACTCGGTCGGCGCCGATCGATCGGAGCATGTCGAGCTTGCCCGGGCCGTCTACCCCTGTGACCTCCGCTCCGTACGCCTTGGCGAGCTGGACGGCGAACGATCCGACGGCACCACCGGCGCCGTTCACGAGCACCTTCTGTCCGGGCTGAACGCGCCCTTCGTCGCGGATCCCCTGGACCGCGAGGGACCCCGAAGTGGGGACAGCCGCTGCCTGTTCGAAGGTGAGTTGGGGCGGTTTCAGCTCGACCCTCGAGGCGGGCACCGCGACGTATTCGGCCAGGGTGCCGCCGTGCCGCCATAGGTTGCCGACGAAACTCTGACCGAAGACCTCGTCACCTGGCTGGAACCGCCTCACCTTGCTACCGACCAACTCGACGGAGCCGGCGAGATCCGTCCCGGGCACACGGTTCTTGGGCCTGCGCAGCCCGGAGCCGAGGATCCGAAGAACGTAGGGGAGACCTCTCATCGCGTGCCAGACGTCGGCATGCACCGAGGCGGCGCGAACGCGGACGAGCACCTCGTCGTCTCGGATCGATGGTCGTTCGATGTCGTCGAGCCGCAGGGTCTCGGACGATCCGTACCGGTCCTGGACGATCGCCTTCATCGTGTCGATCTCCGCCGAGCTACGGGTCGAGCTGGACTTCTCGGTCAGCGTCATCGCGATCTCCTCATGTTGGTAGGAGCCGTTGGTAACAGGCTCCGAGCGGCATGTCCTCTCCTGCCGCGATGGCGCCTGGTCCGATCCGGGCCCCCCGGCCCGATAGCCCATCCTTCCCGGTCAGCCGTGACCGGGACGTGACAGGGGCAAGGCGGCGGGATCCTCCGGAGAGGTGCAGGCGACGGTGGCGAGGAACGCTCGGACCGCTTCCATGACCGCCTCCGCATGGACCGTCGTCACGGTGGATCGAAAGCCGGCGGCAACATCGTCCGCGAGTCGGATCTCAACACGAAGCGGGTCCTGCGAGCCCTCCTCGCACCACGCGCGGATGGTGAGCAGCGCGGTCCCGGTCGAGTGGGGCATGTCCCGATGCTGGAGGGTTGCCCGTCACCGCTGCGTGACGGCCCAGAGGTCGGTGACGAGCGCCCGGAGCCGTTCGGTCGGCTCCACGCCGAGCTCGAGCATCAAGAGCTCGCCGTACCTGGCGAACTCTCGGAGCGCCTCGGTGGGGTTCCCCTCTGCGATGTGGACCCGGATCAGGGCCGCCCGGGGGCTCTCCCGCAACGGCTCGGCCCGGACGGCCGCGAGGGCTGCCGCCGCGGCATCCCCGTACTTGCCTCGAGCGGCGAGGCGGTCGGCGAGCGCCTCGAGTGCGTGGAGGCGAAGCTGGCGCCAGTCCTCGGCCTCGACGAGCGCCCACTCGTCGTACCAGTCCGGAAGGAGTTCCGTCGAGAGCGCCCGGATCGCCTCAGCTCCCGGATCCTCCGATGATGCTGCCTCGGTCGGGGTCAGCAGCCGATGCGCGAGGGCGCGTGCGTCCCAGAGGTCGACGGTGACGTCCTCGGACAATCCGAGATCCCTGGCGGTGGCTGCCACCGAGGTTCGAGCTTGGCTCTGCAGCCGCGCGAGGGTCGATCGGAGGCTGGAGGAGGCGTGAGCCTCGGTGGCGACCGGCCACAGGGTCCCGGCCACGGTGTGTCGTTGGATCAACCGGCCCTTCAACGCGAGGAACGCGAGGAGGCGCTGGGATCCCTCCGGAAGGATGAGGGCAGGCCCCTCGTCCGTCTCCAGCTGGAATCCACCGAGGAGCGAGATCCGAGGAGCTGAACTGCCCTCGCCCGCCCCGGAGTCCGTTCGGCTGTTCAAGATCCTCCCTTCCAGAACGACCACCCTAATCGTTCCTTCCCCCCGAACTCCCTGACGCATCCGCCTCGCGTACACACTCTCGCTGCACTGATCGTCGTTGCGGCTCTTCCTACCTCGGTGTCGGAGCCCCGCCGGGGTCCTCGTCACAGCGGTGTCACGGCACGGTCACGGCTCTTGGCTGAGAGTGGGCATCACATCAGCAGACGGCAGGGGAGGGGAATCACGATGGCCGAGATGGTCACGATCGACGGACAGCAGTTCAAGAAGCGCAACCCGCTCGGAGTCCTCGGGCTCACGTTCCTGACACTGGGTGTGTACTTCTTGGTCTGGTACTACAAGATCAACGACGAGCTTCGGCGAGCGGAGCACGATGAGACCATCGGTCCGACCCGCTCGCTGATGGCGATGATCTTCGGCTGGTTGATCATCGTTCCGCCCTTCATCGCGATGTACAACACCGCGAAGCACGTGCAGGCGCTGGAGACCCGACGAGGGGTTGGGCAGACGGTCGAGCCGGCACTCACCGTCGTGCTGATGCTCGTCGTCGGATTCGTCAACGGGATCTACATCCAGGAGCACCTGAATCGTGCGTGGGGCGCCAGTTCGGCTGCAGCGCGCCTTCCGGAGGGTCCCGGTCTCGTTCCGACAGCGTCCTAGAAAGGAACGATCGTGGACACGAGAAGCGAAGCACCGATTTGGCCCCGCCAGCTGTGGCTCTGGCCGGTGGCGATCGTGGTCAGCCTCCCGATCGGTGGCTACCTCGCCGACCTGATCGTGGACGGGGTCGATTCCGTGGGAGCCGCCCTCGCAGGCGGTCTCATCGTGGGCGCAGTGGTCGGGGGGGCAGAGTGGTTCGTCCTGCGGCAGCGAGTCTCGTGGCTGTGGGTTCCGGCGACGATCGCGGGGGTGGCTGTGGGCCTGGTCGCGGGGGCGGCCATCGTGGACTACGGGGTTGATCGAGGCGACCTCGCGCTGATGGGCGCGGTGAGTGGTCTCGCGGTGGGAGTCATGCAGGCGCTGGTGCTCGCCCGCGAGCGGATCCCGGGTGCCTGGTGGTGGGCGGTTGCGAACCCGCCTGCCTGGGCGCTCGGCTGGCTCGTGAGCTCGTACGTGATCTCGAGGAACATCGCTGAGCGCTTCCCGATCTTCGGTGCGAGCGGAGCGATCGTCTTCGGAATGCTGACCTGGCTCCTCCTCGAAGGCCTGTTTCGAGCGGCTCCCGCGACTCGGCGAACCGCTGCCACAGCCATTGCGTGAGCGTCGAGATCGCCGCCGCCGGCTTCCTGATCGTGGCTCCGCTGTGGTTCAACACGACCTTCGCGTTGCTCGGAAGGCGGTTCGACTACCCGGACATCCTCAGGAAGCCCGCCGCTGAGATCCTCGAGCGGTTCCACGCCGCTGGGTCGTCGCTGATCCTCCTGTGGTGGGCGTTCATGCTGTCGGGACTCCTCTTGATCCCCGCCGTCGTCCTGCTCGGTCAGGCGATAGGCTTCACCGGCATCGTCCCGCTCGCCGTGACCGTCGGTGTCCTCGCCGGGCTCGTGCAGATGCTCGGCTTGTTGCGGTGGGTCTACCTCGTACCGTCGCTCGCCCGCGTGAACGCCGATCCCACCGTCCGGAGCGGTCAACGAGATGCGACCATCGCCGTCTTCGCCGCGATGCATCGGTACCTCGGGCTCGGCATGGGCGAGCACCTCGGGTACCTCCTCACGGGGTTCTGGTCCGTCCTCACCGGCATCGCCATCCTCGGATCGGAGTTGATGTCCGCCTGGCTCGGATGGGTTGGGATCGGTGTCGGTGCCGGACTGATCGTGGGATCGGCCGAGTTCTTGGGTCCAAACGAGGAGCACGGGTGGCCGCTCGCCGGAGCAGCGATTCCCATCCTGTACGTCGCGTGGTCCATCTGGTTGCTGGCGATGGGTATCACGCTGATCGTCTGACCTGAGGAAGAGCACGACCAGCCGACTCCTGGTCGACCCTCGGAACGCGCAGGAGGTCAGAGGTTCAGATCCTCTCGCGCCCACCAGCAACCGCAGGGCCATCGCTCTCAGCGTCCCTTCGTCTCCATGCCCGCGAACCGTTGCCACACCGCAGCGAGACCCTCCGTTGAAGCCTGCGACCAGAGACCCAGACGGAACGAGGTCTCGCCGATCATCTGGGCGAGCGGCGTCGGCGTGCCCGGCCCGGCCGGCCAGGGACGCGTCGCGAGCCTCTCGCGACTGATCGTCCCGACGCACCGGAGCAGCGTGACGGCGATCGCCCGACCGTCGACGACCTCGTACTCGAACACGCCCTCGTGCAGGACGCCGGTGCCCGACGCCAGCACGGTGTGCCGCGCCGGCCAGGTGGCCGAGGGCGACTCGATCTCCCCGCCCTCCCCGACGAGCGGGCGGTCGACGAGCTCGAACGGCGCCCCGGCGAGGGCCCGGTCGGTCGCCTCCGGAAGCTGGACGTGGAGACGCAGCCGGTGGTCCGGCCGGTCGTTGTGGATCGCGCCGTCCAGGACGATCGGACCGTCGCCGAGGGATGTCATCCGGCCGATGACCCGAAGGCCGTCCCAAACTGCTTCGAACTCGTCCCCGTCGACGTCCACCCGGTCCGGCCCGGCAGGCGTCTGTCCCTCGTTCGCCCAGCAGAAGTTGTAGAGGTCGCCGACATCCGGCTCGTCGAGGAACCGGAGCGAGAGGCCGCTCGCTCGGACGCTGCCGTCGATCGCTTGGAGCTCGACCGGCGTGCCGACCGTCTCCGCTCGCGAACCGTTCTCGGTCGTCGGGGATGCAGATGTACGACGCAGGACGTCCTCCGCGATCGAGCGGGCCTCCGCGAACCTGGCGTCGACGTCGGCGGCGACCTGGTCGTGCGAGCAACCGCACGCGGAGTCGTGGGCGCCGTTCCACAGCATCAGTGTCCACGCGCGGCTCAGCTCCGCGGCGGTCTCGTCGTCGAGGGCGGCTCCGTCGACGCGTTCGAGCAGCGTCTCGACCCGGCCGCGTTCGAGCTTCTGGTGCACGCGGGC
>DASUPO010000091.1:0-64306 GCA_036281075.1 Actinomycetota bacterium | reverse complement strand
CGCGGAGACCATGTCGCGGACCTCGTCCTGCACCTCGCGGAACTGGCGGAGCGCGCGACCCACCGAGCGGGCGAGCTCGGGCAGCCGTTCCGGCCCCACCACGATCAGCGCCACGGCGAGGACGACGAGCAGCTCGAGGGGTCCGACGTTGAGCATCGTTCGGGAGGGTGCCCCGCAGCGATTCTATCGGCGGTCCCGCCGACGGGCGGTCCGAGGGGGCGAGACGCGCGTGGCGAAGCCCGCGGCGGTGTCGGAGGCGCGCGCGGATCCCGCCGCCAGCTCGTCGGCGAGCGGCTGGAGCTCCTCCTGCATCCTCCTCGCGGTCCGGCCGAGCAGGATCGCGTGGCGGATCAGGAACGCGAGCAGCACCAGGAGCACGCCGATCGACACGAGGCCGTTGACGAGCCACACGACGAGCCAGGGCTCCACGCGGAGGATGCTACCGGGCGACCTGCGGCGCTACGACCCGTCGGAGCCGGCGAGGAACTCCCGGAGGTACGCGTCGTCCTCGAGGAGGAAGTGGAACTCGATCACGTCGTCGGCCGTGAAGGCCGGACCGCTCGGGGCCTGTTCGAGGGGCTCCGCGGTTCCTGCCGGGTCCTGATCGAACAGGGTGTCGCCCCCGTCCGAACCGCCCTTGGGCTCGAGGTCGACACCCGCCGAGACGAGCAACGCGACGATCTTGCGGTCCGCGCGCTTCTCGACGGCGTCGTCGCAGCGCGGGCAGGTGAAGCGGTAGCTCCCCTCTCGTCCGCTCGAACGGACGGACAGGGAGATCGCTTCGGGGCCCATGTCGACCTCGCCGCATCGGGGGCACGTGGTCCGGATCGTGGTCATCTCACGACAGCTATCGGCCCGGCGGGGAACCCCCTTGAGGAAGGCGGCCGTTGTCGGGGCTAGACCCGTGTGACTAAGCCTTGTGGCCGTACCGGGCCAGGGTCTCGCGGGCGAGCTGGCGGACGTCCTCTCGCAATGCGACCGGTTCGACGACGTCCGCGTCGTCGCCGACGCGCAGCAGCAGACGCGCCACCCACCCGAGCTGGCGGGCCGGGAGCGTCACGACCAACCCGCCGTCGTCCAGCTCCTCGACATGCGTCGTCGCGTAGTACTCGGCGATCCACCGGGCGGCGGGGCGGAGCCGGAGCCGGACGGCGACGTCCGCTCCCGTGGGCGAGTACAGGTCCCTCCCCGCTCCCTCGAGGCCGCGGGGCGCGAACGTCTCGCCCGTGCGGACCGCGCTCCGAACACGGTCCGCGCGGAACAACCGCTCGGCGTCGGCATCCACGTCCCATGCGGCGACGTACCAGTGCCCCATCCCGGAGAAGACCTCCTCCGGGTCGATCTGGCGCTGGCTCCACTCCCCCGTCGACGCCGCGTAGTACTCGATCGCGAGCCGTTCGTTCGACCCGGCGGCCTCGCGAAGGAGCTGGAGGTGCGCCGGGGCCCTCCCGCCCCGCGCGATCTCGATCCGACCCTCGGCCGCGCGCAGCGCCTCCTCGCCGAGCGACGTGCGGAGCTTCTCGAGGGCCTTCGCCAGCGCAGGGGCATCGGGCATCCCGGGCGTGGCGAGCAGCTCGGTGCCGCGGAGATAGATCGCCAACGCTTCGATCCTCGTGAGGCGCAGCGGCCGGGAGAAGTGATCGGCCATCGAGATCCACACGCGCCCGTCCTCATCGACGTCCACGTCGATCAGGTCGCCCGGGCCGTACGGCGGGAGCCCCGACATGAACAGGAGGTCGAGATCGCGGCGCAGCTGCGCCGCCGGCACGCCGAACGCCGTCGCGACGTCGTCGAGCGAGGATCCGGGATGCTGGACGAGGTACGGGACGATCGCGAGCATGCGGCCGAGTCGGTCCGAGGTCTTGGGCACGCTCCGGGTCCGCTCAGGCAACGATCGACTCCAGACGCGTGACGACGGCATCGCGGAGCGACTCCGGGGATCGTACAACGGCGTCGGGCCCGTACTCGAGCAGCATCGCCGCGAAGGCCTCCACGTCCGCCATCGGGATCTCCATCGCCACCCATCCGTCGGCATCCGTGCCGGTCTCTGCCGCGCCCGGGAACTGTGAGGCCGCGAACCAGGCGCGTTCCGGCGAGAACGTCACGACCGCGCGATCGTCGCCCGTCGCGACCCACGGCCCCGCGTCGACGTGGTCCGCCGCCCGGAATTCGGCGGGCGGCGTCGAGCCCTCGCCCTCGACGCGCAGCTCGCCCACGATCCTCGACAGCCGGAACGCGCGAACGCCGTCGCGCTCACGGTCGTGGCCGACCAGGTACCAGTGGCCCGCCCGGAACACCATCGCCCAGGCGTCCACGTCGCGTTCGCCCGCCTTGCCCTGGGACGTGCGGTACGTGAACCGGATCCGCCGCAGCTCCTGGGCGGCGTCGGCCGCCGCGTGCACCAGGTTGCTGCGGGCGTCGGAGCCGGAGGCGAGCGGGCCGCCGCCGAGGCCGGCGAGCACGCCGCCATCGGCGCCGTAGAGGAGCTTGCGCGCGCCGCTCTCCGCGGCGGGGTCCCGGCCGCCGCTCTGCGCCGCCACGAGCAGCGCCACGAGCTCGCCGGGCTCGAAGCTGATCTCGGGGAGGTAGTACTTGTCCTTCGGGATCACGTACCCCTGCTCGGTGCCCCAGACGTCGACGTCGACCAGCTCGAGCGGCACGCCGAACTCCCGCAGGACGTCCTTGTCTCGTTCGAACATCCGCTTCGCGCTCTCGGGGTTGTTCTGCCCGTAGGGTTCGAGGACCTGGCGGATCTGATCGAACGTGAGCGGCCGGGGCGTCTCGAGGAGGAGTCCGACGAGGTTCAGCAGCCGCTCCAGCGGCTCCGCGCGGTCCCCCTCCCCCATCGTTGCGGCATCATAGCGGCGCCGTGCGAGCCGACCGGAACGACGCGTGATCCGAATCCGCCGGGGCATCGTTCGCTCCATCACGTCGTCGCGGGACGGCGCGGTGGAGCTCGAGGTGGAGCTCGACGGCGCGTCGCAACCGGCGGTCGCCTATCCGGACCTGTGCGGTCCGGTCGAGCCCGGCGAGACGGTCCTCCTCAACGCGACGGCGGTCGAGCTCGGCCTCGGCACGGGAGGCGTCCACCTCGTGATCGCGGTGGAGGGGAGGGAGTCCCAGGGCGGCATGGGCCCGCAGGGCCACGTGATCAAGGCGCGCTACACCCCCGTGCAGACGGCCGTGGCGAGCGTCGAGGAGACCCACGCGGAGCTGCTGGAACGCTCGGCGGGGCTCCGTGGGACGCCGGTCGTGTGCGCGCCGCTCCACTCGATGGTCGCGCCGATCGCGGCGGGCGCGAAACGGGCCGTGCCGGATCTCCGCATCGCCTACGTGATGACGGACGGAGCCGCCCTGCCCGGCGGCTTCTCCCGCCTCGTGGCCGAGCTGCGCGCCTCGGCGCTGCTCGACGGCTGGATCACGTGCGGTCAGGCGTTCGGAGGCGAGCTCGAGGCCGTGACGGTCTGGTCGGGGCTCCTCGCGGCGAAGGAGCTCGTCGAGGCCGAGGCGATCGTCGTCGCGGACGGCCCCGGGAACCTCGGCACCGAGACGACGTGGGGGGTAAGCGCCCTGGCCAGCGGTCACGCGCTGATGGCGGCCGAGACGCTCGGCGGGCGGCCGATCCCGGCGCTGCGGATGAGCTTCGCCGATCGGCGCGACCGCCACCGGGGCGTCTCCCACCACTCGCTCACGATCCTGGCCGACGTGTGCAGGGTGGATGTGAACGTGCCGGTGCCGGTGTTGGAGGACGACGGGCAGCGCGAGACCGTGTGGGGCGCGCTCCGCGCGCGCTCGCTCGAGGAGCGCCATCACCTCGTCGAGGTCGACGGCGCGCCGGCGATCGAGGAGCTCCGCGCTCGTGGGGTGCAGCCTCGGACGATGGGACGCGGGATCGACGACGATCCCGCGTTCTTCCTCGCGGCCGGGGCGGCCGGCGTCCTCGCCGGCCGGATGGCCGCCGCGGACCGCCGCTGGCGCTCCTCGCTCGACTGAGGTCACGCGCGCCCGGAGCTCGGGGCGTTCAGCAGGCGCCTGCCGACCTCCGCGTCGGCGGTGCGGACGATCACCTCGTAGCCGCTCCGGCGCGTGGGACGGACCCACGCGTGCATGTGTTGCCGCCAGAGGAACCGCACCGCCGCCTCCGCTCGGCGCCGATCGCCGAGCGCCACGCGCTGCCAGCGGCCGCCGGTCCATCGGAGGAGCACACCCGTGATCGTTTCCCCGACGAGCTCCGGCACGGCGATCGCGACGAGCTCCAGCACGGGCTTCGGCATCACATGTGAGCGATCAGCTGCTCCACGCGCTCGTCCACGGCCTTGAACGGGTCCTTGCAGAGCACCGTGCGCTGCGCCTGGTCGTTCAGCTTCAGGTGGACCCAGTCGACGGTGTAGTCGCGCCGTTTCGATTTCGCCTGCCGGATGAAGTCACCGCGCAGCTTGGCCCGCGTCGTCTGCGGCGGCTCGCGCATCGCCTTCGAAATCTCGGCCTCCGCCGCGACGCGCTCGACCCTTTCGGCCTTCTCGAGCAGGTAGTAGAGGCCGCGGCCGCGGTTCACGTCGTGATACGTGAGGTCGAGGAGCGCGACCTTCGGGGAGGCCAGCGAGAGGTCGTGCTTCGACATGTACCGCTCGATCAGGAGCCGCTTCGTGACCCAGTCCACCTTGCGCGCGAGTCGTTCCGGAGCTCCCGCGGCCAGTGCGTCGAGCGCCTCGCCCCATTCGTAGAGCAGCAGCTTCGAGCTCTCGTCCGTCCCGCGTCGCTCGAGGAACCGGGAGGTCTTCTCGAAGTACTCCTGTTGCATCTCGATCGCCGAGAGCTCGCGGCCGTTGGCGAGCTTCACCTTGCGCGTGCCGGTCGTGTCGTGGCTGATCTCGCGGATCGCTCTGATCGGGTTCTCGAGCGTGAGATCGCGCATCACCGTATTGCCCTCCACCATCCGAAGCACGAGGTCGGTGATGCCGACCTTCAGGAACGTCGTCCACTCGCTCATGTTCGAGTCGCCGACGATCACGTGGAGGCGCCGGAACCGCTCCGCGTCGGCGTGGGGCTCGTCGCGCGTGTTGATGATCGGCCGCGACCGCGTGGTCGCGGACGAGACGCCCTCCCAGATGTGCTCGGCCCGCTGCGAGATGCAGAACTGGGCGCCTCGCGGGCCGTGGAGAACTTTCCCTGCGCCGCACCAGATCTGGCGGGTCACGAAGAACGGGATCAAGACGTCGGCCATCCGCGCGAACTCCCCGTGCCGGGCGACGAGGTAGTTCTCGTGGCAGCCGTAGGAGTTGCCGGCGGAGTCGGTGTTGTTCTTGAAGAGGTAGACCTGGCCGGAGATGCCCTCCTCGTGCAGGCGCATCTCCGCGGCGCCGAGGAGCGCCTCGAGGATCCGCTCGCCGGCCTTGTCATGCGCCACGAGCTCCTCGACGTCGTCGCACTCCGGCGTCGCGTACTCGGGATGGGAGCCGACGTCGAGGTACAGGCGTGCCCCGTTCTCGAGGAAGACGTTCGAGGAACGGCCCCAGTGGACGACGCGCCGGAAGAGGTAGCGCGCGACCTCATCGGGCGAGAGGCGCCGCTGCCCACGGAACGTGCACGTGACGCCGTACTCGTTCTCGAGCCCGAAGATCCTGCGATCCACAGGTCCAGCCTACGCCGGGGGACCGTGGACGAGGGGATGCCTGGCCGCCGTGCGATCGCGCCCTACGAGCCCCGCTCGAGGCCCCGCCGATGATCCCCGGTCGTCCTCGCCATGGCCTGCTGCTCCCGGAGGCGGCCGACGAGCCGACGGAACGGATCGGACCGCCGCGTCATCCGGCCAGCAGGCGGCCGAGTTCGTCGTCGGCCAGCCGGTGGAACTTCCGGCGCCGCGGCCTGGTGCGGTCGAGGACGCCCGCTTCGATCTGGTCGGCGTCGATCGTCCGCGACTCCGGCGTGCCGAGCACCTGGACCGCTGTTCGCACGGCCTCCCCGAGGTCGAGACCCGCGCGGTAGCGCTGCTGCAAGACCTCGGTCAGCTCGTCCGCGTGTCCGCCGACCGCGACGGACCCGTGCTCGTCCGTGACGCTCCCGTCGAACAGCACGTGGTAGATCGAGGTTCCCTCGACCTCTCCGTCCACCTCGCCCACGAGGATCTCCACCTCGTAGGGCTTCATCTGCTGGGTGAAGATCGTGGACAGGGCCTGCGAGTAGGCGTTCGCGAGATCGCGCGCCTTCACGTCCTCGCGCCCGTACGAGTAGCCGCGGAGATCCGCGAGGCGGATCCCGGCGATCCGCAGGTCCTCGAACTCGCTGTACTTGCCGACCCCCGCGAACGCGATCCGATCGTAGATCTCGCTGATCTTGTGGAGGGTCGCGCTCGGGTTCTCGGCGATGAACAGGAGCCCGTCCGTGTATGCCAGCCCGATCACCGAGCGACCGCGGGCGATGCCCTTGTGCGCGTACTCGGACCGGTCCTTCATCAGCTGGTCCGGCGAGACGTAGGGCATGTACGACATCTAGGACCTCGACCCCAGCACCTCGCGGACTGCGGCGGCGACGTCGCCGTCCGACGACTCGGTGGCGCCCTCCGAGGTGACGGTCACGACCACGGGCACGATGCCGCGTGAGAGGTCGGGCCCGCCGGTCGCGACGTCGTCCTCGGCCGCATCGATCAGCGCCTCGACGGCGACGCGGAGCGCTTCCTGGTGGGCGAGCCCGGCGCGCCATCGCTTCTTCAGCGAGTTCTTCGCGGACTGGGCCCCCGACCCGGTCGCCTGGTAGTCCTCCTCCTCCCAGCGGCCGCCGGTGGCGTCGTAGTAGAAGAGGCGGCCCTCGCTCCGCGACAGGTCGTAGCCGCCGAACAGCGGCACGACCACGAGCCCCTGGATCGCGAGGGGGAAGTTCGCACGGATCATCTGGGCGAGTCGGTTCGCCTTGCCCTCCAAGGAGAGTCGATCGCCCGTCAGCTTCTCGTAGTGCTCGAGCTCGAGCTGGAAGAGCCGGACCGTCTCGACCGCTTGACCGGCGGCGCCGGCGATCGCGATCGCGGAGAAGTCGTCGGCCGGGAACACCTTCTTCATCTTCGCGTCCGCGATCGTGTAGCCGGCCGTCGCACGGCGATCGCCGGCCATCACGATGCCGTCGGCGAACCGCAGGCCGAGCACCGTCGTGCCCTGTGGCACGTCCACGCCGACGGGGACGCCCGGAGGCAGCGCCTCCGGACGCTGTCGCCGCAGCAACTCCACGAAGCTCGGATCCGCGCCGAACGAGGCTCCCGAGAGCGGGAGCTCGACCCGGTCGGTCACTCGCCGCCCTTCTGGACGTAGGACTTCACGAACTCCTCGGCGTTCTCCTCCAGGACGGAGTCGATCTCGTCGAGGATCTCGTCCATCTCCTCCTTCAGCTCGGCGGCCTTGGACGTCGCAGAGACCTGACCGGCGTCGTCGGCGGTCTCGTCGCCGCCGCCACCCTTCTTCTGGACCCGTTTGCGTTCCTGTTCGGGCATCCGTCCTCCTCCGAACGCGATTCTAGCCGGACCCACCCACGGGACCCGCCCGGCCCTACCCCTGGAGGGCGGCGACGAGCGTGGCCGCGTCGTGGGACGTCTCCAGGAGCTCGTCCACGTGACCTCGCGTGCCCCGGAGCGGTTCCCGCATCGGGATCCGCTGGAGCGCGTCCGCGCCCGTGTCGACGATCAGCGAGTCCCAGGACGCGGCCGCGATCGCCTCCGGGAACTTCGAGATACACCGTCCTCGGAAGTACGCGCGCGTGTCCTCCGGCGGCTCGAGGACGGCCCGCTCCACGTCCTTCTCGTCGACGAGACGCTCGACCTTCCCCGAGCGCTCCAGCCGGTAGTAGAGCCCCTTGTCCCGGCGGACGTCGTGGTACTGCAGGTCGATCGCGCGGAGCTTCGGATCACCCCGGTCGAGGCCACCACGCTCCCGGTAGCCCTCCAGCAGGCGGTACTTCGCGACCCAGTCCAACTCCCGGTGGAGCGAGAGCGGCTCGGTCTCCAAGGCGCCGAGGACGGCCTCCCAGCGCTCGAGGACCTCGCGGTTGTCGGGCGTGTCGTCCTCGCGCTCGACGTACTTCTTGGCGTGCTCGAAGTACTCCCACTGGAGCTGGACCGCCGAGAGCCGGCGACCGTCGGCCAACGGCACGTCGACCGAGCACGTGATGTCACGGGAGACCTCGTGCAAGGCCCGAACCGGTCCCTCGAGCGAGAGATCGGGCAGGAAGCGATCCTCGATCATCTTCAAGACGATCGAGGTCGTCCCGATCTTCAGGAACTGCGCGACCTCGCACATGTTCGCGTCCCCGATGATCACGTGCAGCCGCCGGTACTTCTCGGGGTCCGCGTGCGGCTCGTCCCGGGTGTTGATGATCGGCCGCTTCAGCGTGGTCTCCAATCCGACCTCGGTCTCGAAGAAGTCCGCGCGCTGGGTCAGCTGGTAGATCGGCCGGCCGCGCTCGTCCCAGGGCGCCTCCGAGCCGAGCTTGCCGGCGCCGCAGAAGACCTGCCGCGAGACGAAGAAAGGCGTCAGGTCCCGGACGATGTCGGCGAACGCCGTCTGTCGGTCGACGAGGTAGTTCTCGTGCGTGCCGTAGGAGTTCCCCTTGCCGTCGGAGTTGTTCTTGTGGATCAGGAGCCTCGGGACGTCGGGGAGCTGGGCCGCGACCTCGAGGAGCGAGCGCTCGAGGATCCGCTCCCCCGCCTTGTCGTGGACCACGAGCTCGCGCGGCGTCAGGCACTCCGGGGTGGAGTACTCGGGGTGCGCGTGATCCACGTAGTAGCGCGCCCCGTTCGGCAGGATCACGTTCGCGAGCCCGAGGTCCTCGTCCGAGACCTCCCGCGACGGGATCGGCTCGAAACCACGTGCGTCGCGGAGCGGCGATTCCTGCTCGTAGTCCCATCGGATCCGTCGGAGCGCCCCTGCGAACGTCGAGATCAGCATCGACGACGACAGGACGGGATTGAAATCCGGCACGCCGGCGGCCGCGATGCCGTACTCGGTCTCGGTCCCGAGGACCTTGGGGATGGCCACCCGGGGACCCTACAGGTATTGCCCGGGACTCACGCGTTCGACCTGCCGGCCGTCGCCCTCGTCGCCGAGCAGGGTCCGCACGTACACGATGCGCTCGCCCTTCTTGCCCGAGATCCGGGCCCAGTCGTCCGGGTTGGTCGTGTTGGGGAGGTCCTCGTTCTCCTTGAACTCGTCGCGGATCGCCGTCAGGAGATCGTCGGTCTTGATCCCCTTCTCCCCCGTCGAGAGGAAGCGCTTGATCGCATCCTTCTTGGCGCGGCGGACGATGTTCTCGATCATCGCGCCGGAGTTGAAGTCCTTGAAGTAGAGGATCTCCTTGTCCCCGGACGCGTACGTCACCTCCAGGAACCGGTTGCGCTCCGACGGCTCGTACATCTGCTCGACGGTCCGTTCGATCATCCGTGACACCGTGACCTGGACGTCGCCGCCGTTCCTGCCGACCTCGTCGGGATGGATCGGGACGACGGGGTGCAGGTACTTCGACATCACGTCCTTGGCTTGCTGCGCGTCCGGGCGCTCGATCTTGATCTTCACGTCGAGCCGGCCGGGCCGCAGGATCGCGGGGTCGATCAGGTCCTCGCGGTTGGAAGCCCCGATCACGATCACGTTCTTCAGGGTCTCGACGCCGTCCAGCTCCGAGAGGAGCTGGGGCACGATCGTCGACTCCACGTCGGAGGAGATGCCGGTCCCGCGCGTGCGGAAGATCGAATCCATCTCGTCGAAGAAGACGATCACCGGGAGCCCCTCCTCGCTGCGCTCCTTGGCGCGCTGGAAGATCTCGCGGATCTGTCGCTCGGTCTCGCCGACGTACTTGTTCAGCAGCTCCGGGCCCTTCACGTTGAGGAAATAGCTGCGCGCGTCCTCGCGACCCGTCCGCTCACGGACCTTGTCGGCGAGCGACTTGGCGACCGCCTTGGCGATCAACGTCTTCCCGCATCCCGGCGGGCCGTAGAGCAGCACGCCCTTGGGGGCCTCGAGCTCGTGCTCCTGGAACAGCTCGGCGTAGAGGAACGGGAGCTCCACCGCGTCGCGGATCGCCTCGATCTGACCCTCCAGGCCTCCGATGTCCTCGTAGCCGATGTCGGGGATCTCCTCGAGGACGAGCTCCTCCACCTCCTCGCGAGGCAGGAGCTCGGTCGCGACGCCGGAGCGCGCGTCGTAGAGCACGGGGTCCCCCGCCCGGACGGTGGCTCCGAGGAGCGACCCCGCCAGGTAGGCAACGTGCTCCTCGTCGCCGCGGCTCACGACGACCGCTCGATCCGGGCCCAGCTTGTCCTTGACCTTGACCACCTGACCGGCGCCGTCGGGGTCCAGGACCTCCACCACGTTGAGCGCGTCGTTCAGGATCACCTGGGCGCCGGAGTGGAGCTTGTCGGCGTCGAGGTCCGGCGCGGGCATCACGCGCATCTTCCGCCCGGCGGTGACCACGTCGACGGATCCGTCGTCGTTGCTCCCGACGAACACCCCGAACGTCGCGGGCGGCTGGGAGAGCTTCTCGACCTCCTCGGCCAGGGCCTCGATGCGCTGCTTCTCGTCGCGGAGCGCGTCCGCGAGCTTCTGGTTCTGTCCCGAGGCTCGGGCGAGCGCCTCCCGTGCCTCGACGAGCTTCTCCTCGAGGAGCTGCACCTGACGGGGGGCGTTGGTCAGCCGTCGGCGGAGGAGGCCGACCTCCTCCTCGAGGAAGGAGATCTGGGTCTCCAGCTCATGCACCTGCTTGGCGCGTTGCTCGTCCTGCTCGTGCCGATCGGCCATCCGGCTCACCTCTCCCACCGGGGACCCGATGGTACCCCGGCATCGACCCGCCTCCAGGAAGTGCTCTCACCTTCAATACGGCAGGGAGGCGCCGACGGCCGATGCCCGGAACCGGGTACTTCCCCGCGATGCTAGCCCCGGGAACCGACGCGAGCCAGCGTCAGGAAGCCCGTATGCCCCACCATCCGGTGGTCCGGCCGGACGCTCCGGCCCGTCACGTGCCAGGCGCGCCTCAGCACCTCGAACGTCTCGAGGTGATGGAAGCCTGCCGAAGGCAGGGCCAGCACGAGCTGCTGGACCTGGACCGTGGTGGGCAGGTAGGCGCACAGGACCGCGCCCGGCACCAACGCGGGCCGGACCGCGGCCAGAGGCTCCCAGGGCTCCGGGACGTCGAGGACGAGCCGGTCGAACCGGTCTCTCCCCGCGCCCGCCTCGGCCACGTCACCCACCCGGAGCTCGAGCTGGTCGGGGATCTTCCCGAAGAACCCTTCGACGTTCGACCGGGCTCGCTCCTGATGCTCGGGACGCACCTCGTACGAGACGACGTGGCCCTGGTCACCGACGGCTCGCACGAGGGCGATCGTGAGCGCGCCCGAGCCGGTCCCCGCCTCCAGGACGCGCGCTCCCGGGAACACGTCCGCGTCCAGGACGATGGGCCCGAGGTCCTTCGGGTAGATCACCTGCGCGCCCCGGGGCATCTTCACCACGTAGTCGGCGAAGCGCGGGCGGAACGCGACGAGCACCATCCCGCGCGCCGTGGCGACCCGAGCACCCTCCGGCTGTCCGATCAGGTCGTCGTGCGCCAACGTCCCGCCGTGCGTGTGGTAGATCGCGCCGGCCTGGAGCGTGAGGAGGTACGTCCGCTCACGCTGGTCGATCAGCAGGACCTTCTCGCCCGCCTCGAACGGCGCGCTCACCGCGTCGCCCGGTCGGAGAGCTCGAGCGGGAGGACCTCGTCGGCGAGCTCGTCGGCCACCTCTCGGTCCGAGAGGTCGTCCGCCCCCTGGAGCCGCTCGCCGAGGATCTGCGCGCGGGCGCGGCAGAACGCGCAGAAGCGGCCGGTCGTCGGCTGGCCGCACGACGCGCACGCCCGGAGCTCGGCACGATCCTCGGACCTGAACAGGTCCATCCCCCGCTCGAGGTAGCCGAGGTAGAACTGCGCCTTGGTGCCGGGCGACGTGCGCTCGATCGCGTTCATCGTCTCCTTGTAACGGAGCTGCGTGTTCCCGGCGACGAGGGGGCACTCCTCGACGACGTAGTCGATGCCGCGCAGGAACGCGTACGCCGCGGTCTCGAGCTCGGACAGGCGGTGGAGCGGCTTCACCTTCTTCACCATCCCGTCGCGCGCGGGCAGCGCCGGCGATCGGCGGGCGATCGCGTCGGTCTGCCACCGCAGCGTGTTGCCGAGCAGCGTCGCCGCCTCGTCATCGAGGTTGTGCCCCGTCGCCACGACGTCGAACCCACCTTCGAGGGCAGCCCGGTTGAACACGTAGCGTTTCGACAGGCCGCAGACGGCGCACGTCGATCGGGAGCCTCGTCGACCGGCCGTCGGGATGTCGTACCCGAGGTCTCGCCGCAGATCCACGGCGAGCAGTCTGGCCCCCGCGCGGTCGGCGAACGCGCGAGCGACGTCGTGGGAGCGATCCGAGTAGTCCCCGATGCCGAGGCCGAGGTACAGGCCGGTCGCGTCGACGCCGAGCCCGAGGAGCACGTCCCACAGCGCCAGGGAGTCCTTCCCGCCCGAGACGGCCACGAGGACCCGATCGCCGGGCCGGACCATCTCGAAGCGCCGGATCGCCTTCTCGACCTGCCCCCGGAACATCGCCAGGAAATGGTCGTCGCAGAAGGCGGCGTGGTGACGCGGGACCTCGATCACGGCCGGGCCCCGGCAGCTCCGGCATCTCATCGGGCGCCCCCCGAGATCACGGGGCGGATCTCCAGCTCGTCGTCGTCGCGGAGTCGGGTCTCGCGCGTGATGAGCTCCCCCGCACGGATCACGAGCACCGTCTCCACGGGGATGCCGAGCTCGTCGAGCACCGCGCTCACGGTTCGACCGCCGCCGGTGGTCACCTCACGATCCGGGTTCCGGAGCGTGACCCTCACGCCGAGAGGCTAGCGCAGGTGCTACGGCTCCAGGAACTCGGTGGGCAGAGGCTTCGTCCCGAGGCGGACCTCGAGCGTCCGCTCATCGCCATCGGGCGCGACCACCACGACGTCCACGCGGCTCCCCGGGCGAAGCTCGTCGAGGACCTGCCCGAGATCGGTCGCAGCCTCGATCGGCTCGCCGTTCACGTCCACGATCACGTCGCCCTCCTCGATCCCGGCGTCGGCCGCCGGGCCGTCGGTGAGCGCGGCCAGGACGAGCGCCCCCTGCTGGGCGCCGAGCCCGAGCTGGAACGCCAGGTCCGAGGTCACGTCCCGCGTGGAGACGCCGAGGTACGCGGTCGCCCGGAGCGGGTCGGAGATGGCCCGGCGGATCGTGCCCTTGGCCGAGTCGATCGCGATCGCGAAGCCGATGTTCTCGGCGTCGTCGCTGCCGGCCGAGTTGATCCCGACGACCCGGCCGCTCATGTCGACCAGGGGGCCGCCCGAGTTCCCGTGGTTGATCGCCGCGTCGGTCTGGACCACGTCGCTGTAGGTGCGGATCCCGTTCGGACACACGGTGCACTGCGGGTCAGGGACCTCGATCGTCCGATCGAGGCTGGAGACGATGCCGGCGGTGACGGAGGGCCCGCCCTCGAGGGCGAGGGCGTAGCCGATCGCGACGACCTGCTGGCCGAGCTGCAGGTCGTCGCTCGAGCCGAGATGGAGCGTCGGCAGCCCCGACGCGTCCACCTTGAGGACCGCGAGGTCGTGTTCGCAGTCACCGCCGATCACGCGGGCGTCGTCGAACCGGGTGGGCTCCTCCTCCGAAGTGAACACGCTGATGCGCGACGCCCCCTGCACCACGTGGCAATTCGTGACGATCACGCCGTTCGAGCCGACGACGAAGCCGGTCCCGACCCCTCTCCCCTCTTCCGGCGCGCCGGTGGGAGAGGCCTGGTAGACGTCGGTCGTGACGTTGACCACGGACGGCAGGACGCGCCGGGCGACGGCCTCGAACGGCTCCTCACCGGCGCGGATCGGGGGGAGCGGGGAGGCCGCCGGCGCGGACGGCCCGGCGGTCTGCCCGGTGCACGCTGCGAGCGCGACGGTCGCGAGGATCGCGACCATCGCGCGGGCTCCGGGGAAGGGCGCCCGATGGCGATCGGCGGCTCGGAGGGATCTCACGTGAAGAGGTTCGCTCCGGCCGGGCCGAGGGTTCGACGAAGGAGCGCGTCCGATGATGAGGACTCCCTACCCCTCCACCGGCCATCCGAACCTCAGCGGAGGGAAGCGGCCGGGCGCTCCTTCCGAGGGTCCACGAACGGGATCGAGGCCGTGCGCCCCACCAGGTGATCGCCGTCCTCGGTCTCGACGTCGAGCTCCGTCCCGGGCTCGGCGAGGTCGATCGGGACCCAGACGTAGCCGATGTTGCGCTTCAGGTCCGGCGACCAGACCGCGTCGGTCATGTGCCCGACCTTCCGGCCCCCGTGGTGGACGGGCCAGTACTCGGACATCTCGGCGCGCAGCTCGTCGCCCTCGAGCTCGATCCCGACGAGCTTCCGATTGACCCCCTGGGCCTTCAGGCGTTCCAGCGCGTCCTTCCCGATGTAGTCCTGCGGCTGGTCCTCCACGAGCCGCTCGAGGCCCATCACGTGGAGCGGCGTGTCCTCGATCGTCATGTCGGAGCCGTAGTTGAAGATCCCCGCCTCGATCCGACGGCCCTCCACCGGGGCGATCGGCTTGATCCCGAACTCCTCCCCCGCCGACGCGACGGCGTTCCAGAGCTCATCGCCCATCGAGCCGTCCAGGAGGTTGACCTCGAACCCCGGGATCGCCGTCCATCCCGTCCGGCTGATCAGCACGGGGATCCCGTCGATCTCGAAGCGTTCGACCCAGTAGTACTTGATGTCGTAGATCGCCTCGCCGACGAGCTTCTCGAGCGTCTCCGCCGACCGCGGGCCCTGGACCTGCATCGGGTGCACGTCGGGGAACGTCACCTCGGCGTCCAGGCCTGAGGTGGCCGCCACGCCCATCGCGTACAGCCCGGCGTCGGAGTCCGCGAGCTGCATCCACCAGGTGTTCTCGTCCACGTGCAGGAGGACGGGGTCGTTCACGATCCCGCCGTCCGGCGCCGTCACGATCATGTACTTGCCCTGCTTCACGGCGCACTTCGTGAGGTCGCGGCACGTGATCATGTCGATCAGCCGGTCCGCGTCGGGCCCGGCGACCTGTACCGTTCGCTCCACGCCGACGTCCCACATCGTCACGCCGGTGGTCAGCAGGTGGTACTCGGCCTCCGGGTCGTCGTAGTAGCCGGGCAGGTACATGTGGTTGTAGATGTCGTAGGCGGTGCACCCCGCACGGAGGGTCGCCTTGAAGAACGGCGACTGTCGGTACCAGGGGCCGAAGTACAGGGTGGCGCTCTTCGCGAGCATCTCCGGTCGCTCGTTGACCATCGGGGTGCCTCCTCGGGCGCCACGGCGGCGCCGGCGATTGAATCATCGTTCAATCACGCTTACCGTGCAAGTCCTGAAAGGCCCCTTGAGCAGGGACGGGAGCACTGAACGAGCGTTAGGAGAAGGCGGTCAGGCGACCGGGATCGTCTTGTCGGGGTCCACGAACGGCATGGGGACCAGGGTCGCGGTCCGCGCACCCCACTCGGAGTCGACGGAGACGGTGATCCCCTCGGCCGACCGATCGGCGGGCAGCCAGCAGTAGCCGATGTTCTTCCCCAACCGCGGGGAGTGGATCGCCGAGGTGACCTTCCCCACGCGCTCCCCCCCGTCGAAGGCCGGCCACTTCACGCTGTTGAGGGCGGGGAACGGATCGCCGTCGAGCTCGACCCCGTTGATCCGGCGCCCGACGCCCTCCTCGCGGATCCGCTTCAGCGCGGCGATCGAGATCGAGGTGTCGTCCGGCAGGTCCCACGCCACGAGTCGGTCGAGTCCGAGCTCCAACGGGTTGTTCTCGTAGGTCATGTCCGCGCCCCAGTTGAAGATCGCACCCTCGATCCGGCGGATGTCGCTCGGCCCGGTCGGCGCGATCCCGAACTCCTGCCCCGCCTCCATGATCGCCTCGAACACCTCGGTGCCCTTGCTCGTGTCGGTCAGGTACACCTCGTACCCGACCTCGGACGTCCAACCGGTCCGCGTGACCACGACCGGCGCGTCCGCGATCTTCGCCTCGGTCCAGAAGTAGTACTTGAGTGCGAGGACCTCGGGCCCCAGGAGCTTGGCCATCAGGTCCCTCGACCTCGGACCCTGCACCTGGAGCGGCGCGACGTCGGCCTCGCGGATCGTCACGTCGAGGTCGGGATAGGCGTTCTTCAGGCCGCGCGCGAACAGGAGCGCGTCGGAGGACGCGAGCGCGAACCAGAACGCGTTCTCGTCCATCCGGGTGAGCACGGGGTCGTTCACGATCCCCCCGTCGGAGTCACAGATCAGCACGTACTTGCCCTGGCCGACGGCGCACGTCGCGAGGTCGCGAGGGGTCAGGAGCTGCGCGAACCGGAAACCGTCCGGCCCGGAGATCTCGAGGCATCGCTCGACCGAGACATCCCACAGCGTGACGCGGTTCAGGAGCGCGTCGAACTCGTTCTCGAAGGAGTCGAAGCGGATCGGGAAGTACATGTGGTTGTAGACCGTGTACCCCTTCGGGCCGTAGCGCTGCGTCGCCTCGTGGTACGGGGTCCGCCGGTTCCGCGCACCGCGTTGCACCAGGCTCATGTCGAAGGGCTCGGTCATCGTGGGGACTCCTCTCGCGTGCGAAGGGCGGCGATGCGGGATGCCGCGCCGGGTATCGTGCGAGCGGCGTGGGGGGCACGCAACCCGCCCCCTGACCGTTGGTCAGGCCGCGCCGTCGCGTTCGAAGACCCGGACGCCCTCGACGAACGTCGCGTCGACCCGCGCGGAGGCGATCTCGTCGCGCGGGTGCGCGAAGAGATCGCGATCCACGATCGCCAGGTCGGCCAGCTTGCCGACCTCGATCGAGCCGGTGACGTCGTCGAGATGGTTCACGAACGCGGAGCCGATCGTGGAGGCCGCGATCGCGGTGGCGAGGTCGAGCCGCTCATCCGGGAGGAAGACCCGGTGGACGCCGCCGCCCTCGCCGTACGGGTAGTCCGGCGGCATGACCCGGTTGACGGCGACGTGCAGTCCCTGGATCGGATCGGGCGTCGAGACCGGCCAGTCGCTCCCGAAGCACAGGGACGCGCCCGATCGCACGAGCGCGCCGAAGGGGTACTGCCAGCGCCAGCGGGGTTCGCCGAGGAACGGGATCGTGAGGTCGTCCATCTGCGGCTCGTGCGCCGCCCAGAGCGGCTGCGCGTTCGCCACCGCACGCAGCGCCCGGAACCGCGGCACGTCGTCGGGGTGGATCACCTGCAGGTGCGCGAGGTGGTGGCGGCCGTCCCCGGGCCCGTTCGCGCGGAGCGCCGCCTCGACCGCGTCGAGGCACTCGCGGACCGCGCGTTCGGCGAGGGCGTGGAAGTGGACCTGGAAGCCCCGTGCGTCGAGCGCCGTGACGTAGCCCCTCAGGGCCTCGGGATCCACGAACGAGATGCCGCGTCGATCGGTCGGGCGACCGTCTGCGTCGAGGTACGGCTCCAGGACCGCCGCCGTGAACGTCTCGCAGACGCCGTCCTGCATGATCTTCACGCTCGTCGGGGCGAACCGCCCGATCCTGCCCTCGTCGCGGAGCCGCTCGAGCTCCTCGATCTGCTCCTCGCCGCGCTCGCGATCCCACCAGAGCGCCCCGATCACCCGACCGGTGAGCTCTCCCCGTTCCGCAGCCAGGCGGTACGCGGAGTAGGAGTCGCCCCACTCCGTCGTCGAGACCGCCGCGTCCTGCCACGCGGTGATCCCGAGGCCGTGGAGGTACCGCTGTCCCTCGAGGACGCCTCGATACATGTCCTCGGACGTCGGGTCGGGAGCCCGGCCTCCCACGAGGTCGGCCGCGCCTTCGTGGAGGGTCCCGGTCGGCGCGCCGTCCGCGTCGCGCTCGATCCGGCCGTCGGGGGGGTCGGGGGTCGCCGCCGTGATCCCGGCTACCTCCAGCGCCCTCGAGTTCACCCAGCTGCTGTGTCCGTCTCGGTTCGGGAGGTAGACGATCCGATCCGGCACGATCGCGTCGAGGAGATCCTTCGTCGGGGTGCCGCCGGCGAACTGGTCCATCGACCAGCCGCCGCCGAGGATCCACTCGCGGTCGGGATGCTCCTCGGCATAGGTCTTCACGCGGAGCAGGTAGTCCTCCCGGGAGTGGAGGTCGTGCAGATCGCACTGCAGCATGTCGAGTCCGCCGCTCACCGGGTGCGCGTGCGAGTCCTGGAACCCCGGGAGCAGCATGCGCCCGTCGAGGTCCACGACCTCCGTGCGAGGGCCCACCAGCGACCGGACGGCCTCGCCGGTCCCGACGGCCGCGATCCGGCCGCCCGCCACGGCGACGGCGTCCGCCGGGGTTCGGGCAGCGTCCACCGTGTAGACCGCGCCGTTCACGAATACGAGGTCGGCCACGGTCATCGGCGGAGCATAGCGGTCACGCCAGCGCTACGAGGTCCAAGAGATCGTCGGTCCAGTGGTCGATGGCGCCGTCCGGCATCATCAGGACGCGTTCCGGGGCAAGCGCTTCCACGAACTCGGTGTCGTGGCTGACGATGACCATCGCGCCCGACCAGTCGCGGAGCGCGTGCGCGATCGCCGTCCGCGAGGGCGGGTCGAGGTTGTTCGTCGGCTCGTCGAGGAGCAAGAGGTTCTTCCGTCCGGCGACGAGCTGCGCGAGCGCGAGCTTCGTCTTCTCCCCGCCCGAGAGCGTGCCCGCGTCCTGGAACGCCATCTCTCCGGGCAGGCGGAACATCCCGAGGAGCGTGCGGAGCGCCTGGTCGTCCGCTCGAGAGGCCTGGTGCATGTGGGCGAGCACCGTGATCCCGTCGCGGATCCCCTCGTGCTCCTGCGCGTAGTACCCGAGCTGCACGCCGTGTCCGAGGCGGTGGGAGCCGGCGTCCGCGCGCGTCTCGTCCGCGAGGATCCGAAGCAGGCTGGTCTTGCCGGCGCCGTTCAGGCCCATCACGAGCAACCGCTCCCCTCGCTCGACGTCGAAGGAGATCCCCTCGAACACGGGCGGACCGCCGTACCCCTTCGAGAGCCCGTCGACCACGAGCATCGTCCGGCCCGAGTGGGGCGGGTCCGGGAACCGGAACCGCACCGCCCGCTCGTGGGTCGGGGCGACGACCTTCCGTGCCTGGAGGCGGGCGACGCGCGTGTCCAGCGTCTTGGCCTTCCGCGCGCGCTTCGCCGTCTGGCCGCGCATCGAGTCGGCGAGCGTCCGCAGTCGCCTGATCTCCGCCTCCTGGCGCGATGCGAGCGCACCGAGGCGGACCTCGTCGGCCGCGCGCGCGGTCCGGTACGCCGTGTAGGTCCCCCGGTACTCGACCACGCCGTCCCGGTCGAGGTGGAGGATCCTCGTGATCGACGCGTCGAGGAGCGCGATGTCGTGGCTGACGACGAGGAGGGCACCCCGGTAGCCGGCGAGGAATCGCATCAGCCAGCCCTTCGCGTCCGCGTCGAGGTGGTTCGTCGGCTCGTCCAGCAGCAACAGGTCCGACCCCCCGAACAGGATCCGCGCGAGCTCCAGACGCCGCCGCTCCCCTCCCGAGAGCCCCCCGACCGACAGGCGGAGACGGTCCTGGGCGAGGCCGAGTCCCGCGACGATCGCGCGGGCCTCGGCCTCGCCGCGGTAACCGCCGACCCGTTCGTACTGCTCCTGGAGCCTCGCGAAGCGGGCGACGTGCTCCTCCGTCGGGAGCTCCTCGAGCTGGAGCCGAGCCTTCTCCACGCCCCGCTGGAGCTCGATCAGTCCGCGAGACGCGAGCAGGTACTCGATGCCGGTCGTGGCGTCGTCGGCTCGGTGCTGCCGGGGATCCTGGCGAAGGTGGCCGACCGCCCCGCGGCGGAGCACCGTTCCCGCCGCCGCGGGCATCTCCCCCGCGAGCACGCGCAGGGTCGATGTCTTGCCGGCACCGTTGCGGCCGACCATCCCCACCTTGTCCCCGGCCGCGAGGACGAGGTCGAGGTCGCTGACGACCGTCAGACCGCCCGCCTCCACGTCGAGCCCCGAAGCCTCCAGCGCGATCACGGCCGAGTCTCCGAGGGCGGGGCTGGTCCTGTGGGTGGGAGCGGGAGCTTCATCGGTTCCTCCTGGATCGGGTCATGCAGCGACGGGCGCGCGTGGGGCGGCGCCCGGCGTGCTCGAGGAGGATCCGTCAGCTCACGAGCGGAGCATACCCCTCGATCCCCGGGGACGTGCGCGTCGTCGGCGTCGGTGAGGCGTGCGTGGGGGGTGTCACGCGTCCGGGTCCGGTTTCCAGCGGTAGCCGAGCCCGGCCTCGGTCACGATGAACCGTGGCCGGGCGGGGTCGTCGGCGAGCTTCGCCCGCAGCTGCCGGATGAAGACCCGGAGGTATTGATGCTCGGTCGCGTACCCCGGCCCCCAGACGCGTTGGAGCAGCCAGCGATGCGTCAGCAGCTTCCCCGGGTTGGTGGCGAAGGCCTCGAGCAACCGGTACTCCGTCGGCGTGACGTGGATCGCCTCCCCGTCCAGCCGCACGAGCGTCCGTCCCAGATCGATCTCCAGCTCCGCGAACCGCAGGACCGGGGGGCGGCGATCGGCGTCCGCGCGTCGGCGCACGGCGCGCATCCGCGCGAGCAGCTCCGGCATGCCGAACGGCTTCGTGACGTAGTCGTCGGCGCCGGCTTCGAACGCGTCGACCTTGTCTGCCTGCCCTTCCCGCACGGAGAGCACGATGATCGGCACGTCCGACCAGCCACGCACGCGCCGGATCACGTCCTCCCCCGAGATCCCGGGGAGGCCGAGGTCCAGGACGACGAGGTCGACGTCGGCATCGGGCAGGAGGTCGAGCGCGGTCTCCCCGTTCCCCGCCGTGAGCACGTCGTACCCGTGGCCCTGGAGGCTCGTGCGCACCGCCCGCAGGATCTGGGGATCGTCGTCGACGACGAGGACCTGACCCTCGCGCATCACGTGGTCCCGGGGAGCTCGATCACGACCGCCGTGCCGCCGCCCGGCTCATCCCCCAGCCGGATCGTGCCGTCGTGAGCCTCGACGATCGCGCGGGCGATCGCCAGGCCGAGACCGGTGCCGGCGCTCGCCTCCCCTCGCACGAACGGTTCGAAGACGCGCTCCCGATCCTCTCGAGGGATCCCTGGCCCGCTGTCGGAGACCCGGATCTGCACGCCCTCACGCCACCGGGCCGCGACCACCGTGATCGCCTTGCCGGGCGGTGTGAAGCGGGCGGCGTTCTCCAGCACGTTCGTGAGCGCCTGATCGATCAACCCGAGGTCCAGCGGGATCTCGGGCAGATCGTCCCGCAACATCAGCCGGAGGTCATGGTCCTTGAGCACCGCGGCCGCGCTCGCGAGCGTGCCCTCGATCAGTTCGTCGACCGCGGCCGGCGTCCGCACCGGCGCGACCGCGCCCGCCCGCATCCGTGAGAGATCCATGAGGTTCCCGATCACCCGGTTCAGCCGCCCCGCTTCTTGGTCGATCGTCTCGAGCAGCTCTCGACGGTCCTCGCTCGCGAGCCGCGAGCCGTCCCGCTCGTCCAGCAGCGTCGACACCGAGGCCGTGATCGAGGACAGCGGGGTTCGGAGGTCGTGCGTGACGGACGAGAACAGGGCCGCTCGCAGGCGGTTCGTCTCGGATTCCAGCCGGGCCCGTTCGGCCTCCGAGCCCAGCCGCTCGCTTTCCACCGCCAACGCGACCTGTCCCGCGAGGGTCCTGATCACCCCGCGCTCCTCGGCGCTCAGGGGTGCGCGCGTGCCGTCGGTGAACACAGCGATCCGCCCGAGCTCGCGGTCGTGGGTGGTGATCGGCATCACCTCCTCCCGGGCGTCCGATGCGATCGGCCGGCCCACCGCGACGACGGCATCGCCCTGGTCGGTCGTGATCTCGCATCGCGCCAGGTCGAACGATTCCGTGATCGACGCCGCCAGGCTCCGGAGCACGTCCTCGGTCGGCTCGCCGGTCCTGAGCCGCGACCCGAGGTGATTCAGGAGCCTCGCCTCCCGCTCCCGGCGCTCCGCACGGGCGCGCTGTTCCAGGACCCGGGACAGCATCGCTCCCACGGTCGCCGAAACCGCGAGGAACACGGCGAGTGCGACGAGATCGACCGTCTCCTCGACGGCGAACGTGTGGAGCGGCGGTGTGAAGAAGAAGTTCAGTGCGAGGAACGAGACGCCCGACGCGACGAGGCCGGCGATCAGCCCGCCCGTCGCCGAGGCCACCACGACGGCGAGGACGTACGCGAGCGCCGCGGTCGTCGTCTCGACCTCGATCGGGAGGAGCGCGGCGAGGGTGAGGATGCCCGGCGGCAGGAGCCCCGCGAACACCGTCCGGAGGGCGCCGGGCCACCGTCGCCGATCGATCGCCGTCATCGAGATCCCCCTGACGGAGCGTAGCAAGGCGTCGCCGAGCGCCGGGAATCCTTACGGAAGCCTTATGGACGCGCCCGCCTTCCTTACCGCGTCGCTACGCGTCCTCGAACACGCTGACGCCCATGACCGGCATCATCGTCGCGGCGGCGTCATCGAACGGGATCGGCGATCTCGTCGTGGGCATCGTGGTGGGCCTCTGTCTCGGTCTGCTGGTGGGTCCCGCGATCCGCTCATGGCAGACCCGCCGCGAGTGGATCGAGGCATCCCGCGAAGCCCGCCTCACCGACCGCCTGCTGCGCCGGCTCGAAGCCGAACCCGACCGCCCACGTGCACGCGCCCACACGACCTCGACGGAACCCGTCACCCGATCCGGGGAGCCGACCCCGAGGGAGCCATGGCGAACGTCGCGCTGAAGCGCGTCCTCGTCGGGCGGGCGTTCGCGAGCCACCGGCTCGAGCACACCCTGCTCCCCAAGATCCTGGCGCTGCCCGTTTTCGCCTCGGACGCACTCTCGTCCGTGGCCTACGCGACGGGCGAGATCCTGGTTGCCCTCTCCCTCGTGACGGCCGACCCGGACCCGTACGTGATCCCGATCTCGCTCGCGATCGCGGCGCTGATGACGATCGTGATCGTGTCCTATCGCCAGACCGTGCGGGCGTATCCGAACGGGGGCGGCGCGTACATCGTCAGCAAGGAGAACCTGGGTGCAGTCCCGGGCCTGATCGCGGCGGCCGCGCTGATGTTCGATTACATGATGACCGTCGTCGTCTCGATCGTGGCCGGCGTGTTCGCGATCGGCTCCGCGTATCCGCTCGCCAACGAACACAAGGTCTTCCTCGCGATCCTGTTCGTGGCGTTCATCACGATGATGAACCTGCGTGGCGCCAAGGAGTCGGGCAGGCTGTTCGCGATCCCGACGTACGGATTCATCGTCGCGATCATGGCGATGATCGGGGTCGGGCTGGTGGACTGCTTGGGCGGTTGTCCGACCGTCGGCCTGCAGGTGGAGCCGCTGCACAACGCCGCGACCGCCGCGGGGGCGGTGGGGCTGTTCGCGATCCTGAAGGCCTTCTCCCTCGGCGCCACCGCGCTCACGGGAGTCGAGGCGATCTCGAACGGCGTCCCAGCGTTCCGCCGGCCGCAGGCGAAGAACGCGGCCGCCACGCTGGCCGTGATGGGAGCGATCGCGATCACGATGTTCCTGGGGATCTCTTGGCTGACCACGCATGTGGGCGGCGTCGTCGCGAGCGAGGAGCGGTCCGTCGTCGCCCAGGTCGCGATCGCGATCTTCGGCAACTCCTCCGTGGGGTTCTACATCGTGCAGGCGTTCACCGCGTTGATCCTGATCCTGGCCGCCAACACCGCGTATCAGGACTTCCCCCGCCTGGCGTCGCTCCTCGCGCGGGACCGATACGCGCCCAGCCAGTTCATCAACCGTGGCGACCGCCTGGTGTTCTCGAACGGCGTGCTCGTGCTCGGGCTCCTCTCGTGTCTGATGATCTACGCGTTCGACGCCGAGCTCGGCGTCCTGATCAACTTCTACGTCGTGGGCGTCTTCACGTCGTTCACGCTGTCGCAAACGGGCATGGTCCGGCATTGGCTCGCGGAGGGGCGGAAGGGCTCCTCCGCATCTCCGGGGTGGCGTCGGTCGATCGCGATCAACGCGATCGGCGCGCTAACGACGTTCGTCGTCCTCATCGTCGTGATCATCTCGAAGGCGCCCGACGGGGCGTGGCTCTCGATCTTGATCATGGCGGCGCTGGTCCCAGTGTTCGTTGTGATCCACCGGCACTATCGGGCTGTGACGGCGCAGCTCGCGGGGGCGGGACCCGGAGCCGTCGGGATCACGAGCGAGCGTGTGCTCCTCGTGGTCCACGATCTGGATGCCGCCACCGCCGAGGCGCTCGGCTACGTGCGGGCGATGCGTCGATCGGAGGTGATCGCGCTGCATCCGATAGTCAACGGGGCCGCGCCGGACGACACACAGGAGCGCTGGCGGACGTTCGCCGGCGACTCGATCCCGCTCGAGGTGCACCACGGGAAGCGCCTCGTCCAGGTCGTGAGGGAGCGACTCCGCTCCCTGGACCGCCGGACCAATGACTTGACCACGATCGTGATCCCGGAGCTCGTGCGAGGCCGACTGGTGACGCATCTGCTCCACCGATGGGACCTGTTCCTGCTCAAGCTGCGGCTGCTCCGTGAGCCCGGAGTCGCGATCACCGACGTGCCCGTGCATGTGATCGACAGCCAGACACCGGCCGTCGACGGGCGGGTGCTGATCCCGCAACGGGTCGTCACCCTGGCATTCGTGTCGTCCGTGAACGCCGCTTCGGTCCGCGCGGTCCGCTACGCGATGTCGCTGGAGGCAGCGGAGACGCGGGCGATCCACTTCCAGCTCGACGCCGAGGACACCCAGGGGATCGAGCGACGGTGGTTCGACGCGAACTTGCCGATCCCCCTCGACATCGTCGAGGCGCCCTTCCGCGACCTGACGGCGCCGATCCTCGAGGAGGTCCGGCGGTTCACGACCCGCCCCGACACCGTCGTGAACGTGGTGATCCCCGAGCTCATCGTTCGGAGGCCGTGGCACCTGTTCCTGCACAATCAGACCGCGCTGTTCGTCAAGCGCCTGCTCCTGTTCGAGGAGCGCGCGATCCTGACGAGCGTCCCCTTCCCTCTCCATGGGCGCCGCCACGACCCGGAGCCGGGCCGATCGTCCACCGAGCGGGCGGACCGGACCTTGTCTCCTCGCTCGTAGGGACCCTGTCGATGGTGTGGCTGCAGTAGCGGTGCGTGTTCCGCACGTCCTTCGGGAACTGGACGACCCGACGCGGGGAGATCGTTGGGGCTCGCGAAAGAGAGCCCGCATGCCGATGCAGGCGTCCGGCATCCGGGTTTGCTGGTAACTGGTGGTGTCGGAAAGGGATCTGAGCCTTCACCCCCTATTCGGGGACTAGGCTCTCGACCCTGTTTCGTCGGTCCAACCTGTACCCTCGGAAGTGGCATCCGCGCTGCTCAGTTCCCGTGTCTATACCCGGCAGTGTTGGGCCGTTGCGGTCGATGCGCCCGTTCGTTAGACGGGCCGTTCGACGCCGAGGTCCCGGATTGCCCGGAGCAGCCGCAGCGGGACGACTTAGTCGCTATCGGCCATCGCGATCAGCGTGCCGACGTCCGCCACTGCTGGTTCCGCCACGAGCCGGCGCAGGACCGAACGTCGCAGCGGCGACCACCACGGTGAGGATGCCCGGCGTCGTCAGCGACGCCTACTTCAAGTTCACGCAGCCGTCCCGCTCCGAAAACACCTGTCGACAGCGAGGCTGCGGTGGAGCATCCTCCCGATGGCATGCACCGACCCGATCGGAGGGCACCGTGGATCGAACCAAGGCAGGGTTGTTCCTCATCGCGTTCAGCGTCATCGGAATCCTCACGATCATCGAGGGCATCAACGATGGCTGGACCGCCCTCAACTGGATCGTCCTGGCCGTGAGCATCGTGTTCGGCGCCCAGTCCGCCCTGGTGCTCACGAAGAGCGGCTCATCCCTGAGCTGACCGCGGCGCAATCCGGCCTCCCGCCATCATGGCCCCGCGCTTGCCCTTCCGGGCATCCCTCACTCCTCCGGTCACGAACGTTTGCGGCCAGCCGTACAGCTTGCAGATCGCGTCCTACGTTTCCCAGCTGGGCGTGCGTTCCCCGGCCTCGAGCTGCCGGTAGGTGCGGACGTTCACGCCGGGGCGCGCTGCGACCTGCTCGACCGACCAGCCGGCGCCGATCCAGGCATGGCAGGTCGTTGAACATCGTCACGGAGCGACCTCAGCCGCCGTGCAGGGTTCTGGCCTTTCGACCTAGATTCCGACGTCCGCCAATCGGGGTATCGGATTGGTATGAATCGTGAAAGAGATGACGAGTTGGATCGGCTCGCCGCGGAGGCGGGAGAAAGCGTCATGCTCGTCGGGATGACGGCGCTCCTCCTCGTCTTGGCGGTGGTCCTCGGCTTCGCTCTGTGACGACGGGGCGGCGGGACGTCGCTGACATCGTCACCGGCGGACCCCGGCGAGCGGTGACCGTCCGCGGCGCGATGGCCGCTTAGCTCTGGAACCTGGCCGAGATCGGCGCCGTCGACCTCTCGCCGGAGGCGTCGACAAGCCGCATCCTCGCGATATCCTCCCATCGTCCTCGAGGCCGATCAGACCTCGGCGAGCCACCGGGCATCGTCCCTCCCGTACCGGGCTCAATCAGCGGGGCGCGGTCGGCGTCGGCCGCTCGAGGACATCGAGATGCTCACGGGTCAGCCAGCCTCGCCGAGCGCGCAACGACTCGCTCTCCAGCCTCGTCGGTCATGGTGCGCCGACGTCTCAGGTCAGCCGAACGTCTTGCAGATCCGGTCACATCTCTCAGCTCGGCATCGACCCGCCGGCCTCGATCTCTCGGTACTCGTGGCCGCTGACGCGGAGGTGCCGCGCTGCTAGCTCCCCCGACCAGCCAGCTCGACGCCGATCGTCTTCGAGCATCGACGACAGCATGGCCATGGGGGACGCTAGCGCTCGTCGCGCCGTCGTTCGATCCGTTCGAGGCCCTCGATGATCTCCGTGTGCGTGGGGTCTTCCGCCGTCCTCTCGTCTCGCTCGATCAGGAACGACGCCCACGAAGCGGCGAGGAGCCGAAGAGATCCACACCAACGAACATGAGGACCCCGGCCAACGCTCGCCCTTCCGCCGTGGTGGGGAAGGCGTCACCGTACCCGCTCGGAATCTCTGGGGATGCGACCTTCGAGGATCTCTGGTGAGATAGGAGGCGACATGAGGCGTGGGGGGGGACGGGTTCACCTGCTCTTGGTCGTCGTCGTCTCCGCAGGCGTGATCATGGGATTGCTGTTCACATCCGCATCAGCAACCGCTGCGCCGCAGGGTGGAGCGGCTGTCCTCGAAACCTCGAGCGCGGACAAACCCAAACCCCCGCCGACACCTACGCCTAGCCCCTCGCCGACACCTGACCCCAGCCCCTCGCCGACACCTGAGCCCAGCCCCTCGCCGACACCTGAGCCCGACCCCGATCCGGAGCCAGATCCCGATCCCACCCCCGAGCCCACGCCTCGGCCGAGCCCTGACCCGACGGAGTCACCCGCGCCAACGTCTCCAACGTCTCCATCCGATCCCTTCGCGGGCTCTGGTGTGTCAAGTGGCACGACGAAGGAAGGGATACCGCAGAGGTTCATGGACAGGTCCATCCGGGGAGCCGAGATCGCTGCCGGCGAGCAGGATCCGGAGCGGGTGCTCGGCTTCGAGGATGGGTTCCTCGGCTTCGAGGATGGGTTCGCGAGTGCCTCGCCGTGGATCGACGCGATCACCGAGATCGTCGATGACCTGGCTACCGTCCGAGGCGAGGCAGCGATCGGGACGAAGGACACGGCGTGTATCGGGGTCCGGTGTCAGGGCGGGATCCGAGGCATCGACGTCATGGTGCTCATCGCGAGCGCGTGCGTCGTCGCAGGCGTGATCACGGCGGTCGCCATCCGTAGCCATCCACGGCTTCGGCTAGCCGTGGTCGGCTCCTTCAGAACCGCCGGCGACGCGGCGACGACTCTGGCTCACCGCTTTGCGGCTCCTTTCAACTCTCGGGAGTGACGCAAGCCGCCGCGCCGCCCGCTCGACCGACCATCCGGCTCGCGTCCGATCGTGCTCGAGCATCGCGGGAAGCGCCGCCATCCATCAGAGCCTAGCCCCGCCGGCATGCCTGCTCCGGCTTGTGAAGGGCTCCGTCGGCCTGAGGGCTCTAGCCTTCGCGCTCCCGCGCTCGGTCCTGGAGCTCAGCGATGTTCACGGGTTCGCCAAGCACCCCGACCGTTCCATCGTCCTGCCTCAGCCGGTCACGCAGTGCACTGTTCCTCGAAGCCAGACGCCTCGAGGCGAGGGCGGTCACGCGTTCCAGCTCGACGACTTCCATATCGTCCCTCTGCTCGATGACGAGGGAACCGGCACGCGCCCACTCGCGCACCGTGGGAACGTCCACGTTTGTTAGTTCGGCGGCAGCTGCGATCGGCACGGAGGGGTGACGGATGACTGCGTCTCTTCTGTCGTTGGTCATCGATCCACCGTAGGGGAGATAACGGAGTTGCCGCATCGGCCGGTCGGGTTACGGAACGCTGGCAGACGGGCGAAGCTAGGAGCGGCCACGCTTAGGCCTAATGCCGGTGAAGGTTGCGGCCAGCCGTACAGCTGCAGATCGCGTCCCACGTCTCCCAGCTTGGCGAGCGGTCCACGCCGGGTAACCTGAACTCAGGAGGATCGATGGGGGAAAGAAGCCAACGCATCGGTCTGGCCCCAGGAGAGGCCCTGTGGCACCCCCCAGGGCCTTTTCTGGCGGTAGCGACTGTTTCGCTTGCCGGGGGCCGGGTATCTCCCGGTCGTAGGAGGACCAACGGCGCGAAGGATCTACCCATCCCCCGTCGTCGGTCTGGCACCTAGAGAGGTCTAGGGCGCACACCTCAGGGCCTCTCTTGGCGTTCGCGGAAGAGAACGTACCGCCTGCTGCTCCGCTCGCGTTTCGCGGCTTCTGCTTCGGGAACGGCCTTGCTAGCGACGCGAGGGAGGGCGCCGATGTCACAGCGGGGTGAGAGACGTCATGACAGGCACCCGATGAACCGGTCGAGAGCGATAGGGTGCCGATGCGTGAGAGGGCCGTTTGTCGCTTGCCGGTCTTGAGGATCGCAGTAGGCGTCTGAACTGTCAGGTGTGGCGTCCTCGAGCGTTTATCGATCCTCCATAGCCAAGATGTTTTCAGGTGCCACCCTCAGGATCTCCTTCGCCCCGTTCAGGAAGACAAGCAGCCCGCCGTCTTCGAGGACGGCATCCACCGGAATCTCATCGTGGGTCCCGTCCCGGTAGAAGATCCGCCGGAACTCCATCTCAGCTGTTCCCGGACGCGGCATAGTTGATCCGACCATCCACCAGGGGAACGAGACGCGAGTACTCCGAGCGGATCATCTCGTAGCAGGGGCAGGTCGCCTCCTCGAGCCCCTCGCGGTGGAGGATCGTGATCGATCCTCGGCGATAGGCGATCAGCCCGGCTTCCTGAAGCGTTCCAGCTGAGATCGAGACGGAAGGCCGCTGGACGCCCAACATCACGGCGAGGAACTCCTGTTTCAGGTCGAAGGTGTCTGAGTCGACGCGATCGTGGGTCAGCAAGAGCCAACATGCGCACCGCTCATTGAGGTTGTGGACGGCGTTGCATCCAGCGCTCAGCGACGCCTGCGCGAAGAAGGCCTCGAGGTAGCCGTTGATCAGATCCTGCAGCTTGCCCGGCTGGCTCGCGAGTAGGCCTCGGCCTTCGAGCCTCGCCGAGTGTCCCCATGGAAGGGACCGCGAATGGATCCGTATTCGGGCACGTCGAATGACCGGCAACCTCCTCCTCGACTCTTTGGACCCGACGGAGCGCGAGGTTCTCCTGGCAGGGGCGGGGACCCAGCCCATAGAAGTGGGGCACGTCTTCCTCTCACCGGGGGACCTGATCACCGAGGTCCTCTTCCCGAGGAGCGGACCTTGTCCGTTGTCACCGAACCCCGCCGGGGACAGCGAGTGGAGGCTGCGACCGTAGGCCGCGAAGGGGTCGGCTCTGTGCACTCGGCACTCGGGTCGCGGCTGGCGGGACAGGAACTCGTCGGTCAGGTATTGGAGAACAGCTCAACGTCGACGGCGATCACCTCGCCGCTCGGGGAGACCGGCGGACCGCAAACGTCGTTGAGTATCGGTCTGTGCGCCATGCACGTTACTACGTCGCCCTACCCGCGCCTGTGACCATCCAAGACGTGGATGTTCGAGTCAGGCCCGTCGAGGGCCAGGATCTGGAACACCTTCGCCACCGCCGGCTGGGCCCCGTGGACGATGATGCAGCCTTCATCGAGCTCTTTCGCTGCCCTGGCGAGGGCATGAGCGCCGGTGCTGTCCATGAAGGGGACCTCCGACATGTCCACGCAGATGACGCCGTCGGGGAGGGCCCCGAGGGCCTCCGAGAGCGCCGGGGTGGTGCTCATGTCCAGCTCCCCGGCGACGTGGAGCACCTGGCCCCGTGGATGGATCTGGATCGGTGCTTGGCGTTCCCTGAGCTCTGCCACGTTTCCCCCCTCGCACACCGAGGGTATGCCGGGTGGGACCAGTCGTCTGTTCGGGACCTGACATAGAGGAAGAAAGGATGTGCCGACCGCTCTTTGACCGTTCCCTCGCGCCCTGAGGCGGCCCCGGTCGCCAGGAGTTTCCTGCGCGAGGTCCTCGACGAGAAGCTCCCGACCCACCTCACGGATTCGGTGTTGCTGCTGACGAGCGAGCTCGTGACGAACGCTTGGGACCTCCAGCCATGTGAACAGACGCCGCAATCGACCCACCAGCCCTCAGGTTCGCTGAGCTTCAGAAGCGACCTGAGCAAAAGCGGGGTCGGTCGTGTCCGGGTGCTCGTAAGCCCTCCCGTGGCGGGCGATGGACGTGGCTAGTCCCGACGGCCACTCGCACACATCGCCAGGCGTCGCCATTCATCGGGCGAACGACGCGCAGGGCGCTCTCGAGCACGTCGAGAGGGGCGCCGGTGGGGCGGCCCCTCTCGCACCTCCGCATCGACCGGATCTCAGCTCGGGTCGGCGCCAGACCAAGCCCAGATGTCCGAGTTCCCGAACGTCGCCGGGCACGCCTGCTGCACGGCCGGCGGCGTCGAGAGTGTGAGCGTCGCCTGGACCGTCGCTCGCCAAGCTTGGATTGCCGGGCAGACGGCTCCCTGCCGCGTGTCTTGCCACACCGCGACCCCGTAGTCGTTCGTCGCATCGGCGTAGACATAGTCCCCGAGGAACTCGAGGACGAGGTTGTTCTGCGCCGACGCCCGAGGATCACCCGTCGGTCCACGATGCACCTCGGTGAACGCTCCGGGCACCCCCGTCGTCGGATCCACGTCGGCGTGAAGGACCACGCCGACGAGCCCTCGCGACGACGTGGTGTCGTTGCGATACGGGTTCGTGAATGCGTTGTACACGAGGTACGCGTCCGTGCCGTCGGGCGATAGCGCGATCGCCGCGTAGTACGGACGATCCCCAGCCGCCACCGGGATCTGCATCTGCGTCCAGGCCGCCGGTGAACCGGCGTCGTCCGCATGGGCGAACGCGAGCCGCAGCTGCGTCGTGTTGTCAACCGGTGGTCCGGCACTACCGCTCCGCCCATCGGCCCACACGTCGTACAGGAATCCGGTGTCCAGCGCGATGTCGAGGCTCGGGGACGACGAGAGGTCGTCCCGCGCCCCGGCCACGCCGTCCATCACGCACCGGAAGCCCGCGCCGTCGAACTGGATCGCGAAGCACGCGTCCACTGCCGTGAACAACTCAAGTGGTCGCGTCCATCGCCGTCCGCCGTCGAACGAGCGGATCATGATGTGCGCACCCTCTCCGGGCGTCCCGACCGCAAACTGGTTCGCGAAGACGTAGACCACGCCATCGGTGTCGGTTCGGATCGTGCACCCGGACCGCCCAAAGCCCTTCTTCGGGTTGAAGGGATTGTTCGTGGCGTCGGTGACCTGCCGGTCGGTCCAGGTCTCGCCGCCATCGGTGGACGTGGCGACCCGAAGCGGCGTCGGTAGCGCGTTGCCGCTGCTCAGGCTCCGGAACGATGCCCAGCACACGTACGCGTTGCCGAAGAACGGGCTGTCCTCGTCCTGGTCGACCCAGATCTGCTCCTTGTCGCTGAACGTGGTTGCGCTCTGCTTGCTCACGACGACCGGATCGGCCCAGCTGCTCTCCGACGAGACGACAGAAGCCGCTTCGCCGGCAGTATCGACGGAGGCGGGCACGTCCATCCGCGAGACGGCGATCGCCTCGAACCCCCGGAAGGGTGGCGTTTCGGTCACCGTCGTGGCGGCGGCCAGATTCGCGTAGTACAGGCGTGAGCCGTTGTCCCACGAGAACTCTCCGCTCGCATCCGGTATCGGCCCGAAGACGACCGCTGGGTCGCCATCGGACACCATGCCGGCGTCGTCGTAGTGCGGCAGCGTGCCGATCGGACCTGGGTGCGCGACACAGGGCGGATCGGTGTCACCCACGACGCCCAAGCAGTCCCGAGCGGTGAGGCCGCTATAGGTGGGCTGGACCCAGCTGTCGCCCGAGCTGAACGAGAACTGGATCCCCGAGCCGCCCACGTCCGTGGTGAACGGGCAGTCGGTGTCCGGGCCGGCGTTGCAAGCCTCCATGTCGATGTTGTCGTTCGCCCCGGCAGCAACCAACCAGGGCCGCGCCGGGTCGATCGCTACCGCCGGTTCGTTCTGCTTGTTCTGCGAGAAGACGTTGTCGTTGCTTCCCACGGTGACCTCCGTGTCGTCACCGTGAACGGCACTCGCAGGGATCGCCTGCAGGCCGAGGAGCGTGACCATCGCTCCGAGTACGAGGATTCCGGCGATCCGCCTGGATGTCCTCATGCGGCACCCTCCTTCCGACGGGGGCTCGGTTCGGATCCGGGCCGATCCCCCGACGCTAGGCAGCCCTCCTAGAGGTGTCAAACGGCCAAGCATGCTCGATCGTGACTTCCGGCAGCATCCTCCCTGGAAAGGATCGAACCCGCTCCCGATGAGTATGCCCACCCTTCTCGGCCTACCCGATCATGCTGAGGTGCCGAGCGGTTGCTGAGCGACTAGCGGGCGCCGTGCAGATCGTCGGCGAGCATCGTCGGGAGCATCGCCACGGCTGCAGGGTGGCCAGACGGGAGCGAGAGATGGGACGCGCACATGAGCGTGAAGACGTAAAGGGACCTGGGTTCAAGCTTCAATCGGCATCTGGATCGAGAAGCTGGCCAGCCACGCCGACGATCCAGGCCCTGCGGCCTCCTCGATAGATGGAGGTTCCGAGAGGGAGCTTGCGCTCGAACGCGAGTCGGCGCCCGGCCTCGACCAGCACAGGCCTGAGCCGCGTTCCGTCTGGGAGCACAGCCTCTATCTCCTCTGGGCGGAAACGTGCTGGCTCCCACCACACGCTCGCTTCCTCCGGATGGGTTCCGCGCGATCCGCTATGAGGTTGATCGTCCACAGACTCACCTCCAGAGGAGGGGGGACCCGGAGGGCGTTCCGGTCTCCGAGCCCGACCCCTGTACGAGCTTACGCCGCGGTTCCAGGTCGCTTCTTCCACGTCATCAGCGGACAAGCATTCCAGCGACGGGGGCCAGGATGCGACGAATACGTAGGGCCAGCGCTACGGACGTTCCCACGAGGGGTTGATTCATGACGCTGTGAGAAATCGTCTGCGGCAAGCACGGGAACCAGCCGTCCGAGCGTGATCTCGGTGGGGCGGCGCTGATCCTCCTCTACCCCCCGCGGCCCCGATCCTAATCGAGCGAGCAGTCGTACGGGCCGGCTTCGGGCGGGTGCGGATCTCCTCCTTCGAACACCCACGCGAAGACCACGGCGAGCGCGTCGATGTCGCAATCGGATAGGACCGGGTCACCCAGGTCCGGCCAGCCATAGCCCATCAGGTCGGTGCTCTCCTCGAGGTTCGTGGCGTGCCCGAGCCCGAGCGCGTGGCCGATCTCGTGGAGGGCAACCCAGGTGAGTTCCTCGGGCGTGTACTCGTCGAAGGCGGACCCCGGCGGCGGCACCGAACCAACGATGACGTTCCCGCAGTCCTGTTGGCCGCAGAGCGCGATCCCGCCGAACGCGGAGCCCCCGAAGTGCGGAACGTAGTGCACCACGATGTCGGCAACCTGCTGGTTGTTCGTCCCGGTTCCGGTGACGTCTGTCAACGTGATCGCGCCGCCGAAGCACCTGAGCAGCACATCCGCCCAGATCGCGATGGCATCGTGGACCGAATCGAGCTGCGCCTCGGTGGCGTCGGGGTGGGACTGGACGGCGATCGTCAGGTCGGTGTGGTCCCACCAGTACCCCTGGTAGTAGGTGCTCAGGAGCTCGAGGCTCTCGGCATCCGATTCGGGCAGCGTGCAGGTCACCGGCGAAGCGCTTCCCTTCGGCGCGGCTGACGCTGTGGCGGGCGCGAGGATGATAACCGCGAAGGTGACGGCGAGCATCACGCGAAGATGCATCCTAGACCTCCCCAGGTCGGTGGTCGCTCGAACGTATCACTCTCGGTCACCGCTCTGGCCGGACGACCCGTGCCAGCAGGCGGTGGCATCGGTCCTCCACATCGCGCGCATGAGGTCGCAGCCTTCCGCGAAGATCCGCGCTTCTCTTCGTCGGGCTTCCTTTCACGGACGCGCTGACTGGTTCGCGGTGCCGCTAGGGGAAAAGGGCGGCCTCATGCCCTGCTCCGTTGGACGATCAGGCTCCTGAGGCGATGAGGTCCGGCCCGCCAGAGCTGACGGAGTGTGAGCCGCGCAGCGTTGCCATCGACGAGCGCACCAGCGCCGAGCTCCGGCGATGGAAGGCGGGCCAGGCCGAGGAACGTTTGGCCTACGGTCCGGCATACGTTCAACCACCCCGACGACGGCGCCCAGCGACGGCGGCTGCGAAGCTCCGCGCCGTGCTCGACGGCTGAGGCGCGGGAGAAACGTGGGAGAACGCATGCTCCCGAAGCGAGGAAGCCGCTTCGGGAGCTTCTCGGTGTGTGCTGGTCAGCAAGGTGTCGGAGGGGGGATTTGAACCCCCACCCCCTATTCGGGGACTAGGCCCTCAACCTAGCGCGTCTACCAAGTTCCGCCACTCCGACGGGCTGGGGCGATGCTACCAAGCCCCTACGGCGTCCACTTCCAGGCGAGCCAGAACGTGCACAGGCCCCACACGATCGCGGTGACGACCGTGACGCGGTCGAGGGTGCGCTCCAACGCCGTGCCGCCGGCGAGGCTCGAGGACCCGCCGAACAGCTCGGACATCCCGGACCCGCGGCCCGAGTGGAGCAGGATCGTGAGGATCAGGAACAGCGACGCGATGATGTCGATCACGATCACGACCGATTCGAGCACGTGCGGTCCCTTCCTCGAGGTCTGCGGGTCGTCGGGCTAGCTGGGTGCGGAGTCCTCGTCCCTGAGCGCTTCCTCCTGCACCTCTTCGACGGCGTCGTCGAAGCTCTCCATGACGTCGTCGCCGGCGATGATACTGCCCTCCAGCGGGAAGTGGCAGGCGGCACGCTGATGTTCGCCCTGGGCCGTGAGCTCCGGCTCCTCCTGGATGCAGCGAGGATGGGGGCCGTCGATCCCCTCGGCCTTGGCGATGGCCCGGGACTGCGGGCAGCGGGGATGGAACCGGCAACCGCTCGGAGGGTCGATCGGGGACGGCACGTCCCCCTGGAGGATGATCCGGCGCTTCTGCTTCGCGAGCTCCGGGTTGGCCATCGGCACGGCGGAGAGCAGCGCGCCCGTGTAGGGATGCTTCGGCTCCCGGTACAGATGCGCCCCATCGGAGATCTCCGCGATCTTGCCGAGGTACATCACGGCGACCCGGTCGGACACGTGCTTCACGACCGACAGGTCGTGGGCGATGAACAGGTAGGTGAGGTTGAACTCCTCCTGGAGGTCGTCCAGCAGGTTCAGGATCTGCGCCTGGATCGAGACGTCGAGCGCGGACACCGGCTCGTCGCAGACGATCAGCTTGGGCCGGAGCGCCAGCGAGCGCGCCACGCCGATCCGCTGCCGCTGCCCTCCGGAGAACTCGTGCGGGTACCGGTTGTAGTGCTCGGGGTTCAGTCCCACGAGCTCCATCAGCTGCTGGACCTCGGGCTTGACCCGGTTCTTCGGCACGGTCCCGTGGAGCCGGAAGGGCTCCCCCACGATCGAGCCGACGGTCTTGCGGGGGTTCAGGGACGCGTACGGGTCCTGGAAGATCATCTGCATGTCCTCGCGGAGGGCCTGCAGCTCCTTCCCCTTCAGGTTCGTGATGTCCTGCCCGTTGAACCAGATCCGCCCCTCGGTGGCGTCGTACAGGCGCATCACGACTCGCGCGAGCGTCGACTTGCCGCATCCGGTCTCCCCCACGAGGCCCACCGTCTGTCCCGGGTGTACCTCGAGGTCGACCCCGTCCACCGCGTGGACGTTCCCGACGTGATGCTGGAACAGGATGCCCTGCGTGATCGGGAAGTACTTCTTGATCCCTTCGATCTTGACGAGCGGCTCGCCGGATGGGGCGGGCGGGGGCGCGGGGCGCGGCTCGGTCTCGAGGCTCATCGGCGGACCAGCACCTCCTCGCTCCGGATCCGCTCCTTGTCGGCCAGGCTGAGGTGACAGGCGGCGGCGTGGTGGCCGTCCACCGGCAACAGCTCCGGAACGTCCTTGTCGCAGGGGTCGAACCGGTAGGGGCACCGGGGATGGAACGCGCAGCCAGGCGGAACCTGGATCAACGACGGGGGCAGGCCCTTGATCGGGTTGAGCCGCTCCTTCTTCTCCTCGTCCAGCCGCGGGATCGAGCTGAGGAGGCCCCACGTGTACGGGTGCAGTGGTTGGTAGTAGATGTCCTCGGTGTTGCCGAACTCGGCCGCCTTGCCGCCGTACATCACCATGATGTCGTCGCAGTGCTCGGCGACGACGCCGAGGTCATGCGTGATGATGATCACGGCGGCGTTGAACTCCGACTTCAACCGGTCGATCAGGTCGAGGATCTGTGCCTGGACCGTCACATCGAGCGCGGTGGTCGGCTCGTCCGCGATCAGGACGTCCGGGTTGAGGGCGAGCGCCATCGCGATCATCGCGCGCTGTCGCATCCCGCCGGAGAACTCATGTGGGTACTGGTCCGCGCGCTCCTTCGGGCGCGGGATGTTCACGCGCGCGAGCATCTCGATGGCCTGATCCATCGCCTCCTGCTTCGAGATGTCCTGGTGCTCCAGGATCGACTCGGCGATCTGGTACCCGACCTTGTAGAACGGATGCAGCGACGTCATCGGGTCCTGGAAGATCATCGAGATCTTCTCGCCTCGCACGGTGCGCATCTCGTCCTTGGCGAGCTTCAGCAGGTCCTGACCCTGGAACAGCACCTCCCCGGAGATGGTGGCCTGCTTCCGGTTGATCAGCCCCATCACCGTCAGCGAGCTGACGCTCTTCCCGGAGCCGGACTCCCCCACGATCCCGAGCGTCTCGCCGGGCTGGAGCGAGTAGCTCACGCCGTCGACGGCCTTCACCACGCCGTCGTCGGTCGGGAAATGGACCTTGAGGTCCTTCACCTCGAGGAGCGGTTCGGCCACCTAGGTGTACCTCACCCGCGGGTCGAGGAACGCGTACGCGACGTCGACCACGAGGTTCGCGACGGCGATGATGAACGCCCCGAGGATCGTCACGCCCATCACGGTCGGGAAGTCGTTCGTGCTGATCGCCTGCACCGCCTTCTGGCCGATCCCCGGGAGGCCGAACACCGTCTCTGTGATGAAGGCGCCGCCGAGCAACAGACCGATGTCGAGGCCGAGCATCGTGACGACGGGGGTCAGGGCGCCGCGAAGTCCGTGCTTGTAGATCACGCGACGCTCGGAGAGCCCCTTGGCGCGTGCCGTCCGGATGTAATCCTCGCTCATCGTCTCGATCAGGTTCCCCCGGACCATCCGGGCGTAGAACGCGGCGTTGATGTACGCGAGCGAGATCCACGGCAGGATGAACCGGCCCTCGAGGGCGGCCCTGAACGCGCCGCTCCACCCGTTGTAGCCGATCGGGATACCCGCGGGGGGTAACAGCTCGAGCTGGTACCAGAAGACGTATAAGAGCAGCTGCGCGAGCCAGAAGATCGGCATGGAGACGCCGATGATCGCGAAGATCATCGCGGCGCGATCGGCGAAGGACCCGCGTTTGATCGCGGAGAGGATGCCGATCGGGATGCCCAACAGCAGCCAGATCGCCGCCGCGCCGATCGCGAGGACCCCCGTGATCGGGATGCGGCGGGCGAGCTCCTCCTTCACCGGGATGAAGCCGTCGTACGAGTAGTAGACGTCCTCGTTCAGCCACAAGCCGGGCCACGGGATGAATCCCTTGAGGAAGCGCCAGTACTGGACGTAGAGCGGTTTGTCGAGACCGAACGCGCGTCGCGCGTTTTCGATCTGCTCCGGGGTCGTGGTCCGTCCGACCGCGCGCCGCGCGGGATCACCGGCGGGGAGCTTCACGAAGATCACGAAGGTGAGGAACGAGACGATGATGATCACGAGGACCATGAACAGGGCTCGCCTGATCAGGTACCGGCCCATGTCGCCTCCTTCCTCCGCCAGCGCGGCGAGGGGGTCGCGTTCGCGACCCCCTCGACCGCGATGGTGGTCAGGCTATGCCGTGTTGCCCGGAACGGCCAGCGAGTCGAACGCCGCCAGACCAGCGAACTGGTCGAACGAGTAGTGCTGGACGTTGTCCGAGATGATGTCGACGCTGTTGTCGAACAGGTACGGCACCCACGGCACGACCTCTTCCATCAAGTGCTGGTCGAGTTCCGCCCAGCATTGGAACCGCGCGTCACCGGGGTCCGCCGCTGCGCACTCGTCCTCCATGTCGTCCACCGACGGGATACCCGTGACGTCGTACCCCCACTCCTGGAGCTGGTCGTCGCTCGCTCCCACGAGTGAGTAGTTGCAGCAGCTCTCCCACAGACCGGCGGAGGTGAACAGGGGCTCGCCGAACGTGACGCCGTCGGCGTAGTCCTTGCCCCAACCGGGCCCGGCGCAGAGGCCGTGATGGGAGTTGGCGTCGTTGCACTGGTTGTACATCGTGCCCCGCTCGAGCTGCTTCACGTCGAGCGTCAGCCCGATCTGCTCGAGGAACTGCTGCAGCAGGGCCGACTGCTCCGGGTACGGGTCCTCGCGGTCGGTCACCGTGAGGATGTCGCTGCACTCGGGAGCGTCGCAGACCCCGTCCCCGTCCGTGTCGTACGCGGACTGGGCCATCTCCTCCTTGGCCTTCTCGATGTCACCGGATCCGTTCGGCGTCTCGTACGGGTCGTAGTCGCCGAGGAGGTCGTTCTGGAGGCTGTTCACGAAGATGTGCCCCGCGAGCTCTCCGGTCGTCGGGCCACCTCGCAACTGTCGGAACCCCTGCTTGTCGAACGCCCAGTTCACCGCCTTCCGGACGTGGACGTCGTCGAACGGGGGCACCGCCAGGTTGAACGACACGTACCGGACGGCGTCCGACGGGTAGACGTTGAGCTTGTCCTGGAGCGCCGGGTCGGTCTGGTAGTCGCGGATCTTCTCCGGCGGCACCGCGCCGTCGACCACGAAGTCCAGATCCCCTGCGGCGACCTGGTTGTACAGGTCGTCGTTGTCGCCGCCGATCCGGACCTCGATCCGCTCCGGGAAGTGGTCCCGCAGCTCGTCGCTCGCCGGGTCGTAGGACGGATTCTCCACCAGGACGATCTGGCGGCCCGGGACGTAGCCCGGCGCCTCGGTCTGCTCGCGTGGGGGCAGGGAGAAGTCCATCGTCTCCGAGCCCTCGAACATGTACGGGCCCGAGGCCACCAGGAACCGACCGTAGGCCCGGTCGTGACCCTCGGCGACCCCCAACCGCTCGCCTTCCTCGTCCGGAGGGATCGGCGCGGTGGTGCCCATCGCGAACCGGTAGCTCATGTCGCCGACCGGGGTCGTCGTCACGATCTCGAGGGTCTGATCGTCGACGGCGGTCATCCCCGAGATCTCCTCGGCGTCGCCGGCGGCGAAGTCGTCGAACCCTTCGATCACCGAGTAGTAGAAGGAGTACCCGCCGACGTTGGCCTTGGGGTTCGCCGTCCGCTCGATCGCGCGGATGAAGTCACCCGCGGTGATCTCAGTGTCGTCCTTCGGCGGGGCGTACATCAAGCCCGGCTTGAGGGTGTACGTCCACGTCATGCCGTCTTCGGACTGCTGGACGTCGGAGGCGAGATCTGGATGGATCTCGGCGCCGCCCTCGTCCGTCGGGACGCCGTCGTACGACATCAGTGTCCGGAGCAGACAGCACCGGTAGTACTCCCACGTGACGGAGTAATACTCCTTCTGCGGGTCGAACGCCGCGGTGACGTCGGCGAGCTGCGCCATGCGCAGCGTGCCGCCCTCGAGGTTCTCGGTGGACGGCGTCTCGCCGTCCTGCCCCGGTGGCTCCTCTCCGTCGCCGCCGCATGCGGCGGCGACGAGGCCGAGGACCGTCACCACAGCGATCACTCTGAGTGCTCGTTTCAAAGCTACCCCCCTTCTCGATGGTTCCTGTGCACGTTTCACGTTCGAGCCTTCGAGGCTGGTCGATCCTCCTTTCGCACCCGGGTCCCCCCTGTCGATACGCTCAGACGGCCTTCCGAGGATCGAGCGCGTCACGGAGACCGTCGCCCACGAGGTTGAACGCCAGCGTCGTCAGGAACAGGGCCAACCCCGGGAAGATCATCAGCCAGGGCGCGAAACGGAACGCCGTCCCGGCGTCGGCGAGCATCGCCCCCCACGACGGGGTCGTGTCCGGGACGCCGACGCCCAGGAACGAGAGCCCGGCCTCGAAGAGGATGTTGCTCGGGATGATCAGCGTCGTGTAAACGATGATCGGCGCGGCCACGTTCGGGAGGATCTCCCGGAGCAGGATCCGCCTGTTCGAGGCGCCCAGGGAACGGGATGCCTCGACGAACTCCTTCTCTCGGATCGAGAGGACCTGGCCCCGGACGATGCGGCTGATGTAGGGCCAGCTGAACAGGCCGATGATCAGGATCACGGGCCGCAGGCCCGGTTTGATGAAGCCGCCGAGACAGCCCTCCGCGTTGGCGCCGCACGCCGAGGCGATCCCCAGAGCGAGGAGCAGGATCGGCAGCGCGAGCACGACGTCGGTCGCGCGCGAGATCACGGTGTCGACCTTGCCGCGGAAGAAGCCCGCGGCGAGCCCCAGCAGCACCCCGATCACGAGCGCGATGCCCGTCGCGAGGAACGCGACCGTGAGGGACGTCCGGGCCCCGTAGGCGATCCGGACGAAGAGGTCGCGGCCCGTGTCGTCGACGCCGAGGTAGTAGCCGGGCGGCGCCTTGCTCTCCGGGCCCCACCACCACTGCGGCGCCGACGGGAGACCGAACTCGTCGAGGCTGTTCAGGTTCACCTGGTTGGGCGCGTGGTTCGTGATGCTGGCGAGCACCGGGGCGAAGAGCGCGAGCAGGATCATGAAGAAGATGATCACGAGGCCTGCGATCGCGAAGCGGTCCTCGCGGAAGTGCCGCCAGAAGATCTCCCACGGGCTCCGACCGATGATCGACGCCGGCATCTCCGCCGACGGCGCCGACTCGAGGTCGACGCGTTCGTCGACCTCGCGCCCTTCGACCTCGGAGACGTCGGTGTCCGTGTCGGATCGACTCATGCCAGGATCGGGATACTAGATGAGGTAGCTGGGGACTCGCAATCCGGTAGCCGCCGGAGCGGCACCGCCGCAGCATCTTTCAGGGGCAAGGAAGCGAAAGCGCCTGGTCAGCGATACTTCACGATCAGGGCGAACGCCTCCGGGTCGAGGCTGGCGCCGCCGACGAGCGCGCCGTCGATCTCCGGATGGGCCATGAACTCCCGGATGTTCCCGGGCTTCACGCTGCCGCCGTACTGGACGCGGACCGCGTCGGCGGCTTCGCCGCCGACGCGGTCCGCGAGCGTTGCCCGGATCAGCTCCACCACCTGCCCGGCGTCGGTCGGCTCGGCGTTGCGGCCCGTGCCGATCGCCCAGATCGGCTCGTAGGCGATCACGGCGTGGGCCGTCCGCTCGGCGTCGATACCCTCGAACGCACAGCGGACCTGTTCGGCGACCTTCGTCTCCGTGCCGCCCGCCTCGCGCTCCTCCAGCGTCTCCCCGACGCAGACGATCGGCGTCATGTCGTGCCGGAAGACCGCCTGCACCTTCCGGTTGACCACGCCGTCGTCCTCGCCGGCGAGCTGTCGCCGCTCCGAATGCCCGACGATCACGTAGGCGACGTCGAGCGCCGCCAGCATCGGGCCCGAGACCTCCCCGGTGAACGCGCCCTCGTCCTCGGGATGGACGTCCTGCGCCCCGAGCGCGAACGGCAGCCGGTCGGAGTCGATCAGCGTCTGGACGGAGCGCAGGGCGGTGAATGGCGGGCAGATCACCATCTCGACGCGGTCCGCGTCGGTCCGGTCGACGAGGTAGGAGAGCTTCTGGATGGACTGGATCGCCTCGAGGTGGGTCTTGTGCATCTTCCAGTTGGCCGCCACGATCGGCGTCCGGTCCGCCACGGTCAGTCCCCCTCCAGCGCGGCGATCCCCGGCAGCGAGCGTCCCTCGAGGAACTCGAGGGACGCGCCCCCGCCGGTCGACAGGTGATCGAACGCGTCCTCCAGGCCGGCCCGCTTCACGGCGAACAGGGAGTCTCCGCCGCCGACGACCGAGAAGGCCGACGCGCCGGCGATCGCCGTCGCGACGCCTCTCGTCCCGGCCGAGAACGGCTCCAGCTCGAAGACGCCCATCGGGCCGTTCCACAGGATCGTCTTGGCATCGGCGATGATCCGCGCGAACTCCTCCACCGAGCGTGGCCCGATGTCGAGCCCCTTCAGGCCCGCGGGGATCTCGCGCGCCGGCACGGTCCGCGGGGACACGTCGGCTCGCGCCTCCTCGGCGGCGACGACGTCGGACGGGAGCTCGAGCAACGTGCCCTTCGCCCGCGCCCGTTCGGCGACCGCCCGCACGTCGTCGAAGCGGTCGGGTTCCACGAGGCTGTCGCCGATCGATCCCCCGTCGGCCGCGAGCAACGTGAACGCCATCGCGCCGCCGATCAGGAACGCGTCGACCCGCTCGACCAGGGCGCCGAGGACGCCGAGCTTGTCCGACACCTTCGCCCCGCCGAGGACGGCGACGTACGGGCGGTCGGGATCCTCGACGAGGCGATGCAGGACGTCCACCTCCCGCTGGAGGAGCCGACCGGCCACCGCCGGCCGTCCCGACGCGCGCATCAGATCAGGGAGCGCGGAGACGCTCGCGTGGGCGCGGTGCGCCGCGCCGAACGCGTCGTTCACGTACGCGTCGGCGAGCTCCGCGAGCCGGCCGGCGAACCGGACGTCGTCGGCCTCCTCCCCCGGCTCGAATCGCAGGTTCTCCAGGAGCACGACCTCGCCGGGCTCGAGGTGTCCGCACACGGCCTCGGGCCCGTGGCCGACGACCTCGTCCAGCGCCTGCACCTCGACCTCGAGCAGCTTCCCGAGGCGTTCGGCGACGGGCCCGAGGCGCAGGTCGTCGCGCACCTCGCCCTTCGGTCTCCCGAGGTGGGAGGCGATCACCAGGGCGGCCTGGCGCTGACGGAGCTCCTGCAGCGTCGGGACCGTGGCGCGGATCCGGAGGTCGTCGGCCACGCGCCCCTCGTCCAGGGGGACGTTCAGGTCGGCGCGGACGAAGACGCGGGACCCGGCGACGTCGCCGAGTTCGTCGAGGATCCGGACGGTCACGAGCGCTTCGTCGCGACGAGCTGGACGATGTCGACGAGCCGGTTGGAGTAGCCCCACTCGTTGTCGTACCAGCCGATCACCTTCACGAGGCTGCCGATCGCCATCGTCGACAGAGCGTCGAACGTGCAGGAGGCCGGCGAGCCCACGATGTCGCTCGAGACGATCGGGTCCTCCGTGTAGACGAGCTTCCCCTTCAGTCGGTCGCCCTCGGAGGCGGCGCGATACGCCTCGTTGACCTCGTCGACGGTGACGTTCCGGTCCAGGATCGCGACGAGGTCGGTGACGGAGCCGTCCGGCACGGGAACCCGCATCGCCGTCCCGTCCATCTTGCCCTTCAACTGCGGCAGCGCGAGCGACGTCGCCTTCGCGGCGCCGGTCGACGCGGGGATGATGTTGATCGCCGCCGCGCGAGCGCGCCGGAGGTCCTTGTGCGGGAGATCGAGCAGGTTCTGGTCGTTCGTGTACGCGTGGATCGTCGTCATCAACGCGCGGTCGATGCCGAACGCGTCCTCGAGCACCTTCGCGAGCGGCACGACGCAGTTCGTCGTGCACGACGCGTTCGAGATCACGTGATGCGTCGTGGGGTCGTAGGCGTCGTCGTTCACGCCCATCACGATCGTGATGTCCTCGCCCTTGGCCGGAGCGCTGATGATCACCTTCTCGGCACCGGCCTCGAGGTGGGCCGCCGCCTTCTCGCGGTCGGTGAACAGGCCGGTCGACTCCACCACGATCTCCGCGCCGACCTCCTTCCAGGGCAGGTTCGCGGGATCTCGCTCGGCGAAGACCCGGAGCTCGTCGCCGTCCACGGAGAGCCCGTTGTCGGAGACGCCGACCTCGCCCTCGAAGCGGCCGAGGACCGAGTCGTACTTCAACAGATGCGCCAGCGTCTTCGAGTCCGTGATGTCGTTCACCCCGACGAAGTCGATGGCGGCGCCGCTCTTGCGGGCCGCACGCAGGAAGTTGCGGCCGATCCGTCCGAACCCGTTGATCCCGACCTTCACGCTCATCGTGGAGACCTCCCTCGGGCGCCGTCGACACCCGGTCCCCCCATCCTACGGGCGGGTCTCCGCGGCTGCCCCACGGGGTGAGGGTGAGAGCGACGCGCTCGTCCGAGCCGCTTCAGTCGCGGTCCACGTCGCGGTGGGTCACGGACACGCGGTGCCCATGCTCCCGGAAGTAGTCGGCGAGGTCCTCGGCGACGACGACCGACCGGTGGCGGCCGCCGGTGCATCCCACCGCCACCGTCAGGTAGGACTTGCCCTCGTCGACGTAGCCGGGGACGACCACGTCGAGCAGCAATCCCAACCGGTCCATGAACGCGCCGTACTCCTCCTGTCCTTCCACGTACTCCCGCACCTTCTCGTTCGTGCCCGGGAGGGGTCGCAACTCGTCGACCCAGTGCGGGTTGGGCAGGAAGCGGACATCGAGGACGAGGTCCGCGTCGCGGGGACTGCCGAGCTTGAACCCGAAGGACACGATCGACACGAGCAGACCGGCCTCCGGCGGCGACTCGGCGAACCCCTCCCGGATCCGGTCGCGGAGGTCGTGGGGGGTGAGGCCGGTCGTGTCGATCACGAGGTCGGCGTCCGCGCGGAGGCTCTCCATCATCAGCCGCTCCTTCCGGATCCCCTCCCCCACCCGGTCCGCGGGCGCGAGCGGGTGGCGCCGGCGGGTGGCCTCGTACCGGTTCACCAGGTCGTCGTTGGACGCGTCCAGGAACAGGATCGTCGACGGGACGCGCCGCTCGCGTAGCTCCTCGAGCGCTCTGGCGAGCTCGCCGAAGAACACGCCGCCCCGAGCGTCCACCACGATCGCCACCTTCCGTGGCCCGCCCGGGCTCGCCGCGAGCTCCGCCATCTTGGGCAGCAGGGCCGGCGGCAGGTTGTCGACCACGAAGTAGCCGAGGTCCTCGAGGCTGCGGGCGGCCTCGGACCGCCCCGCGCCCGACAGACCGGTGATCAACAGGAACCCGGGCGCGGGGGCGGTCTCCGGATCCGGGCGGCGCGCGGCTCGGGCCATCACGCGCTCTCCCGCCGCTCGCCGGGGACGACGTCGTGCAGCCGTCGATGGATCTCGTTCGCCATCCGCGGTCCGACGCCGGGCGTGGCCGCCAGCGCGGCCGGGTCGGCCTGGCGGATCTTCGCGAGCGAACCGAAGCGCTTCATCAGCGCGCGCTTCCGGGACGGGCCGACGCCCGGGATCTCGTCGAGCGGCGACGCGAGCGCGCGCCGCTCGCGTCGCTGCCGGTGGTAGGTGATCGCGAACCGGTGGGCCTCGTCCCGGAGGTGCTGCAGGACGAACAGGGCCTCCGATCCCCTCGGGACCAACAGGGGGTCCGGTCGGTCCGGGAAGTACACCTCTTCCAGCCGCTTCGCCAGGCCCACGTGTGGGATGTGCAGGCCGAGGTCCTCGAGGACCCGCGAGGCGACGCCGAGCTGCCCGCGCCCGCCGTCCACGACGACGAGCGCGGGCGGGTAGGAGAACCGCCGGCGTCCCGGCTTCGGCTCGTCCCGCTCCCTCACCAGCCGCGTGAACCGGCGCGTGAGCATCTCCTCCATGCTCGCGACGTCGTCCTGTCCGGCCACGCCCCTGATCTCGAACCGGCGGTAGTCGGATCGCTTCGGGAGACCATCCTCGAACACGACCATGGAGCCGACCGTGTCGGTCGGCCCCAGGTTGGAGATGTCGTAGCACTCGATCCGGAGCGGCGCCTGTTCGAGCCCGAGCTGCTCCGCGAGCTCCGCGAGTGCCCGCGACCGAGCGCCGAAGTCCGACGCCCGCCGGAGCTTGTGCCGATGGAACGCCTCGACCGCGTTGTCGCCCACGACCTCCATCAGCTTGCGCTTGGCGCCGCGCGCCGGCACCGCGATCGTGACCGAGGACCCGCGACGTCCGGACAGCCAGGCCTCGAGCACGGCTCGGTCCGTGGGCTCGGTCGGCACGAGGATCCGGGGCGGCACGTCCTCGCGTTCCATGTAGACCTGGCGGAGGAAGGACGCCATGAGCTCGGGGCGGTCGAGGTCCTCGACCCGATCGACCACCCATCCCTTCCGCCCGAGGACCCGTCCGCCGCGGACCGTGAACACCTGGAAAGCGGCCTCGAGGTCGTCCTCCGCCAGACCGACCACGTCGAGGTCCTCCGGCCGGACCAGCACCATCTCCTGACTCTCCAACGCCCGGCGGGCCGCCTGGAGCTGGTCGCGGAACCGGGCCGCCTGTTCGTATTCCTCGCGCTCGGACGAGTCCTCCATCTGCCGCGAGAGCCGTGCCAGCACGGGCTTCGAGTTGCCCGCGAGGAAGTCCCCGAGCGCGTCCACGTCGCGCCGGTAGGCGTCCTCGGTGATCCCGGTCGCCGAGGGCACGCACGGTCCGGAGCAGCGGCCGATGTCGTAGTACAGGCAGGGCCGGCCGGCTCGGGCGCGCTGGTCGAAGAAGTGGTTCGTGCAGGTCCGGACCGGGAAGACGCGGGTGAGGGCGTCGAGCGTGTCCCGGATCGCCCAGGCGTGCCCGTAGGGACCGAAGTAGCGCACCTTCTTCCGCTTCGTCCCCCTCAACACCTGCGCCCGGGGCCAGGTCTCGCCGACGGTGAGCGCGAGGTAGGGGTAGGACTTGTCGTCACGGTAACGGATGTTGAACCGCGGCCGATGCTGCTGGATCAGGTTGAACTCCAGCATCAGCGCGTCGACCTCGCCGGACGCGACGATCCACTCGACCGCCTCGGCGGCGTCGACCATCGCCTGGGTCCGAGGATGCAGCGGCCGGGACCAGTAGCTGGCCAGACGCTTCCGGAGGGAACCCGCCTTCCCGACGTAGACGACCCGTCCGTCCGCGTCCCGGAACAGGTAGGCGCCGGGAGCGTCCGGGATCGTGGACGATGCCGGCTTGCTGAACGTCACATGGGCATCGTAGCGCCGGCGGGTGATGCGACCGGGAACACCGGCGTCTCGCGGCTAGCCGCCCCCGCCCCCGCCTCCGCCGTTCCCACCGCCGCCGCCCTCCACGACGACGAAGGTTCCGGTCATCTGGTCAGGATGGACGTCGCATCTGAAGAAATAGTCCCCCGCGTCTTGCGGCTCTACCTCGTACTCACGCTCGGCGACCCCGGGGAACGTCTCGCCTACGAACAGGGAGTCCGCAGCGCTGCTGTCCGTATAGATCGCAACGTTATGAGGGAGGCCCTGATCCTGGTTGTCGAACGTGATCGTGAACGGTTCCGCCGCGGGCGCCACGAGGCAGTTCGTGTCGAATGCCGTGCCCTGAGCGACGATCTCGAGGATCGGTCGGCCGTCCTCTCCGCATCCCTCGGCGGGGGGTGCGGCGGCGACCTCCGGCGGAGGGCTCTGCGCCGCGACCAGGAGATCCTGGACCTCCGTGTACGCGCCGAGTCGGAGGTCGCCGCTCTCGGGGTCGTACCACGCGAGGAAGACCGACGTGCCGTCCTCGGTGACGGCCAGCGACGGCCACACGCCGCCCTCGGTCCCCGACGCCTCGACCTCCTGGAAGCCGTCGTCGGCGGCCGGCGCCAAGTGCACGCCCTCCCCGTCCTCCCACGCGACCGACGTGGTGCCCTCGCCGTCCACGGCGACGGCCGTCGAGACGACTCCGGACGCCGGCGCCACCTCCTCGACCACCCACGACCCGAACGATCCCGTCGCGATCGAGACGCCGCTCTCGGTCGCGAACGAGATGACGGCGGTGTCACCCGACGCCGCGAGCGCCGCTCCCCCGGTCGCGTCGGAGGAGACGACCTCGGTCGTCCACGAGCCACCCTCGCGCCGGGCGGCGATCAGGTCCCCCGAGCCCGGGTCGGCCACGACCACGTGCGGCGCGTCGCCCACCAGGGCCATCGACGTCGCCGGTGGACAGCCCTCGCCGCAGGACGACAGCGTCGCGACCGAGGTGATCTCCCACCGGTCGTCCACGCGCTCGGCCACCCGGACCTCCGGCGGCGCCCCGGCGGTCGTGTACGCCACGAGCGGCGCGCCCGCGCCGTCGACCACGATCGACGGCGCGCCCGCCTCGGGCGTCTCCTCGACCGGGCCGATCTCGAAGTCCGGACCGGCGCCGTACCAGACCCCCGTGTCGACGGCCCAGGCGGCGTGGATGTCCGTGCCCGCGATCTCGAGGTCCGTGCCCTTGGCCCGCGGGGGCGTGAGGGATGCGAGCGACGGGTCCGTGGCCGGCCCGAAGGGGATCGTGAGGCCCGCCGGGGTTTCCCGCGGTTGCGCCACGGCCCCGCGATTCCAGATCTGCGACGGGCTCAGGCTCGCGAGGAGCACCGCGCCCGCGTCTTCCCCGTCCTCGGTCTGCAGGAACGGGGACCCCACGGGGCGCGCCTGCGGGATCTCGCCCTCCTCGAGCGAGGCGGTGAACCCGAAGTAGGAGATCGTGGGCAGACCCTCCCCGTCGATCGCCACGGACGGCGCGAGGCCGACGTCGTCGATCGAGTCCGGGACCATCTGGATGAACTGGCGGCCCTCCGGTTGCTGGACCTCGGGGGTCGGGATGCTGCTGCACGCCGCCGCGGCGATCGCGATCGCTGCGACGACCGCCAGCCGTCCGCGGGCCGCGGGACGCGTGGACGTGGCGGATCGGCTGGTCACGACGGGGCGAATCCTAGCAAGCATCCGACGACGAACCGGGCCGACTCACGCGGTCGCGCCGGCCCCGATCGGCAGGACGCCGAGAACCTCCTCCAGGAACCGACCCGTGTGCGAATGCGGGTCGGCGGCGACGACCTCCGGCGGGCCCTCCGCCACGACCCGACCGCCCTGGTCGCCTCCCTCGGGGCCGAGGTCGATCAACCAGTCGGCCGTCTTCACCACGTCGAGGTTGTGCTCGATCACCAGGACCGTGTTCCCCGTCTCCACGAGCTGCTGCAGGACCCCGAGGAGCTTACGGATGTCCTCGAAGTGGAGGCCGGTGGTGGGTTCGTCCAGGATGTAGACCGTGTTGCCGGTCGCTCGCTTGTGGAGCTCGCTCGACAGCTTGATCCGCTGGGCCTCGCCGCCCGAGAGCGTGGGCGCCGGCTGCCCCAACTTGATGTAGCCGAGCCCGACGTCGGAGAGCGTCTGCATGTGCCGCTTGATCGGCGGGATGTTCTGGAAGAACTCCAGGGCCTCGTCCACGCTCATCTCGAGGACGTCGGAGATCGTGCGACCCTTGTACTTCACCTCCAGGGTCTCGCGGTTGTACCGGCGGCCCTTGCACACCTCGCAGGTCACGTACACGTCGGGCAGGAAGTGCATCTCGATCTTGATCTGGCCGTCCCCGGCGCAGTTCTCGCAGCGTCCGCCCCGGACGTTGAACGAGAAGCGGCCGGGCTGGTAGCCGCGTACCCTCGCCTCCGGCACCTGCGCGTAGAGCTTGCGGACGTGATCGAAGACCCCGGTGTACGTGGCGGGGTTGGATCGCGGCGTGCGGCCGATCGGCGACTGGTCGATGTCGATCACCTTGTCAACGAGCTCCCAGCCGACCATCCGGCGGTGCTTGCCCGGCAACACCCGCGAGCGGTAGACCTTCTGCATCAGGGCGCGCAGCAGCACGTCCTGGACGAGGGTGGACTTGCCACTCCCGCTCACGCCCGTCACGCACACGAACAGGCCGAGCGGGATCCGGACCGTGACGTCCTTCAGGTTGTGCTGCCGCACACCTTCGAGGCGGAGCCATCGATCCGGCTTTCGTCGTGACGTGGGCGGCGGGATCGCCCGGCGTCCCGAGAGGTAGGCGCCGGTGAGCGACTCGTCGGAGCCCAGCAGGCCCTTCAGGTCCCCCGCGTACACGATGCGGCCGCCGTGCTCCCCTGCCCCCGGCCCGATGTCCACGATGTGGTCGGCCTCGATGATCGTGGCTTCGTCGTGCTCGACCACGATCAAGGTGTTGCCGAGGTCGCGGAGCCGGGTCAGCGTGTCGAGGAGGCGGCGATTGTCCCGCTGGTGGAGCCCGATCGACGGCTCGTCCAGGATGTACAGCACGCCCACGAGGCCGGAACCGATCTGGGTGGCCAGACGGATCCGCTGTGCCTCGCCGCCGGCGAGCGTCCCGGCCGCGCGTGACAGCGTCAGGTAGTCGAGCCCGACGTCGACGAGGAACCCGAGCCGCGACCGGATCTCCTTCAGGAGCCGTTCGGCGATCATCTCCTCGCGCTCGGAGAGCTCGAGCGTCTCCAGCATGTCGAGGGTCGCGCGGATCGACAGGCCCGTGAGCTGAGAGATGTGCAGGCCGCCGATGGTCACCGCGAGGGTCTCGGGACGCAGGCGCGCCCCCTTGCACGCGCGACAGGGCGTCTCGCGCATGAACTGCTCCATCTTCTCGCGGGCCGCGTCCGAGTCCGTCTCCTGGTACCGGCGCTCGAGGTTGGGGATCACTCCCTCGTAGGTGGTGTAGTACGCGCGCTGGCGTCCGTACCGGTTCTTGTACCGGACGTAGATCTCCTCGTCCGAGCCGTACAGCACGACGTCGCGCGCCTTCCTCGAGAGCTTCCTCCACGGCGTCTCGAGCGAGTAGCCGTGGACGTCGCCGACGGCCTCGAGGACCCGGTACCAGTACTCGAGGGTGTTGCTCGCCCAGGGCGCCAGCGCGCCCTCGTTGATCGAGAGCGTCGGGTCCGGCACGACGAGCTCGGCGTCCACCTCGAGCCGGCTGCCGAGCCCGTCGCACGTCGGACACGCCCCGTAGGGTGAGTTGAAGGAGAAGTTCCGCGGCGCGAGCTCGTCGAACGACAACCCGCAGTTCGTGCACGCGAGCTTCTCGGAGAACGTCTGGAGCTCCTCGTGGCCCTCGTGCGTCGTCACGGCGATCGAGGCGATCCCCTCGGCGAGCTCGAGCGCCGTCTCGATGCTGTCGGCGACCCGGCGGCGGATCCCCTGCTTGGCCACGAGCCGGTCCACGACGACCTCGATCGTGTGCTTGTAGTTCTTGGGCAGCCGGATCGACTCCGAGAGGTCGCGGACCTCGCCGTCGATGCGCGCACGCGGGAATCCCTTGCGACCGAGCTCCTGGAGGAGCTTCTCGTACTCGCCCTTGCGGCCGCGGACGATCGGCGCCAGGACCTGGAACCGGGTCCCCTCCGGGAGCTGGAGCACCTGGTCCACGATCTGGTCCGGCGTCTGGCGACCGATGGGGCGGCCGCAGTTGTAGCAATGCGGGTGCCCGATCCGGGCGAACAGGACCCGGAGGTAGTCGTAGACCTCGGTGATCGTTCCCACGGTGGACCGTGGGTTCCGGGACGTGGACTTCTGGTCGATCGAGATCGCGGGTGACAGGCCCTCGATGAAGTCGACGTCCGGTTTCTCCATCTGGCCGAGGAACTGTCGGGCGTACGACGAAAGCGACTCCACGTACCGTCGCTGGCCCTCGGCGTAGATCGTGTCGAACGCGAGGGAGGACTTGCCGGAGCCTGACAGGCCCGTGAACACGATCAGCTTGTCGCGCGGCAGGTCCAGCGTGACGTTCTTGAGGTTGTGTTCACGGGCGCCGTGGATGACGAGACGCTCGGAGCCCACGGAGCCGAGTGTACCGGCGGGCCGCGACACGGCCGGTCCGGCCCCCGACCCGACGTCCCGGGCCGGCGCCCACGACGGCCCGTATCCTCTTGCCCCATGGACCGGGACCTCCGCGAGACGCCGCTGTACCGGGAGGTCGAGGAGCACTTCCGGAAGACCTTCGAGCCGGGCTTCGGGAAGATCTCCGAGCCGTCGGATCCCCGGCCCTCTCCCGACGGTCGTCGGATCGCGTTCACCGGGTCGCTCTGGGAGAAGCTCGAGGGCACCCCGAAGACCCGGATCTGCCTCGCCGAGGCCGACGGCGGCGGGCATCGGACGATCACGAGCGGACCGGAGCACGACGTCGGGGCCCGGTGGTCCCCGGACGGCGCTCGCCTGTCGTTCCTCTCCGATCGCGCCGAGAAGGGACGGATGCGGCTCTTCGTCCTGGACGTCGATGGGCTCGGGGAGGCGGTCGCGATGCCGGCGATCGAGGGCACGATCGAGGACCACGCCTGGTCCCCCGACGGCTCCCGGATCCTCGTCCTCGCGGCCGGGCTCCACGCCGACAGCGCAGGCGCCGAGGGCTCGGGTGCGCTGGAGTCAGAGAAGGACCTGCCCGACTGGACCCCGAAGGTCGATTCTTGGGAGGACCCGCTGGTCTGGCGGCGTCTCTGGGTGGTGGAGGTCTCGTCGGGCGAGGTCCGTCGGCTCAGCCGCGACGGGCTGAACGTCTGGGAGGCGGATTGGTGCGGTGACGAGACGGTGGTCGCGGTCGCGTCGAACGATCCGGGCGAGTCATCCTGGTACGAGGCACGGCTCGTCCTGATCGACACGGCCTCCGGCGAGGACCGCGTACTCGCGACGAGCGAGGTCCAGTTCGGCTTCCCGACGGGCTCCCCGGACGGGCGCTTCGTCGCCGCGATCGAGGCCCCGTGCAGCGATCGTCAGCTCGTCTCGGGGCGGGCGGTGATCGTCGAGGCGGCCGCCGGCGCGACCACGGTCGAGGTCGAGAACGCCGACATCACCTGGGTCGGGTGGCGACCGAACGGCTCGCTCGCGTACGCGGCGCTCCGTCGCGGCGCGACGGTGCTCGGTGAGATCGATCCAGGCACCGGCGATCGACGGGAGTCGTGGACGACGGAGGAAGCCGTCGGCGCCTGGGAGCCGTACGCGGCTCCCCTCGGCGACGACGGGTTCGTCTTCGTGCGGCAGGGGTTCGACCGGCCGCTCGAGGTCGCCCTCGTCGAGGGCGGCGTCGAGCGGACGGTCGCCTCGTTCCGGCACGAGGGACACGACCACGCTCGGAGCCTGGTCGGTCGCGCCGAGCGGCTGACCTGGACCGCGCCGGACGGCCTCGAGATCGACGGGTTCCTCCTCGCGCCGACCGGCGATGGTCCGCACCCGCTGATCCTGAACGTGCACGGCGGACCCGTCTGGTCCTTCACGGAGTGGTTCCCGAGACCGAACCTGGCGTGGCTCGTCTCCCGCGGGTACGCCGTGTTGCTGCCGAACCCCCGGGGCTCCACGGGAAGGGGTCGGGCCTTCATCGAGGCCGTGATCGGCGACATGGGCGGGGCGGACGCCGGCGACGACCTCGCCGGCGTCGACACGCTGATCGAGCGGGGTGACGCCGATCCGGAGCGGATCGGCGTCACCGGCGGCAGCTACGGCGGCTTCATGTCGTGCTGGCTCCCGACGGTCGACCGGCGGTTCAAGGCCGCCGTCGCGATGTCGCCCGTCTCGGACTACGTCAGCCAGCACTGGAACAGCAACATCGGGGCCTGGGACGCGTGGTTCGTCGGCGCTCGCCCCGAGGAAGATCTGGAGCGCTACCGCGCCCGGAGTCCCGTGTTCTTCGCCGATCGCGTGACGACGCCGACGCTCCTGACCGCGGGCACCGAGGATCGCTGCACCCCGCCGGGTCAGGCGATCGAGTTCCACCGCGCCCTCCGGGACCGCGGCGTGCCCTCCGAGGTCGTGATCTACCCGGGCGAGGGCCACGGGGTCCGGAGGTTCCCGGCGTTCCTCGACCTCGTGACGCGCACGACGGCGTGGTTCGAGCGGTTCATGCCGGCGAGGAGCGAGTGAACCTCGCCGCGTGGCGGGACGAGTTCCCGGTCCTCGAACGCAAGACCTACCTGATCAGCGCGTCGCTCGGGCCGATCTCCCGGCGGTCGCGGGCGCTGCTCGACGAGTACCTGGACGCGTGGGCGGCGAAGGGCGCGCCGGATCACGTCTGGTTCGAGGACATCTTCCCGCGGATGGCGGCGCTGAAGCGGTCGTTCTCGGTGCTCGCGAACTGCGACCCCGACGAGGTCGCGCTGACGACGAACATCTCGATCGCCCTCTCCACGATCGCCTCGTGCCTCGACCTCTCCGGGGATCGACGGACCGTGGTCCTGTCCGAGCTCGACTTCCCCACCGATGGGCACGTCTGGCTCGCGTGGGCGAAGAAGCTGGGCGGCGAGGTCCGATGGTTGCGGAGCCCCGACGGCATCACGATCCCGCTCGAGGAGTACGACCGCGCGATCGACGACCGAACGGCCCTGGTGATGGTGAACCGCGTCCTGTTCCGGTCGAGCGCCATCGTGGACGCGAAGGCGATCTGCGCGCTCGCCCGCGAACGAGGGGCGCTCTCGTTCGTGGACGACTACCACGGCCTCGGGATCCTGCCGCTCGACCTCCGGGACCTGGGCTGCGACCTCTACACGGCCGGCGTCCTGAAGTGGATGCTCGGCGGGCCAGGCATGGTCTTCCTCTACGCGCGGCGGGAGCTGCTCCCGTCGCTGGAGCCGGCGCTGACTGGCTGGTTCGGCGCGCGCGACCCGTTCGGATTCGACCTCGAACGTCTCGACTATCACCCGACGGCGCGGCGGCTGGAGCACGGGACGCCGCCGGCGCCCGTGTTCTTCCTCGCCCAGGGAGGGATCGACATCATCTCGGAGGTCGGGCCGGCCGCGATCCACCAGCGCCAGGGCGAGCTCACGGACCACGTGATCATGCGCGCGGACGAGGCAGGCCTCGAGGTACGGACGCCCCGCGAACGCGACGGGCGCGGCGGCGTCGTGAACGTGAAGGTCGGGCCGGAGGCCGAGAAGACCTGCCACCGACTACTCGCCGGGGACGTGTGCACGGACTTCCGCGGCGACGGGCTCCGGATCAGCCCGCACTTCTTCAACACGGAAGCGGACGTCGACCGCTGCTTCGAGGAGCTGCGCGCGATCCTCTAGATCATCAGCGGACCGTCACCGGGACCCGCTGCGCCATGTTGTTCATGAAGCCCCCGTAGTTCCAGGGGGGCTCGAGCGGCTGTGTGTTCCCGGCCTCGTCGCTGGCGCGCACGAGGAGCTCGTGCTCGCCGGGTCGCGCGTCCCACGCGAAGGACCACGCCCGCCAGGAGGACGCGGACGGCGGCTCGGGACCGAGCCGCGCGTCGGACCACGTGTTCCCGGCGTCGACGCTGACCTCCACCCGCAGGACGTGCCCGAACCCGGACCAGGCGCGGCCGATCAGCTCGCACGGGCCCGCATCGAGGTACCGCTGCCTGCCCGGGAAGTCCGAGAAGCCCGGCGGCACCATCAGCGCCCGCACCGCCTTCCTGGTGACCCGCGTCCCCGGCCCCTCGGGATCCTGTCGCAGCTGGTAGGCCTCGAGCTGGAACCCGTCGAAGGCGTCGGCGATCGCGGTGATCCGGCGGAGCCACTTCACGCTGCACATCCCGTACCAGTCGGGAACCACGAGCCGGAGCGGGTACCCGTGTTGCGGTGGCAGCGGTTGGCCGTTCATCTCGTACGCGAGGAGGACGTCGTTGCGCAGGATGTCGTCGAGGGAGAAGCTCCACTGGTAGTCCTGCTCGACCTCGCCCTGGATCCCGTGATCGGCGCCCGTGAAGAGGAGCTCGACGGCATCGGCTCCGAGGCCGGCCTCCTCGAGGATCGGCGGCAGCGGGGTCCCCGTCCATTCCGCGTTCCCGACCGCGCCGTCGAGCCACGGCTGGCTCTCGGCTCGCGGGGGCATCAGCGCCCGCCCGTTGCCCGCGCACTCCATCGTGATCGGCCGCGTGACGGCCGGTCGGGAGCGGAGGTCGTCGATCGAGAGCGTCAGCGGCCGGTCGACGAGCCCGTCGACATCGACGGTCCACGTGGCCTCGTCCGCGGCGGGGATGTCGAAGTGGATCACGAGGTAGTGCATCCCCGGTGGCGTGACGTCGTACCGGAGCCCCTCGAGATGCATCGCGTGGTTCCGGGCCGCCTGCCCCAGCTCCTGCTGGCTGACGCCCTGCCATACCGTGTCCATCCGGACCATCCGAACCACCCCCTCGCCGACCATCGTGCCACGCCGAGCCGGGGAGGGTCAGGCGCCGGCGACGATCCGGCCGGCCCGGATCACCGTGCGAACGTCGTCCAGGGCCGTGAGTTCCTCGAGCGGGCTGGCACCGAGGATGACGAGGTCCGCCGGCGCATCGGGCTCGAGCGGTGCGCGGATCATCGTCTCGAGGACCTCCTCGGGTCCGAGGCCCGCCTCGCGGATCAGCAGCGCCTCCCGCGTGTGGATCCCCGGAGGGATCTCTCCGTTCCCGAGGTCGGTCCCGTACGCGATCATCCCGCCGGCCACGTGGAACCTTCGGAGGTTGTCGAGCGCCGTCCGGATCTGCGGCGTGTCGCGTCCGAAGCTCAGGATGTCCAGGGTCGACACGATCCGGAGTCGCGAGGCCGCCGACTGGATCACCTGATCGCTGAGGCGTGTCCACGGCGCGTGCGCGAGCTCGTCGACACCGGCACCGAGCGCGCGCTCGACCTCGCCCTTGCCTTGGGCGTGCGCCGCCACCGGAAGGTCGGCCGCGTGCGCGGCGTCGCAGATCGCGGCGAGCTCCGCGTCCGAGGGCGTCGGGCCGGCCTCGGCGTTCAGCGAGACCTTGATCGCCGCCGCCCCGAGGCGGGCGAGCTCCTCGACCGCGGCCGAGGCGTCCTCGGGCGACTTCACCTCTCTCCCGGTGCCCGGCGGCGCCCAGGACTCGCCGGTCGGGTAGCCGCCGGGCGCCGTCAGCATCGGGCCGGCCGCGCGGATCAACGGCCCGTCGAACGACGGCAGCTCCGACGCGTCGGCGAGCGTGAAGATCAGGTCGGGCGGCCACGCGAGGTCTCGGACCGCCGTGACGCCGCCGGCGAGCACCTCCGCAGGTGAGGACAGACCGATGTGGACGTGCCGGTCGGCGACCGCCGGCATCAGGAAGCCGTCGATCCGCAGCTCGTCGTCGGACCCGGCGATCGTCGTCGCCGTGCCGGCGGTGGCGATCGCACCTCCCTCGCAGACGATCCGGGCGTCCTCCACGAGGCGGCCCGGCCCCAGCCACGCGGCGGAGGCCCGGACCTGGAGCTGGTTCACACGCCGACCCCGGCCGCGCGGAGCGCCTTGAGCTCCTTCCGCAGATCCACGACCTCGTCCCGGAGCCGCGCGGCGTACTCGAACCGGAGGTCCTTGGCCGCCTGGTGCATCTCCTCCTCGAGCTCCAGCAGCAGACGCTCCAGCTCCTCCTGCGGCATCTCGGGGCGCGCTGCGCGCCTCCGTCGCTCCTTCCGGGGCGACGTCGCGCGCTTGGCCGGATCCTCCTCGATCGCGAGCAGGATGTCGTGGACACGCCGGCGCACGGTCTGCGGATCGATCCCGTGCTCCTGGTTGTACGCCTCCTGGATCATCCGCCGCCGTTGTGTCTCGCTGATCGCGGTCTTCATCGAGTCGGTGACCTCGTCCGCGTACATCAGGACCGTGCCGTCGACGTTGCGGGCCGCGCGCCCAATCGTCTGGATCAGGGACGTCTCAGAGCGGAGGAAGCCCTCCTTGTCGGCGTCGAGGATCGCGACCAACGAGACCTCCGGGAGGTCGAGCCCCTCCCGGAGCAGGTTGATCCCCACGAGCACGTCGAACTCCCCCAGCCGGAGGTCCCGCACGATCTCGATCCGCTGGATCGTGTCGACCTCGGAGTGGAGGTAGCGGACCCGGATCCCCATCTCGATCAGGTAGTCCGTGAGGTCCTCGGCCATCTTCTTCGTGAGCGTCGTCACGAGGACGCGCTGATCGGCTTCCGCGCGGCGGCGGATCTCCTCGATCAGGTCGTCGACCTGGCCCTTCGTGGGCCGGATCTCGACCTCCGGGTCGATCAGCCCGGTCGGACGGACGATCTGCTCGACGATCCGCTTCGAGACCTTCAGCTCCCACGGGCCCGGCGTCGCCGACATGTACACGAGCTGGTCGACGCGCTCCTGGAACTCCTCGAAGCGGAGCGGCCGGTTGTCGATCGCGCTGGGAAGTCGGAACCCGAACTCGACGAGCGTCGTCTTGCGCGAGATGTCGCCCTCATACATCCCGTGGAGCTGCGGGACGGTGACGTGCGACTCGTCCAGCACCACGAGGTAGTCGTCGGGGAAGTAGTCGAGGAGCGTGTACGGCGCGCTCCCCGCCGGACGACCGTCGAGGTGGCGCGAGTAGTTCTCGATCCCGGAGCAGAAGCCGACCTCGCGGAGCATCTCGAGGTCGTACGTGGTGCGCATCCGCAGGCGCTCGGCCTCCAGCAGCTTGTTCTGCGACTCGAGGTCCGCGAGACGCTCCTGCAGCTCCTCCTCGATCGTGACGATCGCTGCCTTCATGCGATCCTCGCTCGAGACGTAGTGCGACGCCGGGAACGTCGTGAGATCGGTGATCGAGTCGGTCAGGAGCTCGCCCGTCAGCGGATCGAACCGGCTGATCTTCTCGATCGTCTCCCCCCACCACTCGATCCGGTAGCCCGTCTGCTCGTAGCTCGGGAACACCTCCAGAGTGTCGCCCTGGACGCGGAACGTTCCTCGAGCCCGGGTCGCGTTGTTGCGCTGGTACTGGATGTCGACCAGTCGCTGGAGCGCGAACTCGAGCGGCAGGTCGGTCCCGCGCACGGTCCGGAGGATCTGCCCCTCGTACTGCTCCGGCGATCCCAGGCCGTAGATGCACGACACGCTCGCCACGATCAGGACGTCCCGCCGGGAGAGCAGGGCGGCGGTGGCGGAGTGGCGCAGCCGCTCGATCTCGTCGTTGATCGAGGAATCCTTCTCGATGTACGTGTCGGTCTGCGGGACGTAGGCCTCCGGCTGGTAGTAGTCGTAGTAGCTGACGAAGTACTCGACGGCGTTGTCGGGGAACACCTCTCGGAACTCGTTGGCGAGCTGCGCCGCGAGCGACTTGTTGGGCGCGATCACGAGCGTCGGCCGCTGCACCCGCTCGACGAGGTGGGCGACCGTGAACGTCTTGCCGGTCCCCGTCGCGCCCAGGAGCGTGACGTGCTCCTCCCCCGCCTGGACCCCCTCCACGAGGCGATCGATCGCCGCCGGCTGGTCGCCGGACGGACGGAACTCGGAGGAGATCTTGAAGGGGGGCATGGGCCCGACAGTGTAAGTCGGCTCGACGACAGCCCTACATGCGACCGGCGGCCATGATCCGGTCGAGGAACCGGCGGGTGGCCTCCTCCCTGGGAGCCGAGAAGATCCGCTCCGGGGGGCCGACCTCGAGGAGCCTCCCCTCGTCCAGGAACGCGACGCGGTGCGCGACGTCGCGGGCGAAACCCATCTCGTGCGTCGCGATCACCATCGTGATGCCGCTCGCGGCGAGCTCCCGGATCACGTCGAGCACCTCCGCGACGAGCACCGGATCGAGGGCGCTCGTGACCTCGTCGAGCAGGAGCAGGTCCGGGCCCATCGCCATCGCGCGCACGATCGCCACGCGCTGTTGCTGGCCGCCCGACAGCCGGTCCGGATAGTCGTCCCGCTTGTCCCCCAGTCCGAACCGGTCGAGCAACTCCCTGGCCCGCTCGCGCGCCGCGTCGTCGGACAGACCCAGCACCTTCCGGGGCGCCAGCGTCACGTTGTCGACCACGGTCATGTGCGGGAACAGGTTGAACGACTGGAACACGATCGCGATCCGGCGACGGATCGCGTCCACGTCCACGTCGGGGGCCGTGATCTCGACCCCCTCGATCCAGATCCGCCCTCGATCGACCGCCTCGAGCAGGTCGAGGCAGCGCAGCAGCGTCGACTTGCCCGACCCGCTCGCGCCGATCAGCCCGACGACCTCGTGATCGTCGACCGTCAGGTCGATCCCCCGCAGCACCTCGAGCGAGTCGAAGGATTTGTGGAGCCCCTCGATCCGGACAGCCTCGGTCACGCGGCGGCCCCGGCCTGCCGACGCCGCCGATCCCTGGCCACGAGCCAATCGATCAGTCGCGCCAGCGGGATCGTGATCAGGACGAAGTACAGGGCGCACGCGAGGAACGGCGTGTAGTTGAACGTGGCCGAACTGTCGATCTGCGCCTGGCGGAAGGCCTCGATCACGCCGATCAGCGCGACGAGGGCCGTGTCCTTCTGGAGTCCGAGGAAGTCGTTCAGGAGCGGCGGCACGATCCGCCGGATCGCCTGCGGCAGCACGACGTACCGCGTCGATTGCCAGCGGGAGAGGCCGAGCGAGCGCGCCGCCGCGACCTGGCTCTCGTGGACCGACTCGATCCCCGCCCGGTAGACCTCGGCGACGTACGCGGTGTACACGAGAACGAGCGAGACCACCGCCCAGAAGAACGGTGACTTCGGGATCCCCTGGATCTGCAGCGCCGGGGCCCCGAGTCCGAGCGTGTAGATCACGAGGACCGTCGGGATCCCTCGGAACAGGTCCGTGTAGGCCGCCGTGAGGATCCGGATCGGGAAGAAGACCGGGCCCGGCAGGCTCCGGAGCACGGCGACGATCAGTGCGAGCACCAAGACGATCGTCTCCGCGATCAGGAACAGCTGGATGTTGACGAGGAACGCCCGCCGGATCCCCGGCAGTGACTCGAGGAACTGCTCGCCGTCCAGGAACTTCGCGCTGAACTCGTCCCACCCGGGCGAGTTCACCACGACGACGATCAGGACGGTGAAGAAGACGACCGTGCTCGCGAGCGCGATCAGGACGGCCCGGCGGCCCTCGACGTGCGTCCCGCCCCACAGGATCCGCGACCGCCGATCCCCGGTCGGAAGGGGCTCCGGCGGGAGCGGCGCGCCCGGTGGCGTGGAGCTCACGGTCCGGGCCGCCCGTCCGTGCTCCTTACTCCAGGACCGGGTACGTGAGATCCGCGAGCCACTCGTCCTCGAGACTCTGCAGCGTCCCGTCGTCTTCCAACGCCGCGATCGCGACGTTCACGCACTCCACGAGCGGGTTGTCGAGCTCGAAGACGAGCCCGAAGTGCTCCCCCTGCTCGGGGAACTGTCCGACGACGACGCCGTTCTCCGCCTGGCCGATCAGGACGTTCACGTACGCGGTGGGCGCGTCGACCACGTACCCGTCGATCTGCCCGTTGTTCAACGCCTGGATCACGTCGACCGACCGGTCGAACACGCGCGGCTGCTGCTCGGGCTGGATCACCTCGTTCACGAGGTCGAGGCTCGTCGTCCCGATCTGGACGCCGAGCCGGTACCGCTGGAGGTCCGCGACGCTCGTCGCGTCTGCGATGGGCGTCCCCTCGTTCGCGACGAGGGCCTGGCTGACGTCGAAGTAGCCGTCGCTGAACGTCGCTCCCTGCTCGCGCTCCGGCGTCACCGAGACCTGGTTGATGTCGAAGTCGAAGTCCTTGGGGCCGGGCGCGTAGGCGTTGTTGAACGGAACGGCGACCCACTCGACCTGGTCCTCAGAGAACCCCAGCTGCTCCGCGATCGCATACGCGACCGCCGACTCGTATCCCTCGCCGCTGTACGGGTTGCCCGTGCCCTCGTCGGGAACGCCTTCCCAGGGGCCCCGCTCCCCCGTGCCTGCGACCCAGGGCTGGAACGCGGGGACGTCGGTCCCGACGGTGAGCGTGTCCGGCTGGAAGAAGTCGGCGGCGTGCTCCTCCGCGCACGTCGCGGCGGTCTGCCCCTCGGCGGGGGACTCGGTGGGCGTGCCGTCGTCGGCCGGTGGGGTCGCGTCGTCCCCGCACGCGGCCGCGAGCGTCGTCAGCGTCGCGACGATCAGGAACCACTTCCGCACGGACGCACCCCTCAGTTCCGGGAAGCGCGGAGCCTAGCACAGCCCCTCAGCGGCGCGGCTCCCAGCTGAAGAACCGGGCCGCGAGGATCAGGCCGAGGAGTCCCCACGCCGCCACGATCGCGACGTCGACCCAGTCGAAGACGAACACGCGCTGCCCCGCGACCTCGATGTTGCCGAGGAAGCCGGCGCGCATCGCATCGGCGAAGTGCTTCACGGGGAAGATCTCGGCCACCGTGGTGATCCACTCCGGCGCCTCGTCGTCCAGCGGGATGAAGATGCCGGACAGGAACAGCAGCGGCAGGATCGCGGCGTTCACGATCGGGGGCGCGGCGTCGGCGTTCGGGATCACCGCCGTCAGCGCGAGGGCGAGTGCCGCGAACGAAAGCGATCCCACCAGGAACGTGACGGTGAACTCGAAGAGCGGACCGCCCGTGGGGAACGGCGAGTCGTACGCAAGCTTGCCGAAGACCAGCGTGATCGCCACGAGGATCGCGCCCACGACCATCGCGTGGAGGACACGGGCGCTCATGTAGGCCCCGGCCGGCAGCGGTGTGCCGCGGAGGCGCTTGAGGATGCCCTCGTCCCTGCTGAACGTGGTCTGGATCGCGATGTTCGTGAAGCACGCCGAGATCACGCCGAACGCCGCCATCGCGCCCACGTAGTACGTCGTCGTGTCCAGCTCGAACCGACCGAACCGCAGCTCGCCCTGCCCGAGCAACGCGGTGAAGATCACGAGGAACATCAGCGGGAACGCGAACGTGAAGAACGCGGACGCCGGGTTGCGCCAGAACGCCTTGTTCGTGAACCGGAGCTGCCTGAGGCTCTGGGCGACGGCGCTCACTCGTGCCCCTCCTCGCCGCCGGTCAGCTCGAGGTACACGTCCTCGAGGCTCGGCTGCGTGACCTCGAGCACCTCGTAGGTGTGTCCTCGCTCGAGGGCCCAGGCGGTCAGGTCGTGGACCACCTTCGTGGGGTTGTCGGTCCTGACCTCCCACGAGCCGTCGGCGTGCCCGACGGCGTCCGTGAGCTCGAGTGCCGGACGCTTGCCTTCGGGAAGGCGGAACCGGATCCGGGTCTGCATCCGGTCGCGGCCGGCGATCGTGCCGGGCGTGCCCTCCGCGACGACCTCGCCCTTCGCGATCACCGCGACGCGGTCGGCGAGGTACTGGGCCTCGTCCATGAAGTGCGTCGTCAGGAAGATCGTCTTCCCGATGTCCGCGAGGTTCTTCACGATCCCCCAGGCGTTGCGTCTCGCGTTCGGATCGAACCCGGTCGTCGGCTCGTCGAGGAACAGGAGCTCCGGATCGCCGGCGAGCGCGACGGCGACGTCCAGGCGTCGCTGCTGCCCGCCCGAGAGCTTCTTCACGCGCGTCGTCCGCTTCTCGGCGAGGCCGGCGAGGTCGATCACCTCGTCGACGTCGCGGGGGGACGGGTAGTAGCCCGCGTAGAGCGCGACCGTCTCTCGCACCGTGAGGTAGGGGTCGACACCCGTCGACTGCAGGACGATCCCGAACCGGCGCTTGAGCGCGGGGTCCTGGTCCGCCGGGTCGTGGCCGAGGACCGAGACCTCGCCGCCCGTCCGGGCCCGGTACCCCTCGAGGATCTCGACCGTGGTCGTCTTGCCGGCCCCGTTCGGCCCGAGGAAGGCGAAGATCTCGCCGGCGCTGACTTCGAGGTCGATGCCACGCACGGCTTCGTTGTCCCCGTAGCTCTTGCGCAGGCCACGGGCGGCTATGACGGTCTCGGCCAAGGCGGGCGATTCTAGGTGGCGGAGCGCGGAGGACCCCGGTCACCCTCTCGGGCGAATTCAGTCGCGCGCCCTCTCGGGCGCAGCGCCAGGTGATGTTGCGCGCCTATGGCGCGCAAAAGACAGATTGCATATCGCCGCCTTCGGCGACATTCGCCCGAGAGGGTGAGCGGGGTCCTCCCCACGACACCAGCTCAATCGCTCAGGAGCTGAGGGACCAGCCGGCCCCCGGCCTCACGTGTCGCTCAGTCGAGCTCTACGTCGCGGTGCTTGACGCGGACGATCACGTCGTCGCGCTCGGCGAGATCGCGGCGGATGCGGTCGGCGACGGTGACCGAGCGGTGGCGGCCGCCGGTGCAGCCGACGGCGATCGTCAGGTGGCTCTTGCCCTCGGCGACGTAGGCGGGGACGAGGAACTCGAGCAGCGGCAGCAGGCGGCCGTAGAACTCGCCCGCCTGGGTGCCTGACTCGACGTAGTCG